>NZ_CP021361.1:1915000-2224166 GCF_002157145.1 Acidovorax carolinensis
GCTCTTGATTGAAGTCCCAGTAAACGGCGGCCGTAACTATAACGGTCCTAAGGTAGCGAAATTCCTTGTCGGGTAAGTTCCGACCTGCACGAATGGCGTAACGATGGCCACACTGTCTCCTCCTGAGACTCAGCGAAGTTGAAATGTTTGTGATGATGCAATCTCCCCGCGGAAAGACGGAAAGACCCCATGAACCTTTACTGTAGCTTTGTATTGGACTTTGAACAGATCTGTGTAGGATAGGTGGGAGGCTTTGAAGTGAGGACGCTAGTTCTCATGGAGCCAACGTTGAAATACCACCCTGGTGTGTTTGAGGTTCTAACCTAGGTCCATTATCTGGATCGGGGACAGTGCATGGTAGGCAGTTTGACTGGGGCGGTCTCCTCCCAAAGCGTAACGGAGGAGTTCGAAGGTACGCTAGTTACGGTCGGACATCGTGACGATAGTGCAATGGCATAAGCGTGCTTAACTGCGAGACTGACAAGTCGAGCAGATGCGAAAGCAGGACATAGTGATCCGGTGGTTCTGTATGGAAGGGCCATCGCTCAACGGATAAAAGGTACTCTGGGGATAACAGGCTGATACCGCCCAAGAGTTCATATCGACGGCGGTGTTTGGCACCTCGATGTCGGCTCATCTCATCCTGGGGCTGTAGCCGGTCCCAAGGGTATGGCTGTTCGCCATTTAAAGAGGTACGTGAGCTGGGTTTAAAACGTCGTGAGACAGTTTGGTCCCTATCTTCCGTGGGCGCTGCAGATTTGAGGAAGCCTGCTCCTAGTACGAGAGGACCGGAGTGGACACACCTCTGGTGTATCGGTTGTCACGCCAGTGGCATTGCCGAGTAGCTAAGTGTGGAAGAGATAACCGCTGAAAGCATCTAAGCGGGAAACTCGTTTCAAGATGAGATCTGCCGGGGCCTTGAGCCCCCTAAAGAGTCGTTCAAGACCAGGACGTTGATAGGCTGGGTGTGGAAGCGCAGTAATGCGTTAAGCTAACCAGTACTAATTGCTCGTGCGGCTTGACCCTATAACTTTGATAGCCAAAGCGCAAACAGTAATGCTTGTGTGAGAAGCTCAAAGATTGTTATGCCAAGTTGACGCAGTCAAAAGACACAAAAATCTGATTCCAAACTCTATGAATTCGTTGTGTTGCTCCCACGAGCAGCACGACAACAAGTTATGCCTGATGACCATAGCAAGTTGGTACCACTCCTTCCCATCCCGAACAGGACAGTGAAATGACTTTGCGCCGATGATAGTGCGGGTTCCCGTGTGAAAGTAGGTCATCGTCAGGCTCTTACAGCCCAGCAACGCCCCACTCAACCTCTGAGTGGGGCGTTTCTGCTTTGGGGAAGCACGTTGGCTGTTGTGGCACAGATCACATACATAGCATGCTTATTGAAACCGAGTGTCCCGAGACTGCTGCAACCGGTCGGGCTTGTCGATCGTTTCAGAGTTTTCGCAATCTTCCGATGGCGTCACGCAACGTTTCATCCCTTTTAGCAAAACAAAAGCGAACGATACCCTGGTCGAATCCATTGCCATAGAAGGCTGACAGGGGAATCGCTGCAACCCCCACCTCGCGCGTAAGCCATTGACAAAAGTCGGAATCACTCAGATCGCTTACGCCTGAAATGTCCACACATTGGAAATAGCTGCCTGTGCTGGGTAGCAGTTTCAAGCGAGAACCTTCCAATCCTTGGCGGAACAGGTTGCGTTTGGCCTGGTAGAAAGCTGGCAGTTGTATATAGGGTGCTGGATCTCTCAAATACTCCGCCAGTCCATGCTGCATTGGGGTGTTTACGGTGAACACGTTGAACTGGTGCACCTTGCGAAATTCGGCGGTGAGCGAAGCAGGTGCGGCCACGGTCCCAACCTTCCAGCCTGTGACATGGAAAGTCTTGCCAAAGCTCGATACCACGAACGCGCGGGCGGCAAGGCCCGGATATCGGGCGGCGCTTTGGTGCTCAGCACCATCGAACACCATGTGTTCGTAGACTTCGTCACTGATCAGCAGAATGTTGGTAGAAGCCAGCAGATCCTGCAGTGTGAACATATCCTCGGCGCTCCAGATGGAGGCGCTCGGATTGTGGGGGCTGTTGATAATAAGGGCGCGGGTGCGTGGTGTGATCGCTGCGGCAATCAAACCAAAGTCTGGGCGAAATGTCCCCGGCGTAAGGGCCACCCGCACAACGGTGCCACCAGCCAGTTGAATGTTGGGAGCATAACTGTCGTAGCACGGATCAAGTACGATGACCTCGTCGCCCGCATGGACGATGGCCAGAATGGCCGTAAGGATCGCTTGCGTGGCTCCTGCAGTGACGGTTATTTCGGTGTTTGCGCAGTATTCTCGACCATGGAGTGCTTTTATTTTTGCAGCAACGGCTTCGCGCAGTGCCGCAATCCCCGGCATGGGCGGGTATTGGTTATGACCGGCCTTCATGGCACGGGTAACAGCATCGATCAAGGCGGGGTCACATTCAAAGTCCGGAAACCCCTGCCCCAGATTCACGGCGTCATGCTCGGCGGCCAGCGCTGACATGACTGTGAAAATGGTGGTGCCGACCTGAGGCAGTTTGCTGGGGAATGTGGGGGTGGGGGATCTCGTGAGGGTGGGTGTCATGGGAGAAGGGACAAACGATGCAGAGATTTGAGAAATTCCGGCAGTTGCTCAGAGTTCGTAATCATTGACATGCCCCGTCATAGCGCGGGCTATCAGTTCGCGGCTCAAGCGGTCGCTGAGCAATTCGGCGAACTTGTAGACAAAATTGCGCAAATAGGCGCCTCGCTTGAACGCCACGCGCGCAACGCTTTGGCCGAAAAGATGCCCCACGGGTCGCACGACCAGGTCACCAACGGGATCATCGCGCATAGCCATTTCTGCCACGATGCCGATGCCGAGGCCCAGGCGCACATACGTCTTGATCACATCGGAATCGATGGCTTCGAGTGCAATGCGAGGCTGCAGGCGCCTGGTTGAAAAGGCCAGATCAATTTTGCCGCGACCAGTAAACGTTGGGTGGTAGGTAATGAGTGGCTCATGGGCGATGTCATCCAGTCCAATGCGCTCTTTCTGGGTCAGCGGGTGGCCTGGAGGGAGTACCAATACATGTTCCCATTCATAGCAGGGCAGGGTCACCAGTTCTGGATAATCCGCCAGTGACTCGGTGGCCATGCCGATCTCCGCCACTTCGTCTATCACCATGCGTGCAACCTGGTCGGGCGTGGTCTGGTGCAGGCTGATGTTGACTTTTGGATATGCCTCCCGAAGGCGGGCCACGGGTACTGGCAACACATAGCGGGCCTGGGTGTGGGTGGTCGCGATCGACAGGGTGCCACTATCTTGCGCGCTGAACTGTTCGCCAATGCGCTTCAGGTTTCCGACCTCGCGCATGATCACTTCAATGCTTTTGAGAACGTGCTGGCCAGGCTCTGTAATGCGCTTGAGCCGCTTTCCATGGCGCGCGAAAATATCAATGCCCAGTTCTTCTTCCAGCTCGATGATTGCCTTGGATACACCGGGTTGCGAAGTGTGCAACGCCTTGGCGGCCTCGGTCAGATTGAGGTTGCGGCGTGCCGCCTCTTGAACAAATCGGAATTGGTGCAGGTTCATATCTGATGGCGACTAAGAAGTCGCATCATTATGCTCCAATGGTCTAAGAATTGGTTGTGGGTATCGAAGAGTCGCAGGCAATCTCTGCCATCAGAGCAGTCATGCGGCTGTCTTCCCCAATGGCATGCTGTACGGTGAACTGTGCGGATTTGTGGCGTGAGCGGAGTTGCTCCACCAGCAAGGGAAGGTCTTCCCTTGCGTGCTTTCCGGTGCCTAAAAACATGGGTACCACGGTTATGCGGGTGGCCCCTTGTTGAACGAGCAACTCAGCGGCTTGCGCCAATGTCGGTTCACACAACTCAAGATAGGCGCATTGCACCGGACGGTCAGGGCATTGCGAGGCAATGCGCTCCGCAACCGCTTCTATGGGGGCACGCCAAAGTGGGTCGCGCGAACCATGGGAAAAGAGCACGATGGCTGGTGGTATTTCGGACATGAATAACTCGTAAAGGCTCAGCGCCGCAGAACCAGCCAGCCAAAGGCGGCAAGGGACAACAGGGTGTAAATCAAACCTGGGGCGGCAGCCGTCAGCCATGGCGACCAGTTTTGCAGATTGCCGGCGTAACCGAATACATTGTTCAACAGGAAGAAGCTGATGCCTGCCATAACGCCGCCAAACACGTACCCCGCGATACCGCCAGCGCGAAAGTGCAAGTAGGCAAAGGGCAATGCCAGCACCACCATCACCAGGCAGCTCAGCGGATAAAAAACCTTGCGCCAGAATTCAATTTCATACCGTTGTGCTGACTGGCCGTTGGCATCGAGATGACGGATGTACTGAAACAGGTCGAACGTAGCCATGCGGTCGGGTTTGATTAGCGAGGCCGCCACCATGTCCGCACTGATGCGAGTTGGCCATTGCAGCACAGGCACCTGCAACTGTTCCACCCGCGCTTCTTCGCTGCCGGGCTGAAGAAAGCTGCTGCGCCGCACCTGTTGCAGCTCCCAACCCCCTGGTAGGGCGAAGCGCCCGCTCGTAGCATGGGTCTGGGACGCTAATCGGCCCTTTTCATCAAACTCGAAAATGCGCACGTCCAGCATGCCGCCGTCGGGCGTCAAAGCCCGCACATTCACTGCAAAAGAATGGTCTTGCTGGCGCTCCTTGAGCCAGGCTCCGGTAGCGCCAGACGTTAAGCGGCCCAGGTGGCGTACCTTGATGAGCTGCGCCGCACGTTCAGTCAGGGGAGCAACATAGTCGCCTACGGCAAAGGTCAGCAGCACGAAAAACCCTCCCAAGGTCAGCAGTGTGCGCAATGCCTGCCATGGACCCATGCCGCTGGTGCGCATGATGGTGAACTCAGAACTTTGTGCCAGCCGTGCCATCACGAAAATGGTTCCTATGAGTACTGTGATGGGCAATAACTCGTAGAGGTGACTGGGAATGCTCAGGGAGACAAACAACAGCGCATGGGAGAGCTGGTAGCCGTCTGGGCCGGTTCGTCCAACCAAACGCAACTCGTCTATCAAATCAAAGAAAAAAAACAGCGCCAAAAACCCGAGCGTCACAAATCCCACAGCAAGCAGGGCTTCGCGATGAATGAAACGGCGAAGAACTTTCATGTGGCGCTCCGGGTTGGCCATAGGCGTCGTAGCGTCCAGTGGTTGTGCCGCACGGCCAAAACGGCCAATGCGAGCGCGAGCGTGCCTCCGTGAAGGGATAGCATGAAGGCGGGCAAACCCAGCTTGCCTGCCCCAACCCAGCTTTGGCCCAGTGTCATGAGGTTGTAGTAGACGACAAAAGCAAACAGCGCGAACATCATGCCGCCGCTGCGTCCCGCGCGGGGATTCACGCTCGCCAGGGCCAGGCCCAGAACCACAAAATTGATGGCTGCCAGCGCTAGCCCCAACCGCCAACCCAGTTCTGCCTGGTAGACCGGTATGGTTGGCTGTAAAAGCAACTCATGCGTGGCACGGGTTTTGACCGCGAGTTGTTCTGTTGCCGCACCTGATGCTGACCCGATGCGGGTGCCGTACTCGGCAAACTCGCTGATCTTCAGGCCAGGCTGGTCCATTGTGGATTCCAGTCGCTGCCCCTGGCTGAGCAACGCGAATCGCTCGTCGGCGCGTATCTCTAGTCGCGCACTTCGGGCGGACGTCACCGATTCCTTGGCGCCGCTGCTCGCCGCGATGAAGATGTTGTTTCCCACCTGGGTGTCCGGACTGTCCTTGTCGATAAAGAACACCCGGCTACCGTTGGCTGACTCCTGAAACTCGCCCGGCGCAATGCGGTCAACGTCGCTACGTTGCTCATAGCGCGTCTTGAGCTCCTGAATCTGCGCGTTGGCCCAGGGCCAAACCCCCAATGACAGGATGGCAATGACCACCATTACGGGCCACGCAAAGCGCAATAGAGGTCGAAGAAGGCTCACGAGTCCCTGGCCACCAGAGAACCAGATAACCATCTCGCTGTCACGGTACATGCGCGACAGGACGCTCACCACGGCCACGAAGAGACTCAGGCTGAGGATGGTTGGGAGCTGTCCCAGCACCGTGAAGCCCATGACCAGCATGACATCAGACGGGCTGACGCTGCCGCGCGACGCTTGACCGAGGGTGCGGATCAGCATCATGGTCATGACCACGGTGACCAGCACGACGAGCGTCGCCCCAAAGCTGCGCGCCAGCTCTTTGCGAATGGATGAATCGAATAACATTGGCTCGAAGGAAAGCACCGATTATGAACTTTGATCTGAAGACTCTGGAGTTGCCCGCAGCGGCTACCGAAAAATGCGACCTGCTGGTCGTTCTGGTGCCCGACGGCTTCAAACCGGGGCAGGACGCCTTGTCAGCGCTCGTAGCCCATGCGCTCAAATGTGGCGACCTGGAATCCAAAGCCGGTAAGCACCTTCAGCTCTATCTGGCACCGGCTGTGAGCGCGCGGCGCGTTGTTCTTTTGGGCGTCGGCAATGGTACTGCCCGGGCCATCCGTCAGGCCTTTCAGGCTATTGCGGCAAGCTTCAAATTGTCGCAGGTCAAGCGTGCGGTGGTTTGCTTTGCCGGTGACGCTCAGGCCGATGGCGTTTGCGCCGCCGTGCAGGCAGTTGCTGATGCCAGTTATGTGTACACCACCACAAAGCCCAAGGCCGATGCGCGCACCTTGAATCGGGTGGTGATCGGGGTCGCCCACGCTGAAGCGGTTCGAGAGGCGTTTGCCCAAGGAGTGGGCCTAGTGGACGGTGTAGAGTTCGCCCGAGAGTGGGGCAACCGTCCGGCCAACCATGCTACGCCGAGTCTTTTGGGCGAAGCCGCTAAGTCCCTTGGCAGGCAACCTCGCATCCAGTGCAAGGTGCATGGCCCCACCGAAGTGGCTCGCCTTGGCATGGGCGCATTCATGGCCGTTGCGCGCGGCTCCGAGGAGCCCCTGCGGCTGATCGAACTGCGATACAGCGGTGCAGACAAGTCCGAGGCCCCGGTGGTGCTGGTAGGGAAGGGCATCACTTTTGACACGGGCGGGATTTCCATCAAGCCTGCTGCCGAGATGGATGAAATGAAATTCGACATGTGCGGTGCCGCCAGCGTCCTGGGTGTGTTTCGTGCACTTGCAGAATTGCAACCCGCAATCAACGTGGTGGGCCTTATCCCGGCCTGTGAAAACATGCCTGACGGTCGGGCGGTGAAGCCCGGTGATGTTGTAACCAGCATGAGCGGTCAGACGATCGAGATACTGAACACCGACGCGGAAGGTCGGCTGGTTCTGTGTGACGTTTTAACCTATGCCGCGCGCTTCAAACCTGCAGCTGTAGTGGACATAGCCACCTTGACCGGGGCGTGTGTGATCGCTTTGGGCGCAGTGCGCAGCGGACTATTCTCAAACAACGATGCGCTGGCCTCTGCCTTGTCTGCGGCTGGGGACGCAGCTCAGGACCTTTGCTGGCGGATGCCGCTGGATGAGGACTATGCCGAGGGGTTGAAGAGCAATTTTGCAGACATGGGCAATGTGGCAGGACGAGCGGGCGGCTCCATCACAGCGGCGAAGTTCCTGCAGCGATTTGTAGGAGAGTTTCCTTGGGCACACCTCGACATTGCTGGCACTGCCTGGAAAGGTGGAGCGGTCAAGGGGTCCACTGGCCGACCGGTAGGCTTGCTGGTGCATTACCTGTTAGGACATGCACAGCACTTGTCTGCAAAAGATGCGTTGAAGGGGGCCGGGCCGTCGGCGACCCCGACCCGACGCAAAGTTCGCTCAAAACCTGCCTGACATTGTCATGACTGAAATAGCTTTCCACTTCAATGCGCCGGACAAAATGGCCTATGCCTGTCGGTTTGCTCGCAAAGCGCAACGCAGTGGTGCACGGCTTGTCATCACGGGTCCTGCGGACACACTGGCTGTGCTGGACGGAATGCTGTGGAGCATGATGCCGCAGGATTTCGTTGCCCATTGCCGTGGCGATGCTGAGGACGAACTCTTGCAATTTTCATCGGTGGTACTTGCCGTGGATGTGCAGCAAGCACCCCATCGAGCGATGCTGCTGAATATGGGTGATGCTGTGCCTGAAGGGTTTGGCAGTTTTGACCGGTTGGTGGAGGTGGTGAGTGCCACAGATGAGGTAGATCGCAATGAAGCGCGTGCCCGCTGGCGCCACTATGCGTCACGGGGCTATGCCATCACGCGCCATGATCTGGTGTTGAAAGCTGATTGATGTCCCTCCCGCCCAAGCCGCTCCCCCGTTTTGTGCCGACACTCACTGAAGTGGTGCAGGGGCCCGATGTGCTCCCGGTTTCAGTGCCTCTGGCGCAACATGGCCCATCTGCTCGGGGGGGCGCCTCCCCCGTTGCGCAAACTGCGCCATCGCTTCATGCAAGCGCTTCAATTCCTGCTGCGCCCGTGCCATCGATGGACAAGACCGTGCGAGGCACTTCTGGCACAAAGCCCGTCCAGACATCTCCTACCCCGCGACGCCCCTTGCCTGAGGGCATGGAAGAGTACATGGTGCACCGGGTGATGCAGCGCGTGGATGTGTTGCTGGATCAGCGGTTGCGTGAGGCGATTGCACTGGTGATTCAGGAACAGACCCGCTCCGTGCTGCCCCGCCTGCGGGAAGAAATTGAATCGGTGGTGCGGCATGCGGTCTATGAGGCCGTGGCCGACGAATTAGCCAGCGGCAATCCCACTGAGCGTGGGAGATGACAGGGTTTTTCCCTGTGGTTTCCCTCTCATTTACGCGTGTTCCCTAATGATCTGGCCCGTAAATTGCGATATGTTCGCCTGCGTTGGGACACAAGAATTATTCTCAGCGTTTATCTTTACTGGAGATTAATATGCAATTGAAGTTGAAACTGACCGTGGTTGCTGCTATCGCGGCTGTTGCTGGTATGGCCTCTGCACAAGAGCAAGTGGTCAAGATCGGTCATGTGGCTCCGGTTTCCGGTGCCCAAGCCCACTACGGCAAGGACAACGAAAATGGTGCGCGCATGGCCATTGAAGAGTTGAACGCTCAGGGCATCACCATTGGCGGCAAGAAGATCAAGTTCGAGTTGCAAGCCGAAGACGATGCAGCGGATCCCAAGCAGGGCACCGCTGCTGCACAGAAGCTGTGCGATGCCAAAGTGGCGGGCGTTGTGGGTCACCTCAACTCCGGCACGACCATTCCCGCCTCCAAGGTCTATAACGACTGCGGCATTCCCCATGTCACGGGCGCAGCTACCAACCCCAACCTGACGAAGCCCGGCTACAAGACCACTTTCCGTATCATCGCCAACGACAACGCCCTGGGTGCTGGCCTGGCTTTCTACGCGGCTGACACACTGAAGCTCAAGACGGTTGCCATTGTCGATGACCGCACGGCCTATGGCCAGGGTGTGGCCAACGTGTTCAAAAAGGTTGCTGCCGAAAAGGGCATGAAGGTGGTGGACGAGCAGTTCACGACCGACAAGGCTACCGATTTCATGGCCATCCTGACGGCCATCAAGTCCAAGAATCCTGATGCCATCTTCTTCGGCGGCATGGATCCTCAAGGCGGCCCGATGCTGCGCCAGATGGAACAGTTGGGCATGGGCAACGTGAAGTATTTTGGTGGTGACGGTATCTGTACTTCCGAAATCGCCAAGCTGGCTGCCGGTGCCAAGACGCTTTCCAACGTGGTGTGCGCTGAAGGTGGCGCGTCGCTCGACAAGATGCCAGGCGGCAAGGCATGGAAGGCCAAGTACGATGCCAAGTACCCAGGTCAGTTCCAAGTTTACAGCCCCTATACCTATGACGCCACGCACCTGATTGTCGACGCCATGAAGCGTGCCAATTCGGTGGACCCCAAAGTCTATACCCCCGAATTGCTGAAATCGCAGTTCAAGGGCGTGACCTCCACAATCGCATTCGAGCCCAATGGAGAAATGAAGAATCCCGCTATCACCCTGTATGTTTACAAGGACGGCAAGAAGACGCCTTTGAATTAAGTCCGAAGACCTGGGTCGGCATCGCGCGGTGCTGTCCAGCAAAATGGCTTCCTTCGGGAAGCCATTTTTTATGGATGAACGCGTGTTGCGCGCCAGCGGGAAGGGGACGATGTGCCTGTGTGTTCAGCGCCGAACCTGCAGCGCGCCCGGGTTCACGATATTCGTGGGCGTGCCCTTGATGTAGTTCACCACGTTGTCGAAGGCGGCGCCGAAGTACAGCTCGTAGCTGTCCTGCTCCACGTAACCGATGTGGGGGGTGCAGATACAATTTTCCAGGCGCAGCAGGGCGTGGCCTTGCAGGATGGGTTCGCTCTCAAATACGTCCACGGCGGCCAGACCAGGGCGTCCGCGGTTCAGGGCCGCAATCAGGGCATCAGGCTCAATCAATTCGGCGCGCGAGGTGTTGACCAGCAGCGCGGTGGGCTTCATGCACGAAAGATCTTCCAGTGAAATGATGCCCCGGGTCTCGTCATTGAGCCGCAGGTGAAGAGACAGTACATCGCATTGCGAGAAGAACTCTTCCCGGTTGGTGGCAGCCTGGTATCCGTCCGTCAGTGCCTGGGCGCGTGAGGCGTCACGACCCCAGACGCGTACGTTCATGCCAAATGCACGGCCGTAACCCGCCACCAGTTGGCCGATACGGCCGTAGCCCCATATGCCCAGTGTTTTTCCTCGCAACACGCTACCGAGGCAGAAGTTTGGCGGCATGGAAGCCGCCTTGAGGCCAGACTGCTGCCAGGCGCCATGCTTGAGGTTGGCGATGTATTGCGGCAGTCGCCGCATGGCAGCCATCACCAGTGCCCAGGTCAGTTCGGCCGGGGCCACCGGCGAACCCACTCCCTCGGCCACCGCAATGCCGCGCTCGGTGCAGGCGGTCACATCAATGTGGCTTCCGATCTTGCCGGTTTGGGCAATCAGTTTCAGCCGGGGCAGTTTTTCGACCAGTTGCCGCGTGATCTGGGTGCGTTCACGCACCAGCACGATGATGTCTGCATCCTTCATGCGCACGGCCAGTTGCCCCTGACCTTTGACCGTGTTGGTGTACACCTTTGCTGAATAGGGATCGAGCCGGCTCGCGCAATGGAGTTTACGCACCGCATCCTGATAGTCATCCAGAATCACAATATTCATCCCGCCATTGTGCCTTGGCGGGAGCTGGGCGGCGATTTCGCGGGGCCGACGGCCTTGATCAGAATGCAACGTTTTGTGGCACCTGTGGCACCAGAGCCAGGGGCGCAGTCATCAATGGCGCCATGTCTCGCATGCCGTCATGCGCTCCAGTTCCGCGCAGACATCGGCCATACGGCCCGCGATGACCATGCGCCCGACCTCTGGGCGTGATGCCGCATGCAGAACGCGCACTGGACGCCGGGCGCTATGGTGGCTGGCAGCGGTCGGCCCGCTGGAGCCGGGAGGCGCACTGTGCCCGCGACCAGGAGCGTGACGGTGGGGACTGGCAGGCACCGACACCGCCGTGCCGGCAGCAAACGCTGGCGGCTGGAAATGGGGCCTCGATTTTGCGGAGGCACCGGGCACTGCACAGGATGAAAGCCCCTCGGGGGCGTTGCTGACGATGCGAACTGCAGGCACTGCACTGTGCGAATCGTCCGTGCATCGACTGGGTTGAAGCCAGTGCACGAAGGCGTGAAGGGGCTGGGAAAAGGCAGAAAGAGCGAACAAGGCAAGTCCCATGTGAAAACTCCGTATATCAGGGGTTGAGCACAGGCAGGATTGCAACGCGGTGCGCACGCTCAGGGCTGGCAAGCCGCTGCCGGCTTGCCAAACGCCCGCCACCTGAGGCGCGCAACAGAGGGCGCAACTACATGAGCATGGTGTTGCGGATCAAGCCCACAGCAAGGCCTTCGATCTCGAAAGCCTCGCCTGGTTGAACAACGATCACGGGGTAATCGGGGTTCTCGGGAAGCAGCTCGATGGCACCGGCCGTGCGGCGCAGTCTTTTGACGGTGACATCATCACCCAGCCTTGCCACCACGATCTGACCGTTGCGCGCTTCCCGTGTGGACTGCACGGCGAGCAGATCGCCGTCCATGATGCCGGCGTCGCGCATGGACATGCCGCGCACCTTGAGCAGGTAGTCGGGCTTGTGTTGAAACAGGCTGTTTTCCACGCTGTAGGTCTGGTCCACATGTTCCTGCGCGAGAATCGGGGAGCCAGCGGCCACGCGACCGATCAGGGGCAGAACCAGTTGCGACAACCCCGGCATGGGCAGACTGAACTGGGTGCCGCGCGCGGCGTTGATGGAACGCACTGTGTCGCTGCGCAGGCGGATGCCGCGGGATGTGCCACTGACCAGTTCGATCACGCCTTTGCGCGCAAGGGCTTGCAGGTGTTCTTCTGCCGCGTTGGCCGATTTGAAACCGAGTTCCGTGGCGATTTCTGCCCGTGTGGGTGGCGCACCCGTGCGGGAAATGGCCACCTGGATAAGGTCCAGGATTTGTTGCTGGCGTGCTGTGAGCTTGGGGTTGTCGAGCATGGCATTTCCAGTGTGTGTCACCAGGGTGGTGGGGAACCGTATGATTACTGTGTATTAATCCAGTAGCTGTATTTTTCACCAGTTTTTCAAAGGACGCAAGTGAGCGCGCAAAAAATTGTCGTTTTGGGCACGGGGGGGACCATCGCTGGCAAGGCTGCCAGCCAGGGAGACAACATTGGCTACACCGCCGCACAGGTGGGCGTGGAGCAGCTGCTGCATGCCGTGCCCAGCCTGCAGGCGGCAGCCTGTGGCGGTCTGGTGGCCGAGCAGATCGCGCAGCTGGACAGCAAGGACATGGAGTTCAGCGTGTGGCGTTTGCTTGCTGAGCGTTGTGCCAGAGCGCTAGCCGATCCCCTGGTGCGAGGATTGGTCATCACCCACGGCACCGATACGCTGGAAGAGACCGCCTGGTTTTTGCAGTCGGTGCTGGATGCCCACAAGCCGGTGGTGTTGACCTGCGCGATGCGCCCCGCAACGGCATTGACGCCGGATGGTCCGCAAAACCTTCTCGATGCCGTCGCCGTGGCAATGACAGCAGGGGCGCGGGGCGTTGTGGTGGTGGCGGCCGGCGCAGTACACGGCGCAATGCGTGTCCAGAAAGTGCACCCCTATCGCGTAGATGCGTTCAGCTCAGGCGATGCCGGGCCGTTGGGCTGGGTGGAGGAGGGTGTTGTGCGATTGGTGCAAAATTGGCCTATAGCGCAATCGGGACAAGCGCAATGTGCTATCGAAAGAATAGTAAATTGCACGCATTGGCCACGCGTTGAGGTCGTCATGAGCTATGCGGGTGCCACGGGAGCCCTGGTGGACTCGCTGGTGCGTGATGGTGTGCAGGGCATCGTGGTGGCCGCCACGGGCAATGGCACGATTCACCAGGCCCTCGAATCGGCATTACTGCGCGCGCAGGCGGCTGGTGTGAAAGTGGTGCGCTCCACGCGCTGCACGGAGGGCCAGGTATTACCCAAGCCCGGTGATGCTCTACCGGACTCCCGGGGCCTGTCTGCGGTGAAGGCACGCATTGCGCTGATGCTCGAACTGCTGCCTTGATCGCGCTGTGGCCTTGATGTGTGCCGGCCGGCCACGGTCCGTGGCCGGCTCCAGCACGCCGCCAGGCTCAGCTGGACAGGGCCTGCAGGGCGCGCGCCGTGATCTCTTCGACGCTGCCCGTGCCGCTGATGGCGCGGTATTTGGGGGCTGCATTGGGCTCGGCCTTGGCCCAGTTACTGTAATAGTCCACCAGGGGGCGTGTCTGATCGCTGTACACCTGCAGGCGCTTCTTGACGGTTTCTTCCTTGTCGTCTTCGCGCTGGATCAGGTCTTCGCCCGTCACGTCGTCCTTGCCTGCCACTTTGGGCGGATTGAACTTGACGTGGTAAGTGCGTCCGCTGGCGGGGTGCGAGCGGCGGCCGCTCATGCGTTCGATGATGGCGTCGAAGGGCACGTCGATTTCGAGCACATAGTCGAGCTTGACGCCGGCTTCCTTCATGGCATCGGCCTGGGGGATGGTGCGGGGGAAACCGTCAAACAGGAAGCCGTTGGCACAGTCGGGCTGCGTGATGCGTTCCTTGACGAGGCCGATGATGATGTCGTCGCTGACCAGGGCGCCCGAGTCCATCACGGCCTTGGCCTGCAGTCCCAGCGGCGTGCCTGCCTTCACGGCTGCGCGCAGCATGTCGCCCGTGGAGATTTGCGGGATGCCATATTTCTGGCAGATGAACGTGGCTTGCGTGCCCTTTCCGGCACCGGGGGCGCCCAACAGAATAAGTCTCATGGAAATCCTCGAAGGTTAGAAATCAGCTGGCACTGCTGGCAAGGGGGGCGCAGCCAGGCGCCCATGACGCAGTGCTCTCTTTGCGGTCAAGGATAGCATGTGACTGCCTTGATGTGGCTTACGGCAGCGCCCGCCAATCGGGCGTCCACGCGCTGGTTTTCAGGCCAGCAGTGTCCGAACCCTGTCGAGGTCTGCCGGGGTGTCAACGCCCGGGCCGGGGGCCTCGTCGGCAATGTGCACGGCGATGCGGTGGCCATGCCAAAGTGCCCGCAATTGTTCCAGCGCCTCCACCGCCTCGGTGGGGGCCTGGGCCAAGCCCGGAAACTGGCGTAGAAATCCCGCACGGTAGCTGTAGATGCCGATATGGCGCAGCGGCGCAAATCCGTGCAGCGCGGCCACGCCGGGTGCGGCCTGCGCCGCGGCGCCTTGCCACCAGGTCTGGCCCGCATGGTCCCGGGCGTGCGGAATCGGCGCACGGCTGAAATAGTGGGCCAGGCCGCGCGCGTCCAGCACCACCTTCACGACGTTGGGGTTCTCGTAGTCGGCCCGGGTATGGATGGCATGGGCTGCCGTGCCCATGCTGGCTTCGGGCGTGCGGGCAGCAGTGCCGCCACGGCATCGATGAGCGCGGGGTCCATCAGGGGTTCGTCGCCCTGCACGTTGACCACAATCGCGTCGCCGTCCAGACCCAGTTGCATGCAGGCCTCTGCCAGCCGGTCGCTGCCGCTGGCGTGGTCGGTGCGGGTGAGCAGGGCCTGCACCCCGTGGGCCTGGCAGGCCTGCACGATGCGCGGGTCGTCGGCAGCCACCACCACGCGGGCCGCCGCGCTTTGTGCCGCGCGGCGGGCCACATGCACCACCATCGGCAGGCCTGCGATATCGGCCAAGGGCTTGTCGGGCAGGCGGCTTGATGCCATGCGTGCCGGGATCAGCACCGTAAAGCCGTGCCCCATGGCTGGGCTCACGCCTCCAGCTCCTCGTCGGTCAGGGTGCGCGCCTCGTTTTCCAGCAGCACCGGAATACCGTCGCGCACGGGGTAGGCCAGGCGCGCACTGCGCGACACCAGCTCCTGGCGCTCGCGGTCATAGGTCAAGGGGCCTTTGGTGACGGGGCAGACCAGCAATTCAAGCAGTTTGGGATCCATGGCGGCGTTTTCCGGAAATCAGGCAGACGGGGATGATAGCGGCGTGGCCCGCCACGGCGCGAGCCGGGCATCAAGGGCCGCGAAGAAGGCGGGATCGACCTCCAGCGCCAGCGGCACCGCCAGCGCATCGGGGTGCAGTGGCCACAGTTTCACGGCATCTTTTTCGGTGCAAACCAGCGTGATTCCCCTGTTGAAAGAGCGCTTCCAGCTATTGAAATCATAGTGGTCTGGTAATGACTCGGTGCCCGCTAGCTGCAGGTCTTGTGCCCGCAACATGGCAAAGAACTCCTCGGGGCGGGCGACCGCAGCCACGGCATGCACAGGGCCTTCACGCAGGGACACCAGAGGCACTTGCCGGCCATCCGCGCGCAGTGCATGGGGCGCGAGCCTGCGCTGCAGCGCAAAACTGGATGCATGCCCGGCAGGGCGCGTGCCTGCGTGCAACACCCAGTCCACAGGCCGCGGCCATGGCTCGCGCAGGGGGCCTGCCGGCAGCAGAAAACCGTTGCCCACGCCGTCGCTGTTGAAGACGCAGATTTCCATGTCACGCGCCAGCGCCAAGTGCTGCAGGCCATCGTCGCACACCAGGATGTTGGTACCGGGGTGCGCGGCCAGCAGCGCACGCGCCGCGGTGATGCGCCGTGGCGCGACAAAAACGGGCGCATGGGTGGCGCGGGCGATCAGGGCGGGTTCGTCCCCCACTTCCCGGGCGGGGCTGTATGGCAGCACCGCGCGGCAGTCGTGGGTGCTGCGGCCATAGCCGCGCGAGATGACGCCCGGTTGCCAGCCCTGCGCCTTTAAATGGCGTACCAGGGCGATCACCACGGGGGTCTTGCCGGCGCCGCCGGCAATCACATTGCCCACCACGATGACCGGCGGGCCGGGGTGTTCGCTGCGCAGCACCTGCAGCCGGTACAGCCCACGCCGCAGCGCCACCAAGGCACCGTAGGCCAGAGACAGCGGCCACAATGCCCAGGCCGCAGGCCCGCGGGAGCGCCAGATGCGTGCCAGGCCGGTAGCTGAAGGCGAGGGCGGCTGCGGCCCGGCGGCAGCCATGGTGCCTAGCGGCCGTTGCCCGCGCGGGCAGATGCCGAAGACTGCGTGGCAAACGTGATCTGGCTGAGGCCTACGCGCCGCGCTGCCTCCATCACGGTAACGACCGCCTGGTGGGGTGCAGTGGCGTCGGCACTGATGATGACCACGCTGCCCTGGCCTGCACTGGCCACCTGGCCCAGCGCACGGGCCACGGCATCCACGCTCTTGCCGTCCACGGCGGTCTTGTTCACGGCATAGCGGCCATCGGCCGCCACGGCCACGATGACTTCCTTGGGATGGTCGCGCTGCTGCTCGGCGTCGGCCACGGGCAGCGTCAGTTGCAGCTCGGTGAACTTGCTGTAGGTGGTGGTCAGCATCATGAAGATGAGGATCACCAGCAGCACATCGATGAACGGGATCAGGTTGATCTCGGGCTCATCCTTGGCACGGGGGCGGAAATTCATGCGCTCAGTCTTTCAGGCACCCAGGGGCACTCAGTTGGCTTTGCGCAGCCGAAGGATGTGGCGCACAAACTGCTCGGAGGCCAGCTCCAGCGTCAGCAGATAAGCGTCCACGCGGCT
Organism: Acidovorax carolinensis; assembly: GCF_002157145.1. Taxonomy (NCBI): domain Bacteria; kingdom Pseudomonadati; phylum Pseudomonadota; class Betaproteobacteria; order Burkholderiales; family Comamonadaceae; genus Acidovorax; species Acidovorax carolinensis. The sequence continues at coordinate 1,932,028 of NZ_CP021361.1, forward strand.
GCGGAAATAGCGCCAGAAGATCAACGCCGGAATCGCCACGATGAGGCCGAACGCGGTGTTGTAAAGCGCCACCGAGATGCCGTGCGCCAGTTGCGCCGGGTTGCCGCCACCCATGGCCTGGCTGGCGCCGCCGGTGCCCACCTGCGAGCCGAAGATCTCGATCATGCCGATCACGGTGCCCAGCAGACCCAGCAGCGGGGCCGCCGAGGCGATTGTGGCCAGGGCGTTGAGGTATTTTTCAAGCCGGTGTGCCACCGTGCGGCCTGCGCCTTCCATGGTGGCGCGCAAATCCGCCTCGGTGCACAGCGGGTTGTTGTTGAAGGCGCGCAGGCCGCTGGCCAGCACCTCGCCCAATGCCGAGTTTTGCGCCAGCTGGTTTACCACGTCGGGCGTGGGTGCGGCCTTGGCCGACACCTTGATGGCTTCGTCCAGCAGTGTGGGGGGAGCGACACGCGCTGTTTTCAGTGCGACAAAGCGCTCGAAAATCAGCGCCAGTGCCAGGACGGAGCAGGCAATCAGAGGCCAGATGGGCCAGCCTGCGGCTTGTATGATGGACAGCAATTCTCTCTCCGCGCGGGTGAAGGCAATCGGCGATTATGGCCCAGGTGGTCAGGCATTCCATGATACAAAAAGTTACGTGAATGTACAGGCCGTTTGCATTTTTCTCACCCACAAAATCTGTGGATAACTTTGTGGGCAACTGGGCGTCAGGGCCTCGCAAAGTGGCGCCACACCGTGCGTTCAACAGATTGATGAAAAATTGATCAGTGAAAAATCGTTATAAATCAATAGGTTGCACGAGTATTCGTGTTTTCCGGCAGGTCTTGGCCTCATGGATGAAAGTGTCTTTCGCTCGCGCTGCGCTGTGGAATAGTCGCCTGGCGCATGGCCTGCAAACGCTGATGCTGTCTCATGCCTGAGCCCACAACCATCGGCGCGACGCCGCGTATCTGGGAAGTCGGCGCGCTGTGCCGCGCCATTGCTGATGCGCTGGAGGCGCGGTTCAACCCGGTGGCCGTGCGCGGCGAGATCACGGGCTTTTCGCGCGCATCCAGCGGGCATTGCTACTTCTCGGTCAAGGATGCGAACGGCCAGCTGCGTTGCGCCATGTTCCGCCGCTCGGCCAGCCTGCTTGACTTTTCGCCCCGCGACGGCGAATTGGTGGAACTGCGCGGGCGCATCGGTGTGTATGAGGCCCGGGGTGATCTGCAGTTCATTGTCGAGAGCATGCAGCGTGCCGGGCAGGGCGCGCTGTTCGAGCAGTTCTTGCGGCTGAAGGCACAGCTGGAGGGCGAAGGCCTTTTTGATGCAGTGCGCAAGCGGCCCCTGCCGCTGCAGCCACGGGGCATCGGCCTGGTCACATCGCCCGGCGCGGCGGCGCTGCACGATGTGGTGACGGCCTTGCGCCGGCGCGTGCCACATATCCCGGTGGTGCTGGTGCCTGCGCAGGTGCAGGGGGCTGCTGCGCCGCAGGCCCTTGTCGAGGCGCTATCAAAACTGTATCTGCTGGCGCAAGCTGGACAAGCGCCAGGAGCTGATTTGACTCAAAACCCTGCGATCGATGTGATCCTGCTGGTGCGCGGCGGTGGGTCGATGGAAGACCTCTGGGCTTTCAACGACGAGCAGCTCGCGCGCACCATTGTGCAAAGCCCGGTGCCGCTGATCTGCGGCGTGGGGCACGAAACCGATTTCACCATTGCCGATTTCTGCGCTGACCTGCGCGCGCCCACGCCCACGGCGGCGGCCGAGCTGGTTGCACAGCCGCGCGAGGTGTGGCTGGGGGCGCTCGGCCTGTTGGCGGGGCGGCTGGCCGATGGCGTGCAACGCCAGCTGGACGCCCGCCACCAGCGGCTGGACCAGGCCGCCGCCCGGCTGGGCCGCCCCTCGGGCATCGTGGCCCGCCACCAGATGCAGCAGGCCCGCCTGGCCCAGCGCATGCGCCACGCGGTGCTATTGAAAATGCAGCTGCTTGCGCAGACGCAGAAGGCGCTGGAGGCCGAAATGCCGCTCAAGCTGCAGCGCCAGCTGACGCTGCATGCCGAGCGGCTGGACCGCGCCGCCCTGCGGCTGGAGCTGCTCGACCCGCGCCTGGTGCTGCAGCGCGGCTATGCGTTGTTGACCGACACCGCGGGCCAGGCCGTCACCAGCGTACGCCAGGCGCAGCCGGGCGATGCCCTGCGCGCCACACTGGCCGACGGTGCAGTCGATGTCACCGTGGTGCAGCCGCGCCTGCTGTAGGACAAACGCGCCTTCGCGGCACTATGGCGGACGTTCGCACGCCCCATGCAGCACAGGTCTATTGATCTTTCTACAATGCCTGCTCGCCCGTACCTGTTTGCGATGCAGCCGGGTACCCGGGAATCCCAGAATTTCAAACCACGAGGAAACACCATGGAACACACCCTTCCCCCGCTGCCCTACGCCATCGACGCACTGGCCCCGCATTACAGCCAGGAAACGCTGGAATACCACCACGGCAAGCACCACAACGCCTACGTCGTGAACCTCAACAACCTGCAAAAGGGCACCGAGTTTGAAGCCATGACGCTCGAAGAGATCGTCAAGAAGTCGTCCGGCGGCATCTACAACAACGCAGCGCAGATCTGGAACCACACTTTCTTCTGGAGCTGCATGAAGCCCCAGGGCGGTGGCGAGCCCACGGGCGCGCTGGCTGCGGCCATCAATGCCAAGTTCGGCTCTTACGCCGCGTTCAAGGAAGCCTTCGTCAAGTCGGCCGTGGGCAATTTCGGCTCGGGCTGGACCTGGCTGGTGAAGAAGGCCGACGGCAGCGTGGACATCGTCAACACCGGCGCCGCCGGCACGCCGCTGACCACCGCCGACAAGGCGCTGCTGACGGTGGACGTGTGGGAACACGCCTATTACATCGACTACCGCAACCAGCGCCCCAAGTTTGTTGAGACCTTCCTCGACAAGCTGGTGAACTGGAAGTTTGCCGAAAGCAACTTCGCCTGAAGCACGCGGCAGGGGCCGGCACTTCGCCCAATCTGCCCCTGAAAAACAAAACGGCCCGCGCGGGCCGTTTTGTGCTTTTTGGGTTGCAGCGCTTTGCTGGAAAGCGCTTGTAGCTACCTAAATAATAGCGAATCGTGACGCATCAACGCTTCGAAAACAGGGCTCCGCCAAGCCTGAACCCGGCCTTGATGCCCTTCTTGCCAAACCATCCCTGGTTCATCTCCAGCACATAGCGCACGGGCCGGGCCGAACAATGGGAGTCGGTGGTCTGGGGCTTCATGTCGGCCAGGTTGACGATGGTGCCGTCATCGGCCACAAACGCCGCCGTCAGCGGCAGCAAGGTGTTTTTCATCCAGAAGCACTGCACGCCGGGCTGGTCAAAAATGAACAACATGCCTTCCTGCGCCGGCATTTCCCGGCGAAACATCAGGCCGGTCTGGCGTTCTTGCGGGGTCTGCGCCACCTGGGCGTCGATGCGGTGCATGCCGGCCGTCAGTTCGACGCGCTGCAGGGCAAGCTGCGGCCCATCCTGGGCGGGTGCGGCAGTGGTCCACAACGCCAGCGTTGCAGCGACAAAGGCCGTCGCTGCGGTGACGATGGGGCCTGAAATGCGGCGGGACGAACGGAGGCTGCTAGCGCAGGGCGTGGTTGGCATGGAGCAGGCTTTCAACGGTGACATACAGGTGCAAACAGGTGCGTACGGTATCAGCGACAGACACAGGCCGGAAACAAAACCGCCCGCGGCTGCGGGCGATTTTGTTGAAACGGCCGGGGCCGCCGCGCGGGGCCGGCCCATGCCGTTATGGTCAGACGGCTTTCTTGACGGGCTTTTTGGCCTTTTTGGTGGCCACTTTCTTGTGCGTCGCCTTGGCAGGTGCCTTGGCGGCCTTGGGCGCAGGAGCCGCTGCCACTGCGGGCGCAGGGGCTGCCTGGGGGGCCACTGCAGGAGCGGGAGCGGGGCGGGTGCAGCAGCGGGGGCTTGTGCAAAAGCACCCGCAGCGAACAGACCAGCCATCAGGACAGCGAGTAGTTTTTTCATATATGCCATTTCCTTGACGAAGCGTCGGGTTGAGGGCTTCGCGAACCGCCGCGAAGCTCCACCTCCAACGATAGCAGCTCTCTGGGCGTTGACAGGGAAATCCGCTGTGCAGGCCCGTTGGATCAAAAAATTGGTCAATTTGCGTACTTTCATTTCGCATGGCGATATTCCATTGCAAAAAAGCCGGGTGGGGGCTGATGCAAGAAAGCACAATGTCGGAGTTCGATCACTGCTACCGGCTGGGCCACCCGCCGGTGGTTTTTTTCAGCCATTTCTTGAGACATAAGCGATGAGTACCCAGCAACCCACCATCATCTACACCCTGACCGATGAGGCGCCTCGCCTGGCCACGGCTTCTTTCCTGCCCATCGTGCGCGCCTTTGCCGCGCCTGCGGGCATCAACGTGACCGAAAGCGACATCTCGGTGGCGGCCCGCGTGCTGGGTGAGTTCCCCGAGTTCCTGCGCGACGAACAGAAGGTGCCCAACACGCTCGCCGCTTTGGGCAAGAAGACCCTGGAGCCCGATGCCAACATCATCAAGCTGCCCAACATCAGCGCATCGGTGGGCCAGCTCATCGCCTGCATCAAGGAATTGCAGGGCAAGGGTTATGCCGTGCCCGACTACCCTGAAGATCCCAAGACCGAAGAAGACAAGGCGATCCGCGCGCGCTATGCCAAGTGCATCGGCAGCGCAGTGAATCCCGTGCTGCGCGAAGGCAACTCCGACCGCCGTGCGCCCCGGGCCGTCAAGGAATACGCCCGCAAGAACCCGCACAGCATGGCCGAGTGGAGCCAGGCGTCGCGCTCGCATGTCTCGCACATGCACCACGGTGACTTCTATCACGGCGAAAAATCGATGACGCTGGACAAAGCGCGCGACGTGAAGATGGAGCTGATCACCAAGAGCGGCAAGACCATCATCCTCAAGCCCAAGGTGTCGCTGCTGGACCGCGAGATCATCGACAGCATGTTCATGAGCAAGAAGGCCTTGCTCGAGTTCTACGAGAAGGAAATCGAAGACGCGCACAAGACGGGCGTGATGTTCTCGCTGCACGTCAAGGCCACGATGATGAAGGTGTCGCACCCCATCGTGTTCGGCCACTGCGTGAAGATCTTCTACAAGGACGCGTTTGCCAAGCACGGCAAGCTGTTTGACGAGCTGGGCGTGAACGTGAACAACGGCATGGCCAACCTCTACGAAAAAGTGGCCACCTTGCCCACAGCCCAGCGTGAAGAAGTCATGCGCGACCTGCACGCCTGCCACGCCACCCGCCCCGAGCTGGCCATGGTGGACTCGGCCAAGGGCATCACCAATTTCCACTCGCCCAACGACATCATCGTGGACGCATCCATGCCCGCCATGATCAGGAACGGCGGCAAGATGTGGGGCGCCGACGGCCGCCTGAAGGACGTCAAGGCCGTGATGCCCGAATCGACCTTTGCCCGCATCTACCAGGAGATCATCAACTTCTGCAAATGGCACGGCGCCTTCGACCCCAAGACCATGGGCACGGTGCCCAACGTCGGCCTGATGGCCCAGCAGGCCGAGGAATACGGCTCGCACGACAAGACGTTTGAAATCCCCGAAGACGGCGTGGCCAACATCACCGACCTGGCCACGGGCGAAGTGCTGCTCAGCCAGAACGTGGAAGCTGGCGACATCTGGCGCATGTGCCAGGTCAAGGATGCCGCCATCCGTGACTGGGTCAAGCTGGCCGTCACGCGCGCCCGCAATTCCGGCATGCCGGTGGTGTTCTGGCTCGACGCCTACCGCCCGCACGAGGCGCAGCTGATCACCAAGGTCAAGATGTACCTGCACGAGCATGACACCACCGGCCTCGATATCCAGATCATGAGCCAGGTGCGTGCGATGCGTTACACGCTCGAGCGCGTGGTGCGCGGCCTGGACACCATCAGCGCTACCGGCAACATCCTGCGCGACTACCTGACCGACCTGTTCCCCATCATGGAGCTGGGCACCTCGGCCAAGATGCTGTCCATCGTGCCGCTCATGGCCGGTGGCGGCATGTACGAAACCGGCGCGGGCGGCTCGGCCCCCAAGCATGTGCAGCAGTTGGTGGAAGAAAACCACCTACGCTGGGACTCGCTGGGCGAGTTCCTGGCGCTGGCCGTGTCGCTGGAAGACCTGGGCCTGAAAACCGGCAACGCGCAGGCCAAGGTGCTGGCCAAGACGCTGGACGCCGCCACCGGCAAACTGCTGGACAACAACAAGAACCCCTCGCCCAAGACCGGCCAGCTCGACAACCGTGGCAGCCAGTTCTACCTGGCCCTGTACTGGGCGCAAGAGCTGGCCGCGCAGACCGACGATGCCGACCTGGCCAAGCGCTTTGCCCCGCTGGCCCAGCAACTGGCCGCCAACGAGCAAAAGATCGTGGACGAGCTCAATGCCGTGCAGGGCAAGGCCGCCGACATTGGCGGCTATTACCTGCCCGATCTGGCCAAGCTCGATGCCGTGATGCGGCCCAGCCAGACCCTGAACACGGTGCTTGCCGCCGCTGGCGCCTGAGATAGAAATGGGTGGCTGCCCGTGATGCACGGCAGCCATCAACGCTGAGCCGAAATGCCGTGCCGTGGGCCAACGCCCGCAGCACGGCATTTTTCTTGGGCGCTGCGCAGCGGGCCGGGTGCTCTCTCGCCCCTGCCGACGCCGGGCGGCTGCTGGTATGAGCAAGGCATTCTCAATGGCCCGCTACGCAGGGGAGTCGCTAAAATTCAGGGGTTTTACGGATTTTTCCAAACCCGCTGTAGTGCATTCCAACATCCCACCGGAGACTCCCGCCATGACCAGCTACCAGCACATTAAAGTGCCTGCCGAAGGCCAGAAAATCACCGTCAATGCCGACATGTCGCTCAATGTGCCGGACCAGCCCATCATTCCCTTCATCGAAGGCGATGGCACCGGTGCCGACATCACCCCCGTGATGCTCAAGGTGGTGGACGCTGCCGTGGCCAAGGCCTATGGCGGCAAGAAGAAGATCCACTGGATGGAAGTGTTTGCGGGTGAAAAATCCACCAAGGTGTATGGCCCCGACGTGTGGCTGCCCGAAGAAACCCTGCACGCCGTCAAGGACTATGTGGTGTCCATCAAGGGCCCGCTGACCACGCCCGTGGGCGGCGGCATCCGTTCGCTCAACGTGGCACTGCGCCAGGAGCTTGACCTGTACGTCTGCCTGCGCCCCATTCAGTATTTCGACGGCGTGCCCTCGCCCGTGAAAGAGCCGCACAAGACCAACATGGTCATCTTCCGCGAAAACTCGGAAGACATCTACGCGGGTATCGAGTTTGAAGCCGAAAGTGAAAAGGCCAAGAAGCTCATCAAGATCCTGCAGGATGAATTCGGTGTCAAGAAAATCCGCTTTCCCAACACCTCAGGCATCGGCATCAAGCCCGTGTCACGCGAAGGCACCGAGCGCCTGGTGCGCAAGGCCATCCAGTACGCCATCAACAACGACAAGCCCAGCGTGACCATCGTGCACAAGGGCAACATCATGAAGTTCACCGAAGGGGGCTTCCGTGACTGGGCCTACGGCCTGGCGGCCAAAGAGTTTGGCGCCGAGCTGATCGACGGCGGCCCCTGGATGAAGTTCAAGAACCCCAAGACGGGCAAGGACATCGTCATCAAGGACAGCATTGCCGATGCGTTCCTGCAGCAAATCTTGCTGCGTCCCGCCGAATACTCGGTGATCGCCACGCTCAACCTGAACGGCGACTATGTGTCCGACGCCCTGGCCGCGCAGGTGGGCGGCATTGGCATTGCCCCCGGCGCCAACCTGTCCGACACCATCGCCATGTTCGAAGCCACGCACGGCACGGCGCCCAAATATGCGGGCAAGGACTATGTGAATCCCGGCTCCGAAATCCTCTCGGCCGAGATGATGCTGCGCCACATGGGCTGGGTGGAAGCGGCCGACCTCATCATCAGCTCGATGAAGAAATCGATCGCCAGCAAGAACGTAACCTACGACTTCGCTCGCCTGATGGAGGGTGCCAAGCAGGTGAGCTGCTCGGGGTTCGGGCAGGTCATGATCGACCACATGTGAAGTAGTCCGCATGCATCCGCATGCGTCCAAATTAAAAACCCAGTGCCTTGAAAACACTGGGTTTTTTTGTCCTCTTGTGTCCGCTTGTGTCCACTACCATCCGGACCGATTTGAGCCATGAATTGCGCCATGGTGTAGGCGTCGGATTCAGTCACCGTGCGTTCGCTGGCCGTGACGGGCCTGCGGGTGGGCGCCGGCTACACGGGCAGCAGCGACGACGGTGCGCTGCTGGGACAGAACTTTCTACGACATTCCGATGTTCAGATGGGGCGGCATCTGCTGGAGCTGCGGATTGGAGAAAGTTAACTTGTTGTTTTATAATGATTTTCGGTGTAAAACAGCAAAATATATAAAAATGCCGAAATGCAAGAACTCAGCCCCTCTGTCGCACGCCAGTACATCGACGCCGTGGCTGCCTTCGAAGCCTGGGAAGAAGCCGTGCAGGAAGCGCAGCAGGTGCGCGGCGGAATGTATTGGCACGCGGGACCGCCCTCGGCCCCTGAAGCGCGCTACCTCGTGCGCACCACGCCGACCGGCGCCGAAACCAGCCTGGGGCCTCGCACGCCCGAGAATGAAGCCATCTACGAACGTTTCATGCGCCGAAAGCAGGAAAGTGCCGAACGCATGGCAGGCCTCAAGGCTGCATTGGACCTGCACCGCCGTCTGAACCGAGCCCTGCGTGTGGGGCGGGTGGAGCCACTCATCGTGGATTTGCTGGCCCGCCTGGCGAGCACGCAACTCGCGCCGCACTTCCGGGTCGTGGGCACCAACGCGCTGTATGCGTACGAAGCCGCAGCCGGTGTGCGCCTGGATGCCGACGCCCTGGCCACGCGCGATATCGACCTGCTGTGGGACACGCGCAAGCGCATTCAGTTCGCTACCCAGCTGGCGCGCGTGGACAGTTCCATGCTGGGCGTGCTGAAAAAGGTGGACAGCACCTTCCGCATCCGTAAAAGCCAGAAATACACCGCCGTGAACAAGGACGGCTTTGAGGTGGACATCATCCGGCGCGAGCGCGCGGAGGACGACCCTCACCCCATCAAGCTCAGCGATGACGACGAAGATTTCTGGGTCGCCCAGGCCCGCCGCGCCAACGTCCTGCTCGACGCACCGGGATTTTCGGCCGTCATCGTGGCGACGAACGGCACCATGGCGCGGATGAACACCATCCACCCTGCCACCTTTGTGGCATTCAAGCGCTGGCTGGCGGGTCAGCGTGACCGGGACGCGCTCAAGCGGCGGCGCGATGGATTGCAGGCCGATATGGTGCAGCGGATGGTGGATGAATATCTGCCACTGCCCTGAAAGTTGTGCAGCGGCTGTGGGCCATGTGCTTGCCGGGCCTGGGTCGGGAGGTTCTGAGGGGATGGGCAGGGGGTCGATACAAAATTCGATTGGCGTCAATTTTCGTCTGACCCCTTTTTCTGCAGAATCGCCCATGCACCTGCAACCCTACCAAAGCGTCAACGGCACGCCCTTCACCGCCTCGCGCGACGACGTGATCCGCGCCCATGGCCAGCCGCGCAGAGAATCGCGCAACTCCGTGGGCCTGACCGCGCTGGACTATGACGATGTGGTCTACCGCTTTCAGGACAGCGGGCGGCTGGAAGAGGTGACGGCCCGCGCCGAGGTGCTGCACCTGGGCACCGTGGCCGTGCCGTTCCGCGACTTGGCAGCGTTCGTCCAATCGAGCGACAGCATGGCTTTTGACCGCGGGGGTTTCTGGTCAGCCCGCTGTACGGCATTGCCTTTGTGCCACGGGAGACCTGCTGGGTGACGGCGCTGGCGCGGCATTGCATGGCAGAGTGGGAGGCCATCAGGGCCTCGTAAGTGGGAATTGCCGACCGCACGCTGCCAGAGTGTGTGTTGGGCGCTCCTTGCTCGGACCATGTGCGGCACCGGGCAAAAAGCCGACGAGCCCGTGTCTCACGTATTCTTGAAGATGCACTGTGCATCAGCGCCCAGTTTTCTTGCATCAACGGAGTTTTTCATGAGCTACATCCTTCAAGTTGATTTCCCGTACACCGGCCCCTGGGGGCAGGAAATGGCTGCAGCCATGGACGGTCTTGCCCGATCCATCGCCGATGAGCCCGGTTTGATCTGGAAGATATGGACAGAGAACCAGGAAGCTAATGAGGCCGGCGGAATCTATTGCTTCAACGATGCCCAGAGCGCACGGGCCTATTTGGCCATGCACACCGCACGGCTGAAGAGCTTTGGCATTCCCTTGGTCAATGGCAAGATTTTTCTTGTGAATGAAGCGCTTTCGAAGATCGATCACGGACCGGTCTAGAAATTTGATCAGTTATTAACAAAAAAGGCGCCTTGAAGCGCCATTTTTTATGGTGAAATCTAATAGGGCGCTAAATTAGATTAAGACCAAAGTTATTCGGAATGAAGAACTAAGGTTGTCCTCAATTCTTCATAGGCCTACCGCCCTGAATTCAGCCGCCGCCGTAGGCGGCCGGCTGCGATGAATGATTGGATGCAAGAATATCTAACATTTCTTCGATGTTATATCTAGGGATTTCTCAATAGATTCCTGATCCATCGTAATAGTGATCTCCACTCTATTACCTTCCAACTCGATATCTCCAATGTAATTGGTGGAATATTCATCATGCAATGCTGCATGAACCACTTCTTCCTCTATGCCAAGTTCTATGAGATATGTTTCTTTATTGTTTTTCCATTTGTCCATGTCAAATGAAAACTTAAATAACTCTTCTTGGGAGTCAAGTAGTGGTTGCAGTCTCTCCAACTCTTCCTGTTTGTAAAATTCTGATGGTGATTTATCTAGCTTAAGTCCATTGCATCTGCGGCATAGAGAGACCAGATTACCCGGAATAAGATGACCACCAAGAGCCATTGGGATATGGTGATCCATGCAAAGATTTGGTGGAAAACCAATTTCTTGCGTAGATTTTTCTAATTTTCCACATTTAAAGCAGCAATTGCCAAAAAGATTGAAAAATTTCTTTTTGTACAACCTGTCTATAATGCGAAACGGGTACTGGCTAAACAGTTCCCTCTTTTCTTTATTGCGTTGACCTGGATATTTCTCTAAGCTCTTGCGGGCCATAACTTTGTGATTTTTTGGCGAAGTGGGACTAAATATATTTAGACGATTGAGGGTCAACTCGCCATCGTCGAATAAAAGCAATGCCCATCGAAGTTACCCTGAAAACTTGCCGGTTCCCGCCGTATAGGCAAACCTAAAAATTCCCGGTCGAAAAATGATAACGGGTGCTGTAACCACATGCTACAGCACCCGTGTTGCGTTGGGCTTAAAGGAAAACCCGCTTTACCCCTTCTTCTGCAGCATCTTGATCACGCTCGAGAAATCCTCCCCGCCATGCCCCGCAATGCTGTGCGCCGCGTAAATCGCGCGCGCCATGCCGCCCAGCGGCGTACTGGCCTTCACGGCAATGGCGTTTTCCTGGGATAGCCCCAAGTCCTTGAGCATCAAGTCGGTGCCAAAACCGCCTGCGTAGCCCTTGCTGGCGGGGGCGTTTTCGTGCACGCCGGGGTAGGGGTTGTACTTTTCCAGCGCCCAGTTGCCGCCCGAGCTGCGGCGCATGATTTCGGACAGCACCTTGGGGTCGAGGCCGTTGGCCACGCCCAGGGCGATGGCCTCGCTGGTGCCCACCATCAGGATGCCGAGCAGCATGTTGTTGCAGATCTTGGCGGTCTGTCCGGCGCCCACGGCGCCGGCGTGGAAGATGTTGGCGCCCATTTTTTCGAGCAGGGGGCGGGCGCGTTCCAGGGCCTCGGCCGCGCCGCCGACCATGAAGGTGAGCGTGCCCGCGATGGCGCCGCCGGTGCCGCCAGAGACGGGGGCGTCGATGAAGTCGATGCCTGCGGCTTCTGCGGCCTTGGCCACCTTCTGACTGGTGGCGGCGGCGATGGTGGAGCTGTCGATCACCAGCGCCCCCTTGGCAATATTGGCCATCAGGCCGGGCTGGCCGTTGCTGCCCAAAAACAGCGCTTCCACATGCTGGCTGGCGGGCAGCATGGTGATGATGGCCTCTGCACCCTGCGCGGCGGCGGTGGCGCTGGCGGCAATGGCCACGCCGTCGGCGGCCAACTTGGCGCAGGCGGGTTGGGACAGGTCGAACGCCTGGACTTCGTGACCGGCCTTGTGCAGGTTCAGGGCCATGGGGCCGCCCATGTTGCCGAGGCCAATGAATGCGATTTTCATGCGGTGTCTCCTTGTGGTGATGTGGGTGAGGGATGGATAGGTGGTATCGATTTGATAGCTACTGGCGCTTGTTGCATAAGCGCTGGCGGCCAAAAAGGCCTGAAATCATGGGTTGTCGTCGTCAAAAATGCTGTGCCGCTTGCCCTTGGGGGTGGACGGTGTTGGGGAAGGGTGGGTGGCTGCCGTGGCGCGCTTGCGCGGCGGCGTGGCCTTGGCCTGCGGGTTGTAGGCCAGGGCTTCGTGCAGCCAGAAATTCCACTGTGCACGCGTGGCATAGCCGTTGGGCTCCACCCAGAAGTAGCCCTGCATCTTGCCTTCGGGCGATAGCTCGCGCGTGGCCTGCATTTCCTGAAACTCGGCGTGCCGCCCGGGTGGCAGGCGCACCAGCAGTTCGTCGCCCTTGACGCCCACGCACAGCTTGCCATTCACAAAAAAGCAGTAGCTGCCAAACAGCGTGCGTTCCTCTACGTCGTTGCGCTGTGCCAGCGCGGTGCGCACGGCGTCGATCAGGTGCAGGGTTTCGTCGCTGAGGGGGCGGGCGGGCATGGTTTAGATGAAATGGGCCGCTGGCGCTTTATGGATAAGCGCTAGCAGCTATGAAAAAGCTAGCGAATGACATCGGGCGCATCGCCTTCGAGCATGCGCCGCGCAATGATCACCCGCATGATTTCGTTGGTGCCTTCCAGGATCTGGTGCACGCGGGCGTCGCGCAGCAGGCGCTCCAGCGGGTATTCGCGGATGTAGCCGTAGCCGCCGTGCAGTTGCAGCGCCTCGTTGACCACGTTGAAGCCCGCGTCGGTGGCAAAGCGCTTGGCCATGGCGCAATAGGTGCTGGCGTCGCGCGCACCCGCGTCGAGCTTGGCTGCAGCCAGGCGCACCATCTGGCGCGCGGCCACGAGCTCGGTGGCCATGTCGGCCAGCTTGAATTGAAGGGCCTGAAAGCTGGCGATGGACTTGCCAAACTGCTTGCGGTCATGCATGTATTGCTGGGCGGCGTTGAGTGCGCCCTGCGCCGCGCCCACCGAGCAGGTGGCGATGTTGATGCGGCCGCCGTCCAGGCCCTTCATCGCGATCTTGAAGCCTTCGCCCTCGCGGCCCAGCAGGTGGTCGGCGGGGATGCGCACGTTGTCAAAACTGATGGTGCGCGTGGGCTGGCTGTTCCAGCCCATCTTGTGTTCTTTTTTGCCGTAGGTGATGCCTGCGCTGTCTGCGGGCACCACAAAGGCGCTGATGCCGCCTGCGCCCGATGCCGCGTCGCCCGTGCGGGCCATCAGCACCAGCACATCGGTGGCGCCCGCACCGCTGATGAAGGCTTTGCTGCCGTTGATGACGTACTCGTGACCCACCCGCTCGGCGCGGGTTTTGAGCGAGGCGGCGTCCGAGCCTGCGCCGGGTTCGGTCAGGCAATAGCTCGCGAGTTTTTCGCCCGTGGTGAGCAGCGGCCCCCAGTGGTCGCGCACGGCTGGCGTGGCCCAGGTGCCCAGCATCCAGGTGGCCATGTTGTGGATGGTGATGAAGGCGGTGGTCGAAGGATCTACCGCCGCCATTTCCTCGAACACCAGGGTGGCGTCGAGGCGGGGCAGGGCCAGGCCGCCGGCATTTTCGGGTGCATACAGGCCGCAAAAGCCCAGCTCGCCCGCTTTGGCGATGGCTTCTTTGGGGAAGATGCCTTCGGCGTCCCACTGCGCCGCGTGGGGCGCCAGTTGGCCTTCAGCAAATTCGCGCGCGGTCTGGGCAAAGGCGCGTTGTTCTTCGGTAAGTTCAAAGTCCATGGGGGAATCTCTCAGGGGTCTTGCGACGAAAGGGATCTGTCAGGGCTTTGCGGGCGTGTCGGCGCTGAGCCAGCGCATGAGGCCCTGGCGGCGTTGCTGCGTTGCGTGCGTCAGGCACTCATGGTAGAGCCGGGGGCCGTCGGGCTGCTGCTCGGTGGTGCGCGTAGCCTGCTTGCAGCGGGTGGTGCGCTCGCGCAGCCAGGCGCTGTGCTCCTGGCGCAGCTGCGGGCGCTCGTGGGCGGCCAGGGCGCGCATCACGTCGGCATACAGCACGGCGATGGTGGTGTCTGCGGCCTGAAAATCCTGCACCGCGCAGGCATTGACCTCGGCCACGCTGCCGCCGGGGCGGCAGGCGGCGCCCGCCTGTGCCCACGCACCGCCTGCCTGCAGCGCAAGCAGGGCGGTGGCACACCAAGTGACAACAGGCGTGCAGCCCGCCATTACGCTATTACTTCAGGCTGATGGTGGTGTTCACGCCCTGGCTGGTGGTGCTGTCGTCAAACCAGCGGGCCGTCACCGTCTTGGTCTGCGTGTAGAACATGATGACCTGCTTGCCGTAGGGGCCCAGGTCGCCCAGCTTGGACGCGCGCGAACCCGTGAACGAGAACAGTGGCACCGGCACGGGGATTGGCACGTTGATGCCGACCTGGCCCACGTCGATCTCTTCCTGAAACTTGCGCGCCGCAGCGCCGCTTTGCGTGAAGATGGCGGTACCGTTGCCGTTGGGGTTGGCGTTGATGAACTCGATGGCTTCGTCGATGTCCTTGGCGGGCACCAGGGACAGCACGGGGCCAAAGATTTCCTGGTCGTAGATGGCCATGCCGGGCTTGACGTTCGAGAAGATCGTTGGGCCGACGAAGTTGCCTTTTTCATAGCCAGGCACCGTGGGCTTGCGGCCGTCCAGCTCGAGCGTGGCGCCGTCGGCAATGCCGCGCTCGATCAGGCCTTCCACGCGGGCCAGGGCCGCACACGACACCAGCGGGCCCACATCGGTGCCCTTTTCAGTGCCGCCGCTGACCTTGAGCGTCTTGGCCTTGGCCACCAGCTCGGGAATCCACTTTTGCGCTTCACCCACCAGCACCACCACGGGCAAGGCCATGCAGCGCTGGCCGGCCGCGCCGAACGAGGCACCGGCGATGGCGTTGAGCGTTTGCTCCTTGTTCGCGTCGGGCAGGATGATGGCGTGGTTCTTGGCGCCCATCATGCATTGCGCCCGCTTGCCGGCCAGGGTGGCGCGGTTGTAGACATGGGTGCCCACCTTGGTGGAGCCCACGAACGACACGGCCTTGATGTCCTTGTGGTCGCAGATGGCGTTGACGGCGCGCTCGC
The DNA here is from genome assembly GCF_002157145.1 of Acidovorax carolinensis. Classification (NCBI taxonomy): domain Bacteria; kingdom Pseudomonadati; phylum Pseudomonadota; class Betaproteobacteria; order Burkholderiales; family Comamonadaceae; genus Acidovorax; species Acidovorax carolinensis. The sequence continues at coordinate 1,947,403 of NZ_CP021361.1, forward strand.
CACCGTGGATCACGTTCAGCACGCCGGGTGGAATGCCCGCCTCGAGCGCGAGTTCCACGAGGCGCATGGTCACCATGGGGTCTTGCTCGGACGGCTTGAGCACGAAGGTGTTGCCCGTAGCAATGGCCATGGGGAACATCCACAGCGGGATCATGGCCGGGAAGTTGAACGGGGTGATGCCCGCGCACACACCGAGCGGCTGCAGCAGGGTGTAGGTGTCCACGCCACCGGCCACGTTGTTGGCCAGCTCGCCGAGCTGCAGGTTGCCAATGCTGGCTGCGTGCTCGACCACTTCGAGGCCGCGGAACACGTCGCCTTCGGCATCGGGCAGGGTCTTGCCTTGCTCGGCCGTCAGCAGGGCGGCCAGCTCGCCCATGTTTTCACGGATGAGCTGCTGGTACTTGAGGAAGATGCGGGCGCGGGCGCCAATGGCGGTTTTCTTCCAGGTCTTGAACGCTTCCTTGGCGGCGTCCACGGCGGCTTCAATTTCTTCATCGGTGGCAAAGGGCACGCGGGCCAGCACCTCTTGCGTGGCGGGGTTGACCACATCGCGCCACTCGGTGGTCTTGGACTCGACAAACTTGCCGCCGATCAGCAGCTTGACGGTGGGGGCCAATGCGGCCACGTTGGTGGGTGCGTTCATGTGCTTGTCTCCTGAAGGTGTTGCCAAGGTAGGGCCATCAGCCCGAAACCCCGCCATGGTAGCTGTGCGAAATTGTCAGCACAATAGACAATGGTGCGCACGGGGTTTGCAAAAATGCACACCACTTAACACGACACCACAAGAGGCGACACCATGGACTGGGACAACCTGCGCTATTTTCTGGAACTGGCCCGCGCCGGCACGCTGGTGGGCGCGGCGCGCCGCCTGGCGGTGGACCACACCACGGTGGCCCGCCGCATCCAGGCGCTGGAAAAGCAGGTGGGCTCGGCCCTGTTTGCGCGCGAGGCGGGCGGCCACCGGCTGACCGAAGCAGGGCGTGCGCTGCTGCCCCAGGTCGAGGCCATGGAGGCCGCCTTTTTGGCCGTGGAAAACGCCGCGCCCGGCGTGCGCCAGGGCCTGCACGGACTGGTGCGCATTGGCACCACCGAGGGTTTTGGCAACCTGATCCTCGCGCCGCAGCTCGCGCGCTTTGCGCTGGAGCACCGGGGGCTGGTGGTGGACCTGCTGGCGCTGCCGCGCCTGGTGCACCTGTCGCGGCGCGAGGCCGATATTGTGATTTCGCTGGAGCGCCCGGCGCGCGGCGCGGTGCTGGTGGTCAAGCTCACCGACTATGTGCTGCAGCTCTATGGCGCGCGCAGCTACCTGGAGCGCCATGCCCCCATCCGCACGGCCGACGACCTGCGCGGCCACACCTTCATCAGCTATGTGGACGACCTGCTGTTCAGCAAAGAGCTGCAGATACTCGATGAACTGCACCGCCCCGCGCACTTTGCACTGCGCAGCACCAGCATCCTGGCGCAGTACGAGGCAGCACGGGCCGGCGCTGGGCTGGCGGTGCTGCCGGCGTTTGTGGCGGCGCAAGACCCGGCGTTGATCCCGGTGCTGCCCGGGGTGGCGCGGTTTCAGCGCACGTTCTGGATGTCGATGCCCGGCGACAACAAACATGTGGCGCGCATGCAGGCGACCTGGGTTTTTCTGCGCGAAGCGGTGGCGGCGCAGCAGGGGCTGCTTTTGCCGGATACGGTTGCTACATAATTAATAGCTATCAGCGCTTGATACAGCTGCGCTCAAGGCAGTTTTCATGGGGTTTCGGCCATCCATGGCGGCTTTGCCGGATTGGGCAGCCGTTCGTACCATCTGCACTCTGGCTCGCAGCGCAACTCGCGCTGCGCTCTGCAAGATGCAATGGAGGTGACCCATGGCCAAGTACCGGATATTGAGCCTGGACGGCGGCGGTTTGCGCGGCCTGATCACGGCGCGGCTGCTGGCGCGGCTCAACGCCCATCCGGCGATTGCCGGGTGGCTCGACTCGGTGGACCTGTTTGCCGGCACCTCCACCGGCGGCATCCTGGCGCTGGGGCTGGCCAGCGGCAAGACGCCCGAGGAGATAGGCGATGTGTACAAGCAGCGGGGCGGCGTCATTTTTGACGACAGCATCTGGGACAACCTGCGCGACCTGGGCAAAACCATTGGTGCCGACTATTCGTCCAAAGGGCTCAAGGCCGAGTTGAAGAAAGTGTTCGGCACGCTGCAGCTCAAGGACCTCACGCGCAAGGTGGCCATACCCACCTTCGACCTCGATAACGAAGACGTGCCGGCCCGGCGCACCTGGAAGCCCAAGATTTTTCACAACTTCAAGGGTGCCGACTCCGACGGCCAGCAGCTGGTGGCCAATATTGCGCTGTACACCAGCTCGGCGCCTACCTATTTTCCGTCGGCCGACGGCTATATCGACGGCGGCGTGTACGCCAACAACCCCAGCATCGTGGCGTTGGCGCAGGCCATTTCGCGCCGCAACCGGCCCGCCGAGCGCGCGGCGCTGGACGACGTGGTGCTGCTGTCGCTGGGCACCGGCGTGAGCCTCACCTACATCAAGGGCCAGACGCTGGACTGGGGCTATGCCCAGTGGGCGCAGCCGCTCATGAATGTGCTGATGGATGGCGTGGCGGGCATCTCGGACTATCAGGCGCAGCAGCTGCTGGACGACCGCTATCACCGCTTGCAGATCGTGTTCGACCCGAGTGAGACGATCGCGCTCGACGCGGTGGACAAGCTTGACCGCATGGACGAGATTGCCACGGCGCACCCACTGGATGCCGTGGCACCGCACGCCAACGCCAACAACCCCGTCAGCACGGTGGAGTGGATTCGCACGGTGTGGCAGTGAACCCTGGCGCGCCATCCGCCATCCGCCAGCGACCCCGCGCAAAGTATTGCGCGTGCAGAACAGGTGAAGGCTTCGTTGGTGCGACGGTGTGACGAAGACCGGGCGGCGTGCGCCCCCGGTTCACTTCGCCTGCGTCATATCTTGCCCATCAGCAGCAGGATCACCAATATCAGCACCACCAGCCCGATGCCGCCGCTGGGCCCGTAGCCCCACGAGCGGCTGTGGCCCCAGGTGGGCAGGACGCCCAGCAGGATGAGGATCAGGACGATCAGAAGAATCATTGAAATGGACATGGCAGCTCCTCAGGTGGTGAATGACTGCATTCTTCGCGGATGCGGGCCCCGTCGGTGCAGGCGCATGGCTTGACTGTACGTCAGCCATTGCCGATAGCGGGCCTGGGGATGGCCCCCGCAGGTTCGGCCCCTTCCGCGGGGCTGATGGCCTAAGCCAGCAGCGCCACCGCCACGGTCAGCACGCCCAGCCCGAGGTTGATGCCTACCCAGGTGCGGATGCTGGCCAGCGCTTTGGCGCCAGCGGGCCAGTCGGATGCGGTCACGGCGCGTTGCAGGCGTTTGAACAGCGCGAAACGGATGTGGCCGAAGATGGCCACCATCACCAGCCCCAGCGTGGCCATCACGGTCCAGCCCAGGGGCATGGCAAAGCGGCCACCCGATTGCGCGGCCTCGCGTGCGGACTGGCCAATCATCCACAGGCCGCTGATCAGCACCAGCACCACGGCCACCAGCACGGCGGCCAAAAAGCGCTGCAGCACGTCGTGCATCAACCGCACGCGCGCGGCGGGTTCCAGGGTCTGGGCCGCGGGACGCAGGAAAAAGTGCGCAAACACCATGCCGCCAATCCAGACGATGAGGGACAGCAGGTGGATGAGTTTCAGGCTGGCATAGAGCATGGTGTGGATAGTTGGAAGTGAGGAAGGGGGCCGCTATCAGCCGCAGCGCGGGCGCGCAGGGCGCGCGGGATTGCCATTGTGCGGGGGTGTCTCAGTGGGACGCCCCCGACTGCAGTGTGCCCTGCTGCGTGCGGCCGGGCGTGGCGGCGATGCGCACCTGGTTGCCGCCGCCTTTCTTGGAAAGGTACATCGCAGCGTCCGCATGGCTGAGCAGCAGGCTTTCGTCGCCACCATGGTCCGGGTAGACGGCGATGCCGATGCTGGGCCACATGGGCACCTGGTGGCCATCCAGATCAAAGGGCTGGGTGAATGTGGACAGGATTTTCTCTGCCACCGCCGTGGCCTGCTCGGCCGCATGGCCGCTTTCCAGCAGCACGACAAACTCGTCCCCGCCCAGCCGCGCCACGGTGTCCGAGGCGCGCACGCATTCCAGCAGGCGCTGTGCCACGCGCTGCAGCAGCAAATCTCCCATCGCGTGGCCCAGTGTGTCGTTCACCTCTTTGAATCGGTCCAGATCGATGAACAGCAGCGACAGCAGTGTCTCGTCGCGCTGGGCCCGTGTCAGCGCGGTTTTGAGGCGATCAAGAAACAGCTGCCGGTTGGGCAGGTGGGTGAGCTGGTCATACTGCGCCATATGCTGCATGCGTTTGCGCATTTGTGTGCGCTCTATGGCAGACGCCACCTGGGTCGAGACGAATTGCAGCAGCTCCTTGTCGCGGTCGCCATAGCGGGCTTCCTCGGAATAGCCTTGCAGCACCAGCGCGCCCAGCACACCGGCCTGGGTGTGCAGCGGCACACCCAGCCAGTAAAGCGGCCGGGGCGCTGTGGCCATGGGCGGCGCCGTGGGGGGCAGGCTGTCAGGGGTGATCAGCAGCGTCTGCCGTTGCGGATGACGTGGGAGCACAGGGCATCTGCATCCAGTGGGCGCGGTGCAGGGGCCGGATGGCGTTCGTTGACGTGGTAGGGAAAGCTGACCGTGTCGTGCAGGCGGTCGTGCAGCGCGACCGAGAAATTGGAAGCGGGCAACAGCGTGCCGATGGTTTGATGGATGTGCGCAAACAGAGAAACCAGGTCTTCCGCGGCCTGCGCGGCCTCCGAGATGGAATAGATGGCTGCCTGCAGCGACTCGGTGTGCTTGCGTTCGGTGATGTCGTGTGCCACCGCAATTCGCACCTGCTGTTCCTCCACCCAGCGCGCCGTCCAGCGGACGTGGGCGATCTGCCCATCTTTGCGCACATACCGATTCTCGAAATGCAGCTGGAGCTGGCCTTCGGTCACGTATCGAGCTTGGCTCTGGGTGGCGGCGAGATCGTCCGGGTGCACCATGTCCAGCATGCGTTTGCCAATGACCTCTTCGGGGCATAGCCAAAGATTCGCTCGAATGCCGGACTGACATACACGATGGAGCTGTCGGTCTTGACGATGCATACGGCGTCAAGCAGCAGGTCCACGATGTTCGGGGGGTAATGGCAGTCATCGCAAGAGCGGGAAATTCTGGCAGGCCGGAATCAAGGTGGGAATGGGCGCTTTGCAAAGCGAGTGTCGGCGCCATTGTGCTCGCAGAATAGGTCAGTGGAATCCCCCATATGGGCGGTACGCAGCGCTGCACGCGGTACTTTCCGCCACATTGCAGGAGTGACTCCTAAATGCCGCTATTCTTCGGGGCGATTTTTCTGGCTTTCCTTTACTGTCCTTTTTTGCCTGTTGTTCTGCAAAGCCCCGATTCTTGATGGCATTTTCTGGAAATCCGACCCGTCACCGGCACTGGCTGCTGGGTATCGCCGTGGCTGTGCTGGGACTTTTGACCACGGCGTGGCTGGCGCAGCAGCAGGCGCGATCCGTGGCCGCAATTTCCGAGGCCCGCTTTCTGCACGAAGCGAAGGCCTTTTCGGATGCGCTGGCGCAGCGCATGGCCGCGAACACCGAAATCGTCCATGGTCTGCGGGGCCTGTTCATGGTCAACCCCGTGCTCAGCCGTGCCGAGTTCGAGCGCGTTGCCCGTGAGCTGGACGTGCGCCAGCGTTACCCCGGTGTGCGCAACCTGGCGTTCACGCGCTACGTGACCGCCTCCCAGCGACCTGCGTTCGAGGAGCGGGTGCGGGCCGACAGGTCGGCCCATGCGCAGGGGTTGGCTGATTTCGCCATTCACCCTGGGGGCGAGCGCCCCGAATATTTTGTGGCCGAGTACCTGTGGCCCGAGGAAGGCAGCAACGGGGTGTCGGGCCTGGATATCAGTGCGCAGCCCGCCAATCTGGCGGCCATGCATTACAGCCGCGACACGGGCAAAACGGTGGTGTCGGCCCCGTTCGATCTGATGCAGGAGCAGGACCATCGCACTGCATTTGTGCTGCGGGTACCCGTTTTTGGCCCCGCCCGGCCGGGCGAGGCACCGCCTTTTTTGGGGGCGGTGGCGTCCACCATCCGTGTGCATGATCTGGTCGGGAGTCTGCGCAAGCTGGGCTATATGCAGGGCATTGCGGTCTCGATCACCGACCAAGGCCCGGTGCAGGGTGGTGCGGCGGGCAAATTGGGTGAAAAGACGGAAAAGGGGCTTCCCGTGCTGGCGCTATCGGACGTCCCGCTGACCTCGGCGGTGCTGCACGAGGTGGACCTGGATGTGCACGATCGCCGCTGGCGTCTGGGCTTTTTACCCACGCAGGATTTCCTCTCGCCGTCCGAGCGGCGCCTGCCCATGCTGACCGGTCTGGCGGGGGCGCTGGTTTCTGCGCTGCTGGCGGCGCTGGTGGTGTTGCTGGGCCGCCAGCGCGCACTGGCATGGGCGCAGGTGCAGGTGTCTGACGACGCGCGGCGCCAGAGCGAAGAGCGGCTCAGCGCCGTTTTCAAACAGGCGGCCGTGGGAATGGCGCAGATCGATTCGCAGACCGGGCGTTTCGTTCGCGTCAACCAGAAATATGCCGACATCGTTGGCTACTCGGTTGCCCAAATGTGCCAGACCGATTTCCAGGCCATTACCCACCCTGATGATCTGGCTGAGGACCTGGCCCATATGGAGCGCATGAAAGCGGGCGAGATCGCTGAGTTCCACATGGAAAAGCGTTATTTCCACCGCGATGGCCACACCCTGTGGGTGGATCTGACGGTGTCACCCATGTGGACGGCGGGGGCTCAGCCCGACTATCACATCGCCGTGGTGCAGGACATCACCGCCCGCAAGCAGATGGAAAACAGCCTGCGTGGCAACGAGTTGCGCCTGCGCGGCATATTGCAGCGCCTGCCGGTGGGCGTGTGCCTGGTGCAGCCGGACGGGCACATGGTGTTTCGCAACGAGCGCTTTGTGCAGATCTGTGGCTACACCGAGGCCGATGTGCCCACGGGCACGGACTGGTGGCCCACGGTGTACCCCGACGCGCAATACCGCGAGCGCGCCCGCGCCGAATGGACCGCGGCGCGTGCCAGGGCGATCGAAGGCGACGGAACCATTGAATCGGGCGAGTACACCATCCAGTGCAAGGACGGCCAGCAGCGCACCGTGGAAATTGCCGGCGTGATGGTGGATGGCGGCCACCTTTTCACCCTGGTGGACCTCAGCCAGCGCAAGGCCGACGAAGAAGAGATCCGCTACCTGGCCTTCTACGACCCGCTCACGCGCTTGCCCAATCGCCGCCTGCTCATGGACCGCTTGCAGCAGGCGCTGGCCGCCAGCGCCAGGCACCGGCGCAGTGGCGCCTTGCTGCTGCTGGATCTCGACAACTTCAAGACCCTCAATGAAACCCAGGGCCACGAGCGCGGCGATCTGCTGCTGTTGCAGGTGGCCCAGCGGCTGCGCGGCTGCGTGCTGGAAGACGACACCGTGGCGCGCCAGGGGGGTGATGAGTTCGTGATGGTGCTGGAAGACCTGGGCGACAACCCCGAAGAGTCTGCGGCGCGCAGCGAGGAAATTGGCCAGAAGATTCTGGCGGCGCTGCGCGAACCCTATCAGCTCGATGGCGAGGCGCACCACAGCTCGCTGAGCATGGGCATCACCGTTTTCAGCGGCATGCGCGAAACCGTGGACGAACTGCTCAGGCGGGCAGACTTGGCCATGTACCAGGCCAAGGCAGCGGGGCGCGACACCTTGCGCTTTTACGACCCGCAGATGCAGGCTGTCGTGAGCGCCCGGGCGGCCATGGAACTCGACATGCGCGCCGGGCTGGCCCTGGATCAGTTCGAGCTGTATTACCAGCCCCAGATGGAGCATGGCCGCATCACCGGCGCCGAGGCGCTGCTGCGCTGGCGGCACCCGCACAATGGCTTCATCTCGCCCGCCCAGTTCATTCCGCTGGCCGAGGAATCGGGCCTGATCCTGCCGCTGGGCGAATGGGTGCTCAAGGCAGCCTGCGAGCGTCTGGCGCTGTGGGCCGATCAACCTGGCCTTGCCCCACTGGACCTGGCCGTCAATGTGAGCCCGCGGCAGTTTCATCAGGGCGGTTTCGTGCCCCAGGTGCTGGCGGCACTGGCGGGCTCGGGCGCTGATGGGCGTCGCCTCAAGCTCGAGCTGACGGAAGGCCTGCTGCTGGAGGATGTGGAAGACACCATCGAAAAGATGGGCAGCTCAGGGGCTACGGCGTAGGTTTTTCGCTGGACGACTTTGGCACGGGGTATTCGTCGCTGGCCTACCTCAAGCGCCTGCCGCTCGACCAGCTCAAGATCGACCAGAGCTTCGTGCGCGACGTGCTCACCGACCCCAACGACGCAGCCATCGCCCGCACCGTGGTGGCGCTGGCCACCAGCTTGGGCCTGCGCGTGATCGCCGAGGGCGTCGAAACCGAAGCCCAGCGCGAGTTCCTGGCCCGCAACCATTGCCACGCCTGGCAGGGCTATCTGTCGAGCCCGCCCGTGCCAGCGGCCGAGTTCGAAGCGCTGGTGCTGCAGACCAATGGCCCGCTCCGGCCTCGGGCTGCGTAGCCCATGCCTACAGAATCGCTGTTTTTATGATCAAAATTGATAGCTGTAAGCGCTTTTTTCATAAGCGCTAGAGGTCAATTTGATCAAATGGCCAGGATGCGCGACCGGCGTTCGCCTGCCAGGTGTCTGCAGGGCAGGTGCGTGTGGGCGGCGCGGTATCATTCCGGTCCGGCTCCAGCCTGCGGGTTTTCCCCGTGGATGCGTACGGCCCCGGTTTTTCCTGGCGTGTCCCCTTTTTTTGTCTGAACCCCTGACCCGTGCGTCTTACCTCGATCAAGCTCTCCGGCTTCAAGTCGTTCGCTGAACCCACCAACTTCATGCTGCCTGGGCAACTGGTGGGCGTGGTGGGGCCGAACGGCTGCGGCAAGTCCAACATCATGGACGCGGTGCGCTGGGTGCTGGGCGAGAGCAAGGCCAGCGAGTTGCGTGGCGAGTCCATGCAGGACGTGATCTTCAGCGGCACCACCACCCGCAAGCAGGCCAGCCGCGCCAGCGTGGAGCTGGTGTTCGACAACTCCGACCACCGGGCCGGCGGCCAGTGGGGCCAGTACGGCGAGGTCGCGGTGCGCCGCGTGCTCACGCGCGACGGCACCAGCAGCTACTACCTCAACAACCAGCCGGTGCGCCGCCGCGACGTGCAGGACGTGTTCCTGGGCACGGGCCTGGGGCCGCGCGCCTACGCCATCATCGGCCAGGGCACCATCAGCCGCATCATCGAAAGCCGTCCCGAGGAATTGCGGCTGTTCCTCGAAGAGGCCGCCGGGGTTTCCAAATACAAGGAGCGCCGCCGCGAGACCGAAAACCGCCTCTCGGACACGCGCGAGAACCTTACCCGGGTCGAAGACATCCTGCGCGAGCTGAACGCCAACCTCGAAAAGCTTGAAAAGCAGGCCGAGGTGGCCGCCAAGTACAACACCCTGCAGGCCGACGCCACGCTCAAGCAGCACCAGCTGTGGTTTTTGAAACGCACCGACGCCGAGGCGGAGCAGAACAAGGTGCGCCTAGATGGCCTGCAGGCCGTGAACGACCTTGAATCGCGCATGGCCGACCTGCGCGCGGTCGAGTCCGACCTCGAAACCATCCGCCAGGCCCACTACGCGGCGGGCGACCAGGTGAATCAGGCCCAGGGCAAGCTTTATGAAGCCACGGCCGAGGTCGGCAAGCTCGAAGCCGAGATCCGCTACGTGATCGAAGGCCGCCAGCGCGTGGAGCAGCGCCTGGTCACGCTGGCCGAGCAGATCGCCCAGTGGCAGGCGCGCAAGGAAGAGGCCGACATTGAGCTGGAGAACCTGGCCGGTGCCGGTGTGGACGCCGAAGAACGCGCCGAGATGCTGGCCGCCCAGGTCGAAGAACAGGCCATGCAACTGCCCGACCTGGAAGAAGCCCTGCGCCAGGCGCAAAGCCGCACGGCCGAGCAGCGCAGCAGCGTGGTGCAGGTGCAGCAGCAGATTGGCGTGCTGGCCGCCGAGCAGCGCAGCATCGACGAACAAAGCCGCCAGCTCGACAGCCGCTTTGAGCGCCTGCGCACCGACCGCAACGCCCTGGCCGCGCCCGACGAAGCCCGCCTGAACAACCTGCGCGAACAACTGGCGGAAGCCCAGGAAATCGCCGAAAACACCGAGGCCCGCCTGCACGAGCTGCAGGAGTCCGTGCCCCAGCTCGACGACGACCGCCGCGCCCGCCAGCAGGCCGTGAACCTTGAGAGCGCGCGCCAGGCCGACCTGTCGGCGCGCATGGAGGCGCTGAAGGCCCTGCAGGAAAAGGTCAAGACCGACGGCAAGCTGCGCCCCTGGCTGGCCAAGCACGGCCTCGACGGCCTGCAAGGCCTGTGGAGCCGCATCCACATCGAGCCCGGTTGGGAAAACGCGTTGGAAGCCGCCTTGCGCGAGCGCCTGTCCGCGCTGGAAGTAGGGCGCCTGGACATGGTGCGCGGCTTTCTTGGCTCGGGCGGTAACGACGCGCCGCCCGCACGCCTGGCCTTCTACAGCACGCCCGCCGCGGGCCACCCTGAAACCTCGTCACCCCATGCCCGCCTGTCGGACCTGCTGCGCCTTCAGGACGCCGGCCTGCGCGCCGTGCTCATCGACTGGCTGCAGGGCTGCACCACCGCGCCCACGCTGGACGACGCCCTGGCCCGCCGCAGCACGCTGCAACCCGGCGAGGTGGTGTTTGTGCCCACGGGCCATGCCGTCAGTGCCCACAGCGTGAGTTTTTATGCGCAGGACTCCGAGCAGTCCGGCATGCTGGCCCGCGCGCAGGAAATCGAGCACCTCGAAAAGGAACTGCGCGCCCAGGCGCTGATCGCCGAAGAATCGCGCACCGCCCTGGTCCGCGCCGAGGCAGCGTATGCCGATGCATCGCAGCGCCTGGTGGCCGCACGCCGCGAAGCGACCGAAACGCAAAGCCGCGCCCATGAGCTGCAGGTCGAAACCCTGCGCCTCACGCAGTTGGCTGAGCAGACGCGCGCGCGCAGCGAGCAGATCGACGCCGACCTGGCCGAGGTGGAGGCCCAGCTGGCCGACCTGCAGGAGCGCCGCGTGGCCGCCGAGGCGCGTTTTGAAGAACTGGACATGCAGCTGGCCGACAGCCAGGAGCGCGAGGCCCAGCTGGGCGACCGCGTGATCGAGGCCGAGCGCAAGCTCACCGCCTGCCGCGAGCAGCAGCGCACGCTGGAGCGCCAGGCGCAAGAAGCCACGTTCTCGCGGCGCAGCCTGGAGGCGCGCCGTGGCGAGCTGAACCGTTCGATCGAAACCGCCACGCACCAGGCCACTTCGCTGGCCGACGAGCAGCAGCGCGCGCGCGATGAGCTGGCCCGCCTGTCCGACGCGGCCGCCCAGGGCGGCCTGCAGCAGGCGCTGGAGGCGAAGATGGAGCGTGAAAAGGCCCTGTCGGCCCAGCGCAGCGAATACGACGACCTCACCGCCAAGCTGCGCGCCAGCGACGAGCGCCGCATGCAGCTCGAACGCGCACTCGACCCGCTGCGCGCGCGCATTACCGAATTCCAGCTCAAGGAGCAGGCCGCGCGCCTGGGCCTGGAGCAATACACCACCTTGCTGGCCGACGCACAGGCCGACCTCGACGCCGTGGCGCAGTCGATTGCCGACGGCAATGTGCGCGTGGGCGGCCTGCAAGGCGAAATCGACCGCCTGCACCGCGAGATCGCCGCCCTGGGTGCGGTCAATCTGGCAGCACTCGAGGAACTCAAGCTCGCCAGCGAACGCAAGATCTTTCTGGATGCGCAAACGGCCGACCTGACCGAGGCCATGAACACCCTGGAAGACGCGATCCGCAAGATCGACGGCGAAACGCGCCAGCTGCTCTCGGGCACCTTCGACACCGTCAATGCACATTTCGGGCGCATGTTCCCTGAGCTGTTTGGCGGCGGGCAGGCCCGGCTCATCATCACCGGCGACGAAATCCTCGATTCGGGTGTGCAGGTGATGGCGCAGCCGCCGGGCAAGAAGAACCAGACCATTCACCTGCTGTCGGGCGGCGAAAAAGCCCTTACCGCCATTGCGCTAGTGTTTGCCATTTTTCAACTCAACCCCGCGCCCTTCTGTTTGCTGGACGAGGTGGACGCGCCGCTGGACGACGCCAACACCGAACGCTATGCCAAGCTGGTCTCCAGCATGAGCAAAGAAACCCAGTTCCTGTTCATCAGCCACAACAAGATCGCCATGGAAATGGCCGAGCAACTGATTGGCGTGACCATGCAGGAGCAGGGCGTGTCGCGCATCGTGGCGGTGGACATGGATTCCGCTCTCTCGATGGCGGAACTATGAAATCCCCCTGAGCCGCTTCGCGCCTCGGTGGCACGCGCCTGACGCGCGGCCTCTTCGACCTGTCCAAGCCTGCGCAGGCAGGCTTGGAGCCGCAGGCCTCAGCCCTCCAAGGGGACGACGCCCTCACTGGGGGGCGGCCCTTGTTCGGCGTGCCTGGCATGGGTCGCGCCCGTTTCATGCGCGGCGGAACCTGCGCAGCGCAACCGATAGCTGAGAATTTCTTCTATGAGCACATTGCAACTGAGTCTGGCCATCATCGGCGGTCTGGTGCTGGCCCTCATCGTGGCCTACAACGCCTGGACCTCGCGCCGCAATGCCCCCAAGCGCGCGGTGCCGCAAGAGCCCGAGCGCACTGCCGAGCCCACGCTGCGCCAGGAGCCCGCGTTCGATGTCGATGCGGCGGCGCCGGGGGATGGGGCGCGTTTCACGGTCTTGACCGCGGCCCCGAGCCCGCCAGCCACACGGTGGATGCCGCAGATGCCATGGAGCTGCCGGTGCCGCCCCTGCTGCACGAACGCCGCCTGGGGCTGGACCCGCTGATCGACATCATCGCCACGCTGCAGCCCGAGCAATCGGTGTCGGGCGATGCGGCGCTGGCCGCGCTGCCGCCTACGCGCCGCGCGGGCAGCAAGCCCTTTGCCATCGAAGGCCTCAACGAGGTGACGCAACAGTGGGAAACCCCCGCGTCCGGCCAGCGCTACCAGAGCTTTCAGGCCGGCGTGCAACTGGCCAACCGCACGGGCGCGCTCAATGAGATCGAGTTTTCGGAGTTTGTGGTGAAGGCCCAGGCGTTTGCCGACGCCATCAACGCGGCGCCCGATTTTCCCGACATGCTGCAGGAAGTGGCCCGCGCCCGTGAACTCGACCAGTTTGCCAGCGACCACGATGCGCAACTGTCCTTCATGCTGCGCGCCCGCCAGGCGGCCTGGAGCCCCGGTTATGTGCAGCAAAATGCGGCCCGCCTGGGTTTTGTGCCCGGCGCCATGCCGGGCCGGCTGGTGCTGCCTGCCAGTACCCAGGGCCTGCCGCCCGTGCTCACGCTCGGTTATGACACGCAGGCCGCGTTGTCGGAAGACCCAGACCAGTCCGCCATCCGCGACATCACGCTGAGCCTGGATGTCGCCCAGGTGCACCGCAGCGAACAGCCTTTTGCCCGCCTGCGCGAGGTGGCTGCCGCCCTGTGCGAAGCCATGGACGGCGTGCTGTGCGACCAGAACGGCCAGCCACTGCCCGCCATGGCCATGGACCCGATTGCCGCCGACCTGGAACTGCTCTATGACCAGCTCGACGGGCGTGAATTGTCGGCAGGGTCGGTGCTGGCACGGCGTCTCTTCAGTTGAGCGCGGTGCGGTCATGACCGAGAATTTCGACCTGTTTTCGGCCGCAGCGCCCGCAGATATTGCGCAACCAGCTATCAAAATTAAAGCGCTGCGCGACCAGCTCAACCACTGGGCGCACCAGTACTACGTGCTGGACGCGCCCACGGTGCCCGACGCCGACTACGACCGTGCGTTCCGCGAACTGCAGGCCCTGGAGGCCGCGCACCCCGAGCTCATCACCCCCGACTCGCCCACGCAGCGCGTGATTGGCGCGGTGATGGACGGCCTGGCGCCCGTGCGCCACGCGGTGCCCATGCTCAGCATTCACACCGAGACCGACACGGAGGCCACGGGCGCGCAGGCGTTTGATGCGCGCGTACGGCGCGAGCTGGGCCTTTCGGAAACAGACCCCGCCATCGAATACGTGGCCGAACCCAAGTTCGACGGCCTCGCCATGAGCCTGCGCTATGAAAACGGCCGCCTAGTGCAGGCCGCCACGCGCGGTGATGGCGAAGTGGGCGAGGACGTGACGCACAACGTTCGCACCATCCGGCAGATCCCTTTGACCCTACCAGAGGGCGTTCCGCCGCTGCTGGAAGTGCGCGGTGAGGTCTACATGCGCCGTGCCGACTTCGACGCGCTCAACGAGCGCCAGCGCGAGCAGGGCGGCAAGACCTTTGTGAACCCGCGCAATGCGGCGGCGGGCGCGGTGCGCCAGCTCGATTCCGGCATCACCGCCCAGCGCCCTCTGAGCTTTTTTGCCTATGGCCTGGGTGCCATCACACCGCCTGCTGAAGGCGGGCCGGTGTTCCGCACGCACTACGAGATGCTGCAAACCCTGAAATCATGGGGTTTTCCGGTCGCAGCGCAGGTGCAGATTGCGGTAGGCGCTACGGAGTTGGTAGCGTTTCACCAGCAGGTGGGCGCCAGCCGCGATGCATTGCCGTACGACATCGATGGCGTGGTCTACAAGGTCAACTCCCTGCAGCTGCAGCGCGACCTGGGTTTCAAGACCCGCGAGCCGCGCTGGGCCGTGGCGCACAAATACCCGGCACAGGAAATGGCCACGCGCATCGAGGGCATCGATGTACAGGTGGGCCGCACCGGCAAGATCACGCCGGTGGCACGCCTGGCGCCCGTGTTTGTGGGCGGGGTCACCGTCACCAACGCCACGCTGCACAACCTGTTTGAGATCCGCAAGAAGGGCGTGCGCGTGGGCGACCATGTCATCGTGCGCCGCGCGGGCGATGTGATTCCGGAGGTCGTCGGCGTGGTGCCGGGCAACCGCGCCGGCTATGTGCCCAACTTCAAAATGCCCAGAACCTGCCCCGTGTGCGGCAGCGACGTGGTGCGCGAAAAAGGCGAGGCCAACCACCGCTGTACGGGCGGCCTGTTCTGCGCCGCGCAGCGCAAGGAAGCCATCCTGCACTTTGCCGCGCGCCGCGCCATGGACATCGAGGGCCTGGGCGACAAGCTGGTGGACCAGTTGGTGGATGCCAACGTGATCCGCACGCTGCCCGACCTGTACCGGCTGGGGCTCACATCCCTGATTGCGCTGGAGCGCATGGCCGAGAAATCGGCCCAGAACGTGCTGGCTGCGCTCGAAAAATCGAAGCAAACCACGCTGCCGCGCTTTCTGTTCGGCCTGGGGCTGCGCCATGTGGGCGAGGCCACGGCCAAGGACCTGGCGCGCCACTTTGGCACGCTGGACGCCATCATGGATGCCAGCGTCGAGCAATTGCTGCAGGTGCCCGACGTGGGCCCGGTGGTAGCGCAGAGCCTGCACACCTTCTTCCAGCAGCCGCACAACCGCGAGGTGGTGGAGCAACTGCGCGCCTGCGGCGTGACCTGGCCCGAAGGCGCCCCGGCCGAGCGCGCGCCCCAGGTGCTGGCTGGCAAGACGGTGGTGCTGACTGGCACCTTGCCCACCCTGAGCCGCGACGCCGCCAAAGACATGCTCGAAGCCGCTGGCGCCAAGGTGGCCGGTTCGGTCAGCAAAAAGACCAGCTATGTGGTGGCAGGCGAGGAAGCCGGCAGCAAGCTGGCCAAGGCCCAGGAGCTGGGCGTGCCGGTGCTGGATGAGGCCGGCATGCTGGCGCTGTTGCAGCACGCTGGCGGCACGGCCGCAAAAGAAGGCGCCGACTGATGGCGTTGTCCCGCCGCGCACCCCGGCTGGGGCTGGCACTGGGCAGCGGCTCGGCGCGTGGCTGGGCCCATATTGGCGTGCTGCAGGTGTTTGACGAAGAGGGCGTGCGGCCCGACATCGTTTGCGGCTCGTCGATTGGCGCGCTGGTGGGGGCGGCCTACGCTGCGGGCGAGCTCGCGCGTTTTGCCGACTGGGTGCAGGGCCTGGGCATGCGCGACGTGTTCGGCTTCATGGACTTCAACCTCACGGGCGGCATGCTCAAGGGAGAAAAGCTCATCGCTTTCTGGCGCCGCAATTTCGCGGACTTCAACATCGAATCCTCGCCCATGCTTTACGGCGCCGTGGCCACCGATCTGCATTCGGGCGCAGAAGTGTGGCTGCGCCACGGCTCCATCGCCGATGCGGTGCGTGCCTCGATTGCGCTGCCTGGCCTGTTCACGCCTGTGGCGCGAGAGGACGGGCGGCTGCTGGTGGATGGTGGCATCGTCAACCCCGTGCCTACGTCGCTGGCGCGCGCCATGGGGGCGGACATCGTGATTGGCGTAGACCTGAACTCCGACATCCTGCACCGCCACATGCAGCCGCTCGCCATGGTGCAGGCACCCGAGGCCGATGCCGAGGCGTTGTCCGAATCTGAGCCCGAGCCCGCGCAACCCAAGAGCGCGGGCTGGATGCAGCGCCTCACCCCCTGGCGTGCCGATGGCCCCGCCGTGCCCGCGCCGCAGCGCGTGCCTTCGGTGCTGGACGTGGTGATGACCAGCGTCGCCATCATGCAGATGCGCATCACGCGCAGCCGCATGGCCGGCGATCCTCCCGAAGTGGTGGTGGCGCCTGCGCTGTCCAATCTGGGCCTGCTCGACTTTCACCGCGCCAGCGAGGCCATCGAAGAGGGCCGCCGCGCCGCAAAGGCCAGCCTGCCGCAACTGCGGCGCTTCATGCGCTAATGCTCTTTATTTAATAGCTGGTACCGCTTGATACATAAGCGCTAGCGGCGCTTTTATACTGTTTTTCATGTCTTTTTTTGAATCCCTGCCAGCCCGCTGGGCTGCGCTGCGCTCCGTGCTGGCCCGCTTGGTACAACGGCCCGAGCGGCTTGTGTCGCTGCACAGCCTTGCGTGGCTGCTGGCCGCCTTGCCGTTGGCGCTGCTGCTGTATGCGGTGGCGCTGGTGCCTTTTACACCGGGTATCAGCGACATCCGCAAGGCCAAGACCGAGCAGCCCGCGCAGCTCATGTCGGCTGACGGCAAGCTGCTGGCCGAATACCGCTGGGCCAATCGCGAGTGGGTGGCGCTCGACCAGATTTCACCCCATGTGGTGAATGCGCTGATCGCCACCGAGGACCACCGCTTCTACAGCCACTGGGGCCTGGACTGGCGGCGCACGGCGTCGTCGGTGGTGCTCACGCTGCGCGGCGACCCGCAGGGCGGCTCGACCATCACGCAGCAGCTGGCGCGCAATCTGTTCCCCGAGGAAATCGGCCGTTCGCGCACCCTCACGCGCAAGCTCAAGGAGGCGATCACGGCGCTGAAGATCGAGGCGACATACTCCAAGGACGAAATCCTTGAAACCTATCTCAACACCGTGCCGTTTCTCTACAACGCCTACGGCATCGAGATGGCCGCGCGCACGTATTTCGACAAGTCGGCCGACAAGCTCAATGTGCTGGAAAGCGCCACGCTGATCGGCATGCTCAAGGGTACGGCCTATTACAACCCGGTGCTCAACCCCGAGCGCGCCAAGGCGCGGCGCAACACCGTGCTGTCGCAAATGCTCAAGCGCGGCAAGCTGGAGCAAAAGCAGTTCGATGTGCTGCAAAAGCGCCCGCTGCGCGTCAACTTCGAGCGCCAGACCGAGGTCATGGGCCCCGCGCCACACTTTGCGATGCAGCTGCGCAAGCAGCTGATCGACTGGGCCGACGCCAATGGCTACAACCTGTATGCCGACGGGCTGGTGATTCGCTCCACCATTGATTCGCGCCTGCAAAACTTTGCCAACCAGGCCGTGGCCCGCCAGGGCCGCCAGTTGCAGGACGTGGCCGACAAGGCGTGGGCACGCCGCGATGGCTGGGGCCCCGGCAACGCGTTGGTGCAGACACTGGTGCGCGAAAGCGCCGAATACCGCGCCGCACTGGAAAAGGGCACGCCGCCCGATGAAGCGCTGCACAGCCTGCTGGCCGATGCCACCTTCATGCACAAGTTGCGCCTTGAAAAAACGCGCGTGCAGGCGGGTTTTCTGGCGCAAGACCCGGTCAACGGCCATGTACTGGCGTGGGTAGGCAGCCGTGACTTTGGCATTGACCCGTATGACCATGTGGCGGCCGCGCGCCGCCAGCCGGGCTCCACGTTCAAGCCCTTCGTGTATGGGGCCGCTTTTGCCCAGGGGCGTCGCCCACCGACGCGCTGATGGACTCGGCCGTTGAAATCCCCCTGGGGGGTGGTCGCGTGTGGCGCCCCACCGACGGCCGCGCGCCCAGCGAGGAACCCATGACGCTGGCCGACGGCCTTGCGTACTCCAAGAACACCATCACCGCGCAGGTGATGCAGCAAGTGGGCCCCGCCCGCGTGGCCGATGTGGCGCGCGCCCTGGGCGTGCGGCAGTCCCCGCTCGAAGAGGTGCCCTCGCTGGCGCTGGGCACGAGCCCCGTCACCCTCAAGGAAATGATCACGGCCTATTCCAGCATCGTGAACCTGGGTCGCTACGTCGAGCCGGTGCTCATCACCCGCATCGAAGACAAAAGTGGCAAGGTGCTGGCGACATTTGCCCAGTCGACGCCCGAGCCCGTCTTTGACGCCCGCGCCGCCCAGACCCTGCGCAACACCATGCGCGGCGCGGTGGACCGCGGCACGGCCACGGCGATCCGATCGCGCTACGGCATTCAGGCCGATGTGGCGGGCAAGACCGGTACTACACAAGACAACACCGATGGCTGGTTCATCCTGATGAACGCCCGTGTGGTGGCGGGCGCATGGGCGGGCTTCAACGACGGCCGCATCACGCTGCGCAGCGACTACTGGGGGCAGGGTGCACGCAGTGCACTGCCGATGGTGGGCGAGTTCATGCAGCAAGGGTTGCGCGCCAAGGTGATCAATGGCAATGAACGCTTCGTGGATGAATTCGACGTGCAGCTTCCCGCAGACATGTCGCTGGGCAGCATGCGCGATTGGATTCGTGGACTGTTCGGCGGCGGTGGTTCACCCTCTGCGCCACCGGCGCGCCCGCCGGGCACCTTGCCGCCGGTGACCACCGACGATGCGCCACCCTTGCCGGCAGCGCCGATGACTTCGCCCAGGCCACTCGTTCCGTTAACGCCGGCCATGCCTGCACAGGAGTGGGGGGGCGGGTGAGACGTTGAGCGGTGTGCAAACACTGCGTGGTATTCCATGGCGATGCAATGCAGCCCAAAGCGGCCGGTGTTGTGGTCGCTGCAATTGGCTTGCAGCTTTCTTTTGCAACAGCCACCACGCAACACCTGAGACCATGTCCCCGCACCTCGCTTTCGGCGAAAGGTGAGCCTTCGCCGTTTCACAGCCCGGGCTTACCTAGCCGTGCTGCGCCCCGGCATGGAGTGGCATGCTGATGCCCGGGTACGTGCCAAGATGTGGGCGTGCATGGCACCAGTGCGCGCAATCACCTAAATACATGGAACATTCCGGCGGCCCGCGCGTTGAAGCCCTCGTTCACCATGGGAATCTGCAGCCACCTCGATGACGAAGAATGCGCCGCGCACGCACAGCGCGGCGATCGCGCGGCGTTTTCCGAGCTGGTGGGCAGGTACCAGGATCGCATCTACCGCTTTCTGGTGCGGCTTACACGGTCGCCCGACGACGCACGGGAGCTGACGCAGGAAACTTTTTTGCACGCCTACCAGGCACTGGCGCGCTGGACGCCTGATGCCCGGCTGAGCACCTGGCTGTTTCGCATTGCCCGCAACCTGGCGTTTGACTGGTTGCGGCGCGGCAAGCGCGTGGCCTTTGTGCCGTGGGACGACGACGAAGCCGCCAGCCACCCGACCCTGCACCGGCACCCGATGCCGTGCTGGAGACGGCGCAGCGCTACCAGGGCCTGGAGAAAGCCCTGGCGCGTTTGCCCCCGGAACACCGCGAAATCCTGCTCTTGCGGGAGATCGAAGAGATGTCCTATGACGACATTGCTGCCGTACTTCACCTGAACACCGGCACCGTCAAGTCGCGCATTGCACGGGCGCGCGCCGGGCTGCTGGAAAAAATGCCGCGCTGAATGGAGAACTTGCCATGACCTGCCCCCGCCACGCCGATCTGTCCGCCTATGCGGACGACATGATGAAACCCGCCGAGCGCGCCCGCTTCAGACAGCACCTGGCGGGCTGCGCGGCGTGCCAGCGCCGGCTCGACGCAATCACCGCCCTGGGTCAGAGTCTGCGCGCCATGCCATCGCCCCAGCTCGGGCTGGACCTGGCTGCGCAGTGGAACGACCGACTGAACGGCAGCCTTGATGACCGCCTGCGAGCACCGCCACAGGGAGTCGACCCGTGCGCCCCTGGTCTGCCGGGTCAGGCTGGCTGGGCTGGATGCCGGCAGGGCTGGCGGGCGGGTTGGCCCTGGTGTCGGGCATCTGGCTGGGCGGCCTGCTGCTGAGCGGCGGCGCGGCCACGGTGCCCAGCGCCGGTCTGGTGCGGGTGTTCGACCCCGTGCCGCCGGGCGGCCTGTGCGCTGCTGCAGAACTCTGTCGTCTTTCGAAAGGAATGCCATGAACCGCCGCAGCGTACCCGCATGGCTTTTGGCCGTGTCGCTGGCCCTGAATGCAGGCATCGTCGTGGCCGTAGCCCTGCACCAGTTGCGGCCACCGCCCAAGGCACCGGCCATGCAGCCAAGCCCCGTGAACCTGCCGGATTACCTGCAACTGAGCGGCGAACAACGACAGCGCTGGCAGCAGCTCGAACCGGCCTTCCTGCGCGACGTGGCCGCGAACTGGGCCGAGATCCGCCGACACCGCGAGGCACTGGTGCGGCACATTTTTGCCGACCAGCCGCAACGCGCCGCCATCGATGCCGAGCAAGCCCGTATAGCCGCCCTGCAGGCCGCGCAGCAGCAGCGCGTGATCGCGCAGCTGCTGACCGAGCGCGCGCTGCTCGACGACGGGCAGCGTGCGCGGCTGATGGCACTGCTGCTGAGCCGCTATGCCCAGGAATCATCCGAAGAGGAGTTGCTGCACCGCGATTGATGCCTGCGCACGGCCGCCGAGGCCGTGGCAGCCAAAGGTCGCGTCAAAGAAAGATGCAAAACAGATGGAACATTTGTTTTCGCCAGTCGTTTGAAACAGCAAGGCTCGGCAATTGCCGGGCCCCTTTGTTCAACCCACTGGAGTCCACCCATGAAATCCCCTCTGTACCTTGTGCTCGCCGCTGCGCTGGCCCTACCTTTATCCACGCTGGCCGCCAGCCCGGCCGCCCACGACCACGGAGCCGCTGCGCCGCAGAAAGTCGAGCTCAACGCGGGCAAGAAATGGCAGATTGATGCGCCGCTGCGCCAGGGCATGGCCGCCATGCGCAAGGCGGTCAGCCACACGCTGCCCTGGCCCATGCGGGCAAGGCCCAGGCCGCCGACTACGACGCCTTCGGCGCGGAAGTCTCCAAACAGGTCGCGTACATCGTGGAGAACTGCAAGCTCGAACCCAAGGCCGATGCCCAGTTGCACATCGTGATCGGCGAGATCCTGGGCGGCGTGGATGCGGCGCAGGGCAAACAGGGCGACAAGGCGCGGGCCGCAGGGGTGGTGAAAGTGGCCGAGGCGCTCAACACCTACGGCAGCCATTTTGATCACGCCGGCTGGAAATCCGTCCAGCTGCCGCATTGAATGAAAGGCCGCCCCGGGCCCGCAGGTTGCAGTGGGCCGGGGACTATTTCACACCGATGCAATGCCGCCCGAACCAGCAAGTGCAGCCGTCCACAAAACAGGCCGGCGGGCCCAGGTGTGGTTTGACTTTGCCGCAAAGAGAGCGCACCGTGGCGCATGGGCTGCCTGCGAGGCGTTTGCCATCTGCCTGCTGACGCCATCGGGCTTTGGTTTCTTCCATCTACCAGGGCGAACGTGTATTTCCGGTTGGCGCAACGGGGCCTGCCCAACCGGTTTACCTACCAAGGCCCTTGCGTAAAGGAAAGACCATGGCAACATACGTCGCACTGTGTAATTTCACCGACCAAGGCGTCCGCAGCGTCAAGGACACCACCAAGCGCGCCGATGCAGTGAGGGAGGCAGCATCGAAGTTCGGCGCCAAGATGACGCACATCTATTGGACTCTGGGGAAATACGATCTGGTGACCTTGATTGAAGCGCCGGACGATGCAGCGGCTGCTGCATTTGGGTTGGCCATCAGCAGCGCCGGAAATATTCGCCTGCAGACCCTGCGGGCTTTTTCCCGGGACGAAATGGGGCCCATTCTGGGCAAGCTGGGATAGCGGCCCCGCCCTGTGCCAGTGATGGCCAGTGACAGGCCATCCTGCTCATGCAGCCAGCCGTTGCTGGGTCTCCGGGCTATTGGATCCGCTGCGCAACAACGCCATCAAGTGCCCTGCGTCCATGCACTGCACCAGCGTCTGACCCTGGTTGGCCCGGATCAGATGGGTGATGAGTTGACCTTGCTGGCCAGGCATGGCGGGGGCTTTGATGATTTGGTCGCGTGCAAAGGCGGTCACACCATGCAGCTCGCTCACCAGCAGGCCTGTGCGGCGGCCACCATGCTGCAGCACGATGACCTGGCTTTCCTGCGTAATTTCAGAGGGTTTGCCGCGCAGCAGATGGCCCAGGTCGAACACCCAGACGTAACCGGTGATGCTGTCACGGGCCTTGCGCGCCAGCGCGCCCACGCAATAGGGCAGGCGGCCGGCCGATACCGGTGCGATGGCGCTGGCGCTCAGCGCTTCCAGCACCGATCCGGCGTCCAGGGCAAACAGCGCGGAATCGACGAAGAAGGTGGCCATTTCCTGGCCGTCCACCGCAGTGGCCATGGATTGCAGTGCGGTGCGCTGTCGCTGCGCGGCATCGAGTGCGCCGCTTTGTACGGCGCCGAGCGACTCGAAGGACAGCGCCAGCACATCGTCGCGGTAGCCGTCGCTGACTTTGAATTCGCGGTAGCCGTTAGAGGCCGAGCAGCCGACGATGCGGTAATGGCCTTCGTGCACCATGGCGCGCGACAGGCTCGCGCCCCGCCCCAGCTGCAGCATCTCGGGAGGCAAAGGCATGGTGCCGCCCAAGGTACAGCGCGGGTCGGTGCTGGCCAGCACCATGCCCTGGCGATCGACAAACACCGTGCCGGTGCCGGGCTTGCCGGCCGCGGCGCCCCGCAGCATGGCGTCCAGCTCTGTGGCTGCATTGAAGACGATGCCTATACCGCCGACCACGGCATGGGCGTCGTCCGGCGCACGGATGGCTGCGTGGTATAAGTAAGTGGCTTGGCCGTCGCACAGTGGCGAGGGTTGCCAGCGCGTGGCGTGGTACGACTGCGTATTGGGCAGTGCCAGCACCGCGGCCAGCGTGGTGGCATCCACGTGGCTGCCCAGCACAGAGCTGCCGTCCTCACTTTGGGGCCGGCTGGCTGCGACGATGCGGCCCTGGCGGTCGTACACCACCAGGCGCGTGTACACGGTGTAGAGCGCGTTGATATGCTCCAGAATCTGATGAATCTGCTGCCAGTTGGCGGTGTCGGGCTGCGCCAGCGCGACACGCAATTCGGGCGTATGGGCCCACCAGCGGCAATCGTTGGCGCGTTCGTACAGGTTGCGGTCCAGCAGGTCCACCAGCAGGCGGGTGAGGAGTTCGCTGTCGCGCATGCGCGAGCTGAGCACGGTGTCGTAGAGGTCGCGGATGGACTGGGTGAACACCTTGTTGGTGCGTGCGCCGGTTTCTCCAATCTGCTCCAGCACGGCCTTGAGCTGGTGCTGACCGCCGCGCTCGCCGGCCGTCATGACCTGGCCGTTCCACACCACGCGGCGAATGGTGTCCGCAGCGGTGACGATTTCATGCAGTGGCGGGCAAAAGCTTTGCGCATGTGCCAGCAGGCCCTGGGCGATGGCAGGTTCCAGGCTGTCGATGGCGCGGCCCTGTTTGCCCGAAAACGCCAGATCGATCGGCACCATGACCTGGCCCTTCCAGCCCGGCGGGCCGGGATAGCCCTGGTAGCCCTGCGATGCCACGGTCTGCACCAGGTAAGTGCGGCCGCTGCGCACCAGTAACTGCGGTGCACCTTGCTGGTTCACAGGCACCGGGGCGCCGACCGGGATCCAAAGCGGGTCGCCACTGGCAATCACGCGGTGCTCGCCATCAAGCAGCAGCGCAATGCTGCGGCGGTCTTCCTTGGCGCGGGATTGGAAGATGCCTTCCATTTCGCCCTGGAACGCAAAGCTCAGGCACAGCACGCCCACGGGCTCGCCGGTGTGCGGATCCAGCATGCGGTGCGAATAGATCAGGGCGTGCTCTTTGCCGGGGCGCAGGCCGGTGGGGCGGAAGGTTTCCAAGTAGCCGTGGTGTTGCAGCGTCTGCGCGATCAGTGGGTCGTGGCTGCCTTCCACGGGCGAGTCTTCGTCAATCTGCGCCAGCACGGTGCCATGCCGGTCGAGCAGCATGATTTCGTCGTAAACGGTGTACTTATTGCGGTATTCGCGCAGGCGCTCCAGCACCGGCGCTGGTTCGGTGTCCTGGCCCGCCACGAAGCGGCACAGTTCCTGGTCGGTGGCCAGAAAGCCCACGTCGGCCGTGCGCTCGAAGAGGTTGCGCACCACGATGTCGATCACATGGCGGGCGCTGGTGCCGATTTCGGCCATGACTTCGCTGATCGACTCATGCACCAGCGAGTTCACCAGATCGCGCTCCAGCCTTTGAAATCCGGCGCGCGTGGCCGCCATCATCGGCAAGATGCTGTGGGCCTCCTCAGGACAGTTCATCTTGGCCGACGATTCAATCAGGCGCCACATCAGGTTGAGCTCACGCAGCGAGTTTTCGCAGCGCAGCACATCGCGCATGAAGGGCATGAACATATCGGTGTCGACGCTGGTGTTGGTTGCCACGCTCATTGTTATTCCTCCTTTGGGCACGAAACTGCAAGGTCAGGTCTTTGCCCTGGTTACTTGTTGATGCATTTCAAGCAATAACCAGGCCTGAGCGTTGCCGATCGGCAAGGAGTCATGGCCAATGAAAACGGCCGCTGTATGCACAGCGGCCGTTGACGCACCAGGAGGCGTTGCCTGGCGCGGCGGAACTACTCCACGTCGATGCAATGCAGCCCGAAGCTGCCACGGCGCCGGTCGGCAAAGTAGGCCTCAAGCGTTTCCTTCACGGTGCGAAACGCCAGCTCGTCCCAGGGCACGTCGGATTCGGTGAACAGGCGCGCCTCAATGGTTTCATAGCCGGGGTTGAACTGGTCGCTGAGCAGCGTGGCACGGTAAAACAGGTGCACCTGGCCCACACGGCGCACGTTCAGCAGGCTGAACAGCGGGCCCATCTCGATCTGGGCGCCGGCCTCTTCGTCGGTTTCGCGGGCCGCGCCCTGGGCCGTGGTTTCATCGAGCTCCATGAACCCGGCGGGCAGCGTCCACTTGCCCCAGCGCGGCTCGATGTTGCGCTTGCACAGGAGCACGCGGCCATCGGCGAACTCCGGCACGGTGCCCACCACGTTCAGGGGGTTTTCGTAGTGCACGGTGTGGCAGGCAGGGCACACGGCACGCTGCTTGGTGTCGCCGTCGTCGGGCAGGCGGTAAACCACGGCCGTGCCGCAGGCGCGGCAGTGTTTTATGGGGCTGCGCAAGGTCATGCAGTAAATATAGTTCAAAAAGGCCGCTGGAGCTTATGGGTAATGCGCTAGCAGCTATGAAAAGTGAAGTGAATGCGGGCGCTGTCTGGGCGGCTACACCACGCTCAGGCGCAGTGTGGGCAGGCCGTCCACGCCGCCTTCCAGGGTGTCGCCGCGCACCACGGCGCCCACGCCTTCGGGGTGCCGGTGTAGATCAGGTCGCCGGGGGCCAGCTCCCAGGCAGCAGACAGGTGCTCGATGGTTTCGCCAATGTTCCAGATGAGTTGGGACACGGTGCTGCGCTGGCGGTCGGCGCCGTTGACCTGCAGCCAGATGGCGGCCTGGGCGATGTCGCCTGCCTGCTCGGCCGGGGTGATGGGGCCGATGGGGGCGCTGGCATCAAAGCCCTTGCCGATGCACCACGGGCGACCCTGTTTCTTCATGTCGTTTTGCAGGTCGCGGCGCGTCATGTCCAGGCCCACGGCGTAGCCGTAGATGTGCTGCAGTGCGTCGGCGGCCTTGATGTTTTTGCCACCCTTGCCAATGGCTACCACCAGTTCGATCTCGTGGTGCAGGTTGCTTGTGAGGCTGGGGTAGGGCAGCAGGCCGGTTTCGCCGGCGTTGACCACCACGATGGCGTCGGCTGGCTTCAGGAAGAAGAACGGCGGCTCGCGGCCGGTGAAACCCATTTCCTTGGCGTGTTCTTCGTAGTTGCGGCCCACGCAATAGATGCGGTGCACCGGAAAACGGTCGCCAGAGCCCACAACGGGCACGCTGGCCACGGGCGCGGGAGAAAAAACATAGCTCATGTTTGGACTTTCTTCTACAGGATGGAGCAAGGGTGCAGGGGCGTTGGCGCGATGGCATGCGGTGTTGCCGCTGCGTTGTGGTTCGGCCCTGCCGCAGTGTGCCACGGGGCCGGCGCGTCTGCAGAGCGGCGCTACACTCGCGCCCATGGCACAGAGCTTCGATTTCCATCAGGCGCCAGGCCACCTTGTCCGGCGTGCGCACCAGCGCGCCGTGGCGCTTTTCATGGAAGAAACCGTCGGTTTTTACGTGACCCCGGTGCAGTTCGCCATCCTGAACGAATTGATCGACCAGCCCGGTGCAGACCAGGTCACGCTGGCAGCCTGCGTGGCACTGGATGCCGCCACATCGGGATCGGTGATCGGCCGCCTGGAGGCGCGTGGCTGGATCCGGCGGGTGCCCGACTCGCGCGACCGGCGGCGCAAGCTCATGTGGGTTACGCCGGCAGGCGAGGCGGCAGCGCTGCAGTTGCGCACTGCGGCCCAGCGGGTGCAGGAGCGCCTGATGGCGCCGCTGTCGCAAGCCGAGGTGACGCAGCTCAAGGCCTTGCTGGCCAAGCTGGTGTGCGGCCCGGCCGCGCCAGGCAACACCAGTGCTCCTCACCCGCCGTTTTCTGCTTTACCTTCGCTCTCCAGCCCATGAAACTCTTCAACTATTTCCGCTCGTCGGCCTCGTTTCGAGTGCGCATCGCGCTGCATTACAAGGGCCTCGATTACGACTACATCCCGGTGCACCTGGTGCGCGGCGAGCACCACGACCCGGCCTACACCGGCCGGGTGGGCGATGCGCTGGTGCCCACCTTGGTGACCGACGATGGCGTGGCGCTGTCCCAGTCCATGGCCATCATCGAATACCTCGATGAAACCCATCCCGCGCCGCCCTTGCTGCCCGCCGAGCCGCTGGCCCGCGCCCAGGTGCGGGCATTGGCGCAGATGGTGGCGTGCGAGATGCACCCGCTGAACAACCTGCGGGTGCTGAAATACCTGGTGCACGAGCTGAAGGTGGACGAAGCCGGCAAGAACGCCTGGTACATCCACTGGGCGCGCAGCGGGCTCGAGGCGTTCGAGCACCAGCTGGTGCTGCTGGCGCAGCAGCGCGCCACGCAGGGACTGGCGCCTTCGGTGTATTGCTGGGGTGATGCGCCCACGCTGGCCGATTGCTGCCTGGTGCCGCATGTCTTCAATTGCCAGCGCTTCAACGTCAACCTGGAAGGGGTGCCGCACACCATGGCGGCCTTTGCTGCCTGCATGGCGCTGCCCGCGTTCCAGCAGGCACAGCCATCGGCCTGCCCGGACCACCAGCCGTGAACCAGCCCCCGGGCATTGGCCACGCCGACTGGGTGCAGCCGCAATGGCCAGCGCCTGCCGGTGTGCGCGCCCTGTGCACCACGCGGGCCGGCGGTGTCAGCAGCGGCCCTTATGCCAGCCTGAACCTGGGCAGCCATGTGGGCGATGCGCCAGCGGCCGTGCAGGCCAATCGGCAGCGGCTGCAGGCGGTGGTGCAGGGCGCCACACCAGGCGCCCGGGCGGTGTTTCTGAACCAGGTGCATGGCACGGTGGTGGCCGATATCGGCCCTGCCACGCCCGATGGCACCGAGGCTGACGCCTGCGTGGCCACGCAGCCCGGCGCGGTCTGCACCATCATGGTGGCCGATTGCCTGCCCGTGCTGCTGGCGCATGGCTCGGGCGCCATGGTGGGCGCGGCCCACGCGGGCTGGCGCGGGCTGGCGGGGACGGACGGGATGGGCGTTCTGGAAGCAGTTATTGAGCAATTTAAGGCTCTAGCCCTTGCGGATAAAGCGCTATTAGCTATCGAAAAAGAAGCAAATGACGCCCTCGCCGCCAACACCATGGCCTGGCTGGGCCCCTGCATCGGCCCCACTGCCTTTGAGGTGGGGGCCGAAGTGCGCGAAGCGTTTTGTCAGCACCATCCGGCGGCCCAGGCCTGCTTTGCGCCGCAGGGCCAGGGCAAGTTTCTGGCCGATCTGGCAGGGTTGGCGCGGCTGCGGCTGCGCGCGCTGGGCGTCACGCAGATCTATGGCAACGACAGCACCGCGCCCTGGTGCACCGTGGGCAATGCCTCACGGTTCTTTTCGTACCGGCGCGACCAACGGGCCCTGGGTGGCAGCGGCCGCATGGCCGCCTGCATCTGGCGCGACGGAAGCAGCAGCTGACGCAGCTTCAGGCGATGGCTCCACTGGCGATGCCATAGGCGCGGGCGCCTGCTGCGCGTCATAGGCAGCTTGCTGCGCCTGCTCGCGCGCCTTGATGGCCCGCTTGCGGCCGGGCGTGCCCAGGATGTACGCCACGATGCCCATCGGCAGCAATCCATACAGCACAAACGTGACCAACGCACCGAGCAGGCTGCCGGTGCTGCTGGTGGCCTCGGCGACGGCCATCATGAGGGTGACATACAGCCAGGTGATGATTACGAGGTACATGAGCAAAAGAGAGAAAGATGCGGGTGAACGTTGCCATGCAGCACCTTGTGGGCAACAATGGTGCCAAAGCCCATGCAGTGCACCCGACCCACCATTGAGGAGACAACATGAATTCTGAAGCACTCTGGGCCCAAGGTGCCCAGCAATTCCAGCAGATTTTCGGTGAAAGCTGGACGAAGGCTTTGCAGTCTTTTCAGTACGCCGATGCGGCGGGTCGTGTGCCGGGGGTCGCCCCTGTGCAGTTTTCCTCGACCAAGCTGCAGGCGCTGCAGCAGCAGTATCTCCAGGATGCCAAGGAGCTGTGGGCCCAGGGCCTGCAGGCCGCACCCGAACTCAAGGACCGGCGTTTCTCGGGCGAGGGCTGGGCCGCCAACCCGGTGGCGGCTTTTTCGGCGGCAGCCTACCTGCTCAACGCACGCACCCTGATGGGTCTGGCGGAAGCGGTGGAGTCGGACGAAAAGACCAAGGCGCGCATCCGTTTTGGCGTGGAGCAATGGATGGCCGCCATGGCACCCAGCAACTTCCTGGCGTTCAACGCCGAAGCTCAGAAAAAGGCCATCGAGACCAAGGGCGAGAGCATTGCCTTGGGGCTCAAGAACCTGCTGCACGACATCACCCAGGGCCATGTGTCGATGACCGACGAAAGCCTGTTCGAGGTGGGCCGCAACGTGGCCACCACCGAAGGCGCCGTGGTGTTCGAAAACGAGCTGTTCCAGCTGCTCGAATACAAACCCCTGACCGCCAAGGTGTACGAGCGGCCCTTCCTGCTGGTGCCGCCCTGCATCAACAAGTTCTACATCCTCGATCTGCAGCCAGAAAATTCGCTGATCCGCTATGCCGTCGAACAAGGCCACCGCACCTTTGTGGTGAGTTGGCGCAACCCGGATGACAGCCTGGCCCACAAGACCTGGGACGACTATGTGGAAGATGGCGCCATGGCCGCCATCGATGTGGTGCAGAACATCACCGGCGCCGAGCAGATCAATGCCCTGGGTTTTTGCGTGGGCGGCACCATCCTGAGCAATGCCCTGGCGGTGCTGGCCGCACGCGGCGACGAGCCGGTGGCCAGTGCCACCTTTTTGACCACGCTGATCGACTTCACCGACACCGGCATCCTGGATGTGTTCATCGACGAAGGGATGGTGAAGTACCGCGAGATGCAGCTGGGCAAAGGCGGCCTCATGAAAGGGCAGGACCTGGCCTCGACCTTCAGCTTCTTGCGCCCCAATGACCTGATGTGGAACTACGTGGTGGGCAACTACCTCAAGGGCGAAACTCCGCCCCGTTCGACCTGCTTTACTGGAACAGCGACAGCACCAATCTGCCCGGGCCGTTCTATGCCTGGTACCTGCGCAACTTTTATCTTGAAAACAACCTGGTCAAGCCCGGCAAGCTCATCGTGTGCGGCGAGAAGATGGACCTCGCCAACCTCACGCTGCCGGTCTATATCTATGGCTCGCGCGAAGACCACATCGTGCCCATCAACGCCGCCTATGCCTCCACCCAGGTGCTGCCCGGCAAAAAACGCTTTGTGATGGGCGCCTCGGGCCATATCGCCGGTGTCATCAACCCGCCCGCCAAAGGCAAGCGCAGCCACTGGATTCGCGCCGACGGCAAGCTGCCCGCCACCCTCGAACAATGGCTGGAAGGCGCCACCGAGCATCCCGGCAGCTGGTGGACCGATTGGTCCGGCTGGCTCAAGGGCCATGCCGGCAAGCAGATTGCGGCGCCCAAGGCCTACGGCAAAGGCACCCGGTTCAAGGCCATCGAGCCGGCGCCGGGCCGCTACGTCAAGCAAAAGGTCTGACTGAAACGCTGCAGACGGCTGCGAGAATCTCAAAAAACCGCCGGGGCTCGAAACGGGCCCTGCACCGATCCACCTCGAAAGGACTTTCCATGGAAGACATCGTCATTGTTTCAGCCGCTCGCACCGCCGTGGGCAAATTTGGTGGCGCACTGGCCAAGACGCCGGCCACCGAACTGGGTTCCATCGTGATCCGCGAGGCCATCGCGCGCGCGGGGCTGGCCTCCGACCAGATTGGTGAAGTCATCATGGGCCAGGTGCTGGCAGCCGGCGTGGGCCAGAACCCGGCGCGCCAGGCCTCCATGAAGGCGGGCGTGGCCAAGGAAACACCGGCCCTCACCATCAATGCCGTGTGCGGCTCGGGCCTCAAGGCGGTGATGCTGGCGGCCCAGGCCGTGGCCTGGGGCGACAGCGAGATCGTGGTGGCCGGTGGCCAGGAAAACATGAGCCTGGCACCCCATGTGCTGAACGGCTCGCGTGACGGCCAGCGCATGGGCGACTGGAAGCTGATCGACTCGATGATCGTCGATGGCCTGTGGGACGTGTACAACCAGTACCACATGGGCATTACCGCCGAAAACGTGGCCAAGGCCTACGGCATCACCCGCGACATGCAGGACGCCCTGGCCTTGGGTAGCCAGCAAAAGGCCGCTGCTGCGCAAGACGCAGGCAAGTTTGCCGACGAGATCGTGGGTGTCAGCCTGGCCCAGAAGAAGGGCGACCCCATCCTGTTCAATGCCGACGAATACCTGAACCGCAAAACCAATGCCGAAGTGCTGGCGGGTCTGCGCCCGGCGTTCGACAAGGCCGGCACCGTGACGGCGGGCAATGCCTCGGGCATCAACGATGGCGCTGCCGCCGTAGTGGTGATGAGCGCAAAGAAGGCCGCTTCCCTGGGCCTCAAGCCCTGGCCCGCATTGCCGCTTTTGGCACCAGCGGTCTGGACCCGGCCACCATGGGCATGGGCCCCGTGCCTGCCTCGCGCAAGGCCCTGCAGCGCGCGGGCTGGAACGCCGCCGATGTGGACCTGTTCGAACTGAACGAGGCCTTTGCCGCGCAAGCCTGCGCCGTGAACAAGGAACTGGCCATCGACCCCGCCAAGGTCAACGTGAACGGCGGCGCGATTGCCATTGGTCACCCCATCGGCGCCTCGGGTTGCCGCATCCTGGTGACGCTGCTGCACGAAATGCAACGCCGTGATGCCAAGAAGGGCCTGGCTGCGCTGTGCATTGGTGGGGGCATGGGCGTGTCCCTGGCGCTGGAGCGTTAAAGGCTTCAACGAAGTCAGACACGTTCAAGACACCCGTGCGCTCGACAGGCGCCTCCCAAGAAAAAGCCGCATTTGATGCGGCTTTTTTTTCGGCGACGTCTTGATTGAACTCAATGGATGCATTGCTACCAAAGAGTTACAATAAAAACATATTGGTGCAATTCAGAAATCTATGCCGTATCTCTCCCACTCCCCACAGTCCGAAAAGCCCGTATCGCAGCGTCTGGACAGCGCCTTGCTGGGTGACCGCGTCATGCTGGTGGCCATTGCGCTGAGCGCCATTGCCGCGGTGGTGCTGGGGCTGCGGTTTGTGGATTCGGCGCTGGCTCTGGTGGCCTCGGGGGGGCTGGTGCTGATCGCTGGCGCTGCTTATGCCTTGGCGCGTGGCACGCTGGGGTCCCGTCTGGTGCTGGCGTTTGTGCAGGTGGGCCTGGTGGCCCTGCATATCCAGCTCGCGCAGGGCATGCTGGAGTTCCACTTCGGCGTGTTCGTCACACTGGCCTTGCTGCTGGTGTACCTGGACTGGCGCCCCATTGTGTGGGCGGCATTGCTGTTTGCCGTGCACCATGTGCTGTTCGACCGCCTGCAGGCGGCGGGCTTTGGTGTGTACTGCATGACCAGCCCTGACTTCGCCCGGGTGGTGCTGCACGCGGTGTATGTGGTGATCCAGACGGTGCTGGAAGTGATCCTTGCGGTGAACATGGGACGCACGGCCCGGGAGTCGCTGGAGTTGCAGCGCCTGTCGGCGGCCATGGTGCGCGGCGACCAGATTGCGCTGGACGTCACCCATATTGCCGTGGAGACGCCCGGTGGGATGGCCCTCAAGCAGGCGCTGGAGCGCATGCACGAAACCGTGGCCACTGTTCAGGAGGCGGCCACCAGCATGGCGCTGGCCTGCCAGGAGATCGCCATGGGAGCGCAAGACCTTTCGGTGCGCACCGAAGACACCGCCGGCAGCCTGCAGGCAACGTCCGCCAACATGGAGCAGCTCACCGGTACGGTGCGCCAGTCCGCCAATGCGTCCGAACAGGCCAATGCCCTGGCGGTATCGGCGGCAGACGTGGCCCGGCACGGCGGCGACGTGGTGGGGCGCGTGATCCACACCATGCGTGAGATCAACGAAGGTTCGGCCCGGATTGCCGACATCACGGGCGTGATCGACTCCATCGCCTTCCAGACCAACATTCTGGCGCTCAATGCTGCCGTGGAAGCGGCCCGTGCGGGTGAGCAGGGGCGCGGTTTTGCGGTGGTGGCTACCGAAGTGCGCAGCCTGGCCCAGCGCTCGGCCCAGGCGGCCCGCGAGATCAAGTCACTCATCGAAAGCTCGGTGCAAAAAGCCTCGGCCGGTGGCCAGCTGGCCGATGACGCCGGCCGCACCATGTCGGAGATCGTGGGCTCGGTGCAGCAGGTCAGTGCAATGATGGGCGAGATCCACGCGGCGGCGCGTGACCAATCGACCGGCATCGCGCAGATCAACCAGGCAGTCGGCCAGCTTGACCAGATGACGCAGCAGAACGCAGCGCTGGTGGAGCAATCCGCCGCTGCCGCAGGGACGGTGACGGAGCAGGCCCAGCGGTTGGCACAGGTGGTGGCTGTCTTTGCGCTGGCGCGCAACGCATGAGCGGGCACTGCCACGGGTGGGGCACCGATATCATTGCCCCATGAAACCAACTGTATTCGCCCAACCCTTTGAGCCCCTGGGTTGCGCTGCCTGCCGCAACAAGACGCAGCTTCCGTTCGACTTCACGATGGCGTTCCAGCCCATCATGGACCTGCAGACCGGACGCCCGTTTGCCTACGAAGCGCTGGTGCGGGGCGTCGACGGGCAGTCGGCAGCTACCGTGCTGTCGTGGGTGGATGAATCCCACCGCTACCGCTTTGACCAGGCTTGCCGGGTGAAAGCCATCGAACTGGCATCGCGCCTGGGGCTTGCCGCCTTGCCGGGGTGCCGCCTGAGTATCAACTTTCTGCCCAACGCCGTGTACCGGGCCGAGACCTGCATCCGGGCCACCATGGAAGCGGCCAAGGAATTTGCTTTTCCGCACGATCGAATCATGTTTGAGGTAACCGAAGGTGAGCAGGTGACCAACGGCGCACACCTCAAGTCCATCTTCAACGAATACCGCCGTCAGGGCCTGATCACGGCGATCGATGATTTTGGCGCGGGCTACGCCGGGCTGAACATGCTGGTCCAGTTCCAGCCCCATGTGCTGAAGATCGACATGGAATTGATCCGCAACATTGATCAGGATCCCGTGCGGCAGGCCATCGTGGCCGGCATTGCGCTGGTCTGTGATCGCCTGGGCATTGACATCGTGGCCGAAGGCATCGAGACGGCGCAAGAGTCCGAGCACCTGCGCTCGGCGGGGATTCATTACCAGCAAGGCTATCTTTTTGCCCGGCCGGGCTGGGAGACTTTGCCACTGGCCAGCGGCAGCGCCTGAAGCGGGCGGGCGTGTTGCGTCCGACCCCAACCCCTGGGCTCGGCTGCGGCGGATGGTCGCGCTCTGCGCTCGCTCAATACCGCGCGGTACACGCGGGTATGGGTTGACCGGGGCGGTCTTGCAGAAAAATGGCCGCTTCAGTGTTTTCCTTCACTGCGTTGCCTCAATTCTTGGGTAGAGTGGTGTGGAGCACTTTACAACCAGGAGAAATCACATGAGCAAGAAAGTAGCGTATGTCACCGGCGGCATGGGCGGCATCGGCACCGCCATCTGCCAGCGTTTGCACAAGGACGGGTTCACCGTCATCGCCGGCTGCGGCCCCACGCGCGACTTCACCAAGTGGCTCGACGAGCAGAAGGCCCTGGGCTACACCTTCCATGCGTCGGTGGGCAATGTGGGCGACTGGGACTCCACCGTGGAAGCTTTCACCAAGACCAAGGCTGAACACGGCCCCATCGATGTGCTGGTCAACAATGCCGGCATCACGCGCGACCGCATGTTCCTCAAGATGACCCGCGAGGACTGGGATCAGGTGATCGAGACCAACCTCAACAGCATGTTCAACGTCACCAAGCAGGTGGTGGCCGACATGGTGGAAAAGGGCTGGGGCCGCATCATCAACATCAGCAGCGTGAACGGCGAAAAGGGCCAGGCAGGGCAAACCAACTATTCCGCTGCCAAGGCCGGCATGCATGGCTTTTCAATGGCGCTGGCGCAGGAGCTGGCCACCAAGGGCGTGACCGTGAACACCGTGAGCCCGGGTTACATCGGCACCGACATGGTCAAGGCCATTCGCCCCGATGTACTGGAAAAGATCGTGGCCACCGTGCCGGTCAAGCGCCTGGGCGAGCCCAGCGAGATTGCCTCCATCATCGCCTGGCTGGCATCGGACGAGGGTGGTTACGCCACCGGCGCCGATTTTTCCGTCAATGGCGGCTTGCACATGGGTTGATACCGCCCGAAGCAGACAACAAAAAACCCCGCAATGCGGGGTTTTTTGTTGAGAGGAACATAGATGGATGAAGGGGCTGCCGCCGCCATTTGGTGTGGGCGGCTGCCGCGCCCTCAAAGGCGGGCCGGTGCGCGCTTGCGGTCGCGTTCGTCTTCGGGCCAGGCGGACAAGATTGCGGTGGTATTCATACTGGAAAACTCCTGTGATGTACCAACAACGCGCTCGCTTGGGGCTTGGTTGACGTCCAAACGCAAAAAAATGCAACCAAATCACCCGATATTCTTGCGAAAATTTTGCTTCAGAATTTATAGCAACCAGCGCTCGTTGCTATTGGCCAGAAGGCCAAAACAATCGCAAGGAATTACAAGATTTTACGTATCAGGCGCTAGCGCTCACGCCCATTTCTTCCAGCTCGGCAGAAATTTCCAGCCAGCGTTCTTCCAGCCGCGCAGTCTCGTCGTGGCCGGCTTTCAGGCGCCGGCCCAGGTCGGCGATGTCTGCCGGTGGCAGCGGCTGAGTAAGGCGCTGTTCCAGGTCGGTCCGTTCGGCCAGCAGGGCGGACAGGCGCTTGTCGATCTGTTCGAGTTCGCGTTTCAGGGGCCTGGTTCGCTCTGCCAGTTGCTGGCGTGCCTGGGCATCCTGCTTGCGCTGCTCCTTGGCGTCGACAGCAGGTTTGGCATCATTTTGGCCTTTTACGCTTGACTGGTCTGCGCTAGCAGCTATTGAAACAGGAGCGATAGTCGCGGCGGCTACGGTTGCGACGGGCGCCAGTGCTGCACCGGCCTTGAGCGCTGCGCTGTCGGCGGCGGCCTCCAGCTTGGCCAGTTCACGCTGGCGCTTGGCTTCTTCGAGCAAATAGCGCTGGTAGTCGTCGAGGTCGCCGTCAAACGGCCCCACGGCGCCGCGGCCCACCATCCAGAACTCGTCGCACACGGCGCGCAGCAGGGCGCGGTCGTGGCTGACCAGCATGACGGTGCCTTCAAACTCGTTGAGCGCCATCGACAGCGCCTCGCGCGTGGCCAGGTCCAGGTGGTTGGTGGGCTCGTCGAGCAGCAGCAGGTTGGGGCGCTGCCAGACGATCATGGCCAGCACCAGGCGGGCCTTTTCGCCACCGCTCATGCTGCCCACGCTCTGTTTGACCATGTCGCCGGTGAAATTGAACGTGCCCAGATAGCTGCGCAGGTCTTGCTCGCGGCTCGGCTCGCGGCTGTTGGGGCCCAGCTCGCGGGCCAGGCGGATCATGTGCTCCAGCGGGTTCTCGTGCGGGCGCAGCACGTCCAGTTCCTGCTGGGCAAAGTAGCCAATCGACAGGCCCTTGCCCTCGGTTACCGTGCCGGCCAGCGGCGCCATGGTGCGGGCAATGGTCTTGACCAGCGTGGATTTGCCCTGGCCGTTGGCGCCCAGAATGCCTATGCGCTGGCCGGCCAGCACGCTGCGGCTGAC
The DNA here is from genome assembly GCF_002157145.1 of Acidovorax carolinensis. Lineage (NCBI taxonomy): Bacteria > Pseudomonadati > Pseudomonadota > Betaproteobacteria > Burkholderiales > Comamonadaceae > Acidovorax > Acidovorax carolinensis. The sequence goes on from NZ_CP021361.1 coordinate 1,984,215, forward strand.
GTTTTCCAGAATGGTGGTTTGCGCACCGTCTTCCGAGCGGTAGCCGAACGCCGCATCGCTGATGGCGAGCATCGGGTTGGGCAGGTTCTGCGGCTCCTTGAATTCGAAGGTGAACTCGGCATCGGCCAGCACGGGCGCGATCTTTTCCATGCGGTCCAGCGCCTTGACCCGGCTTTGTGCCTGCTTGGCCTTGCTGGCCTTGGCCTTGAAGCGGTCGATGAACTTCTTGAGGTGGGCGATCTTTTCCTGCTGCTTGGAAAAGCTGGCCTGCTGCAATTCGAGTTGCTGGGCGCGCAGGTCCTCGAACTTGCTGTAGTTGCCGCCGTAGCGGGTGATCTGCGCGTTGTCGATGTGCATGGTGACGTTGGTCACGGCATCGAGGAACTCGCGGTCATGGCTGATGACAATCATCGTGCCTTCATAGCGCTTGAGCCAGGCTTCCAGCCAGACCAGGGCATCCAGGTCCAGGTGGTTGGTGGGCTCGTCGAGCAGCAGCAGATCCGAGGGGCACATCAGCGCGCGGGCCAGCTGCAGGCGCATGCGCCAGCCGCCCGAGAAGCTGTTGACGGGTTTGTCCAGCTCGGACACCTTGAAGCCCAGGCCCAGGATGAGGGCCTGCGCGCGGGGCTCGGCATCGTGCGCGCCGGCATCGGCCAGGTCGGTGTAGGCATGGGCGATGGCCATGCCGTCGTCCGCGGCCTCGGCTTTGGCCAGCTCGGCCTGCAGGTCGTTCAGCCGCGTGTCGCCAGCCACCACGAACGCGGTGGCGGGCTCGTCGGTTTCGGGCATGTTCTGTGCGACCTGCGCCATGCGCCACTGCGTGGGGATGTAAAAATCACCACCGTCTTCGTGCAGGGTGCCATTGAGCAGGGCAAACAGGCTGGATTTACCAGCGCCGTTACGCCCCACCAGGCCGACCTTCTCGCCGGGATTGATGGTGGCGTTGACGCCATTGAGCAGCACCTTGGCGCCGCGGCGCAAGGTGACATTTTTAAGAGTGATCATCAGGAAGAAAAATAGGCAACCAGGGCCTGGCGTGTGGCCAGAAGCACCTGGTCTTCGCCCGCGCTGGTGTCTATCCAGTACACGGGCAGCTGCCCGAAGGCGGCTTCAAAGTGGGAACGCTCGTTGCCGATTTCGAGCACGAGCACCGCATTTTCGCTCATGCGGGCGGGCGCGTCCTGGAGCAGCTGGCGAATGAAGTCCATGCCATCGGCACCGCCCGCCAGCGCAAGGGTGGGTTCAGCCCGGTATTCGGCAGGCAATTGCGCCATGCTGGCTGCATTGACATAGGGCGGATTGCAGAGAATCAGGTCCCAGGGGCCGGGCAGTTGGGCCAGGCCATCCGACAACTGCAGCGTAATGCGGTCTTGCAGGCCATGCCGGTCCACATTGATGCGGGCCACGGCCAGTGCATCGGGCGAGATGTCGGCGCCCGTGACTTCGATGTCGGGCCAGGCCATGGCCGCCAGCACGGCCAGGCTGCCGTTGCCGGTGCACAGGTCGAGCACGCGGTGCGTGTGCTCGCCCAGAAAATCATCGATGCTGCCATCGGCCAGCAATTCGGCGATGAAGCTGCGCGGCACGATGGCGCGTTCATCCACGTAGAACGGCACGCCTTGCAGCCAGGCCTCGCGGGTGAGGTAAGCGGCAGGCTTGCGGGTGCGAATGCGCTCATCAAAAAGTGCAGCTGCCTGCGCAAGCTCATCGGGCGCTACAGGCCGATTTGCCACGGAATCGGGGCCATCGCCCAGGTCACTGTCCAGGGGCAGCCCCAGGCGCCACAGCACCAGCCAGGCGGCTTCGTCATGGGCGTTGGTGGTGCCGTGACCGAACGCAACGCCCGCGGCGGTGAGCAGATCGGCGCCGGACTGCACCAGCGCGGCCACGGTGCCGCCCTGCAGGGCGGGCAGGGCGGTGACGGTGCCGGTCATGCTGCGGCTGCCTGCGTGGCCGCTGGTGTCTTGCTGGCCTGGCAGTGCAGGTTTTCGAGGGTGCGGCGGTAGATGTTTTTGAGGGGCTCGATGTCGGCCACCACCACATGCTCGTCGATCTTGTGGATGGTGGCGTTGGGCGGGCCCAGTTCAATGACCTGCGGGCAGATCTGCGCGATGAAGCGGCCGTCGCTGGTGCCGCCGGTGGTGGACAGCTCGGTGGTGATGCCGGTTTCGGCCAGGATGGCCTGCTGCACGGCCGTGACGAGCTCGCCCGGCGTGGTCAGGAAGGGCTGTCCGCCCAGCGTCCACTGCAGGTCGTATTCGAGACTGTGGCGGTCGAGCAGGCTGTAGACGCGCTGCTTGAGCTTTTCGGCGGTGGACTCGGTGGAAAAGCGGAAATTGAAGTCCACCACCACCTCGCCCGGAATCACGTTGGTGGCGCCGGTGCCGCCGTGCATGTTGCTGATCTGCCAGCTGGTGGGCGGAAAGAAGGCATTGCCCTGGTCCCACACGGTGGCCGCCATTTCGGCGAGTGCGGGCAGGGCCTGGTGAATGGGGTTGCGCGCCAGTTGCGGGTAGGCGATATGGCCCTGGATGCCGCGCACGGTGAGCTTGCCGCTGAGCGTGCCGCGCCGGCCGTTCTTGATCATGTCGCCCGTCTTTTCGACGGACGTGGGCTCGCCCACGATGCAGTAGTCCAGCGTCTCGCCGCGCGTGCGCAGCTGTTCCACCACCACCTTGGTGCCATCGACCGAGGGGCCTTCCTCGTCGCTGGTCAGCAGGAAGGCGATGGAAACCTGCGGATCGGGGTGGGCGGCCAGAAACTCTTCCACCGCCACGACGAAGGCGGCGATGGAGGTTTTCATGTCACTGGCGCCACGGCCAAAGAGCTTGCCGTCCTTGTGCGTGGGCGTGAACGGGTGGCTGCTCCACTGTGCCAGCGGGCCGGTGGGAACCACGTCGGTGTGCCCGGCAAATACTATGGTTTTTATAGCTTGCTGCGAAGGTGAAACAAGCGTTGCAGGCCGTTTTGCCCACAAATTGCTGACACGGAACCCGTCGGGCCCGCTGTCCAGGCGCTCGCAAATAAAACCCAGCGGGGCCAGGCGTGCCGCAAGCAGCTCGAGGCATCCTGCGTCCTCCGGCGTGATGGAGGGCAGGGAGATGAGCTGTTCGGCCAGGTGCAGGGTGCGGGACATCGGAAAGTTCAGGGGAAAACGGGTCAGGCGGCTTTGACGTCCAGCACGATTTCGGTAAAGGAAGGCTGGTCGTCGGGAGTGTCCCGCGCCTCTTTTTGGGCCTTGGCCGCGTTGGCTGCCAGGGCAAAGTCGTTTTGCAGGCGCCACATGAGGTTGGTGGGCGAGTCGGCATGGGCCAGGCCTTCCTTGCGTTCGACCTTGCCTTCCATGATGTGGTGGGCCAGGGCTTCCTCAAAGGTCTGCGAGCCTTCAGCCATGGATTTTTCCATGGCCTCCTTCACGCCCGAGAAGTCGCCTTTTTCCACCAGCTCGGAAACCAGCTTGGTGTTGAGCATTATTTCCACCGCTGGCACGCGGCCGCCGTCCACCGTGCGCACCAGGCGCTGGGACACCACGGCTTTGAGCGCCGATGCCAGGTCGCCCAGCATGGTCGGGCGCACCTCGACGGGATAGAAGCTCAGGATGCGGTTAAGCGCGTGGTAGCTGTTGTTGCCGTGCAGCGTGGCCAGACACAGGTGGCCCGACTGCGCGTAGGCAATGGCGGCCGACATGGTTTCGCGGTCGCGGATTTCGCCGATCAGGATCACATCCGGGGCCTGGCGCAGTGCATTCTTGAGCGCCGTCTGCAGCGACTGGGTGTCACTGCCGATCTCGCGCTGGTTCACGATCGATTTCTTGTTCTTGAACTGGTATTCGACCGGGTCTTCGATCGTGAGGATATGCCCTGTCAGCTGTTCGTTGCGGCTGTCGATCATCGATGCCAGCGTGGTGCTCTTGCCCGAGCCCGTGGCGCCCACCACCAGGATGAGGCCGCGCTTTTCCATGATCAACTCACGCAACACCGAAGGCAGGCCCAGCGAGTCGAGCTCCGGAATGTGCTGCGAGATGAAGCGGATCACCACGGCGTAACTGCCGCGCTGGCGCATGGCGCTGACCCGGAAGCGCCCCACACCACTGAGGGGCACGCCCATGTTGAGCTCGCCGGTTTCTTCCAGCTCTTCGATGCGGTCTGGTGGCACCACCTCGGACAGCAGGTTGCGCGGCGCGTCGGGTGGCAGGATCTGGTTGTTGATCTGCACGCATTCGCCGTTGATCTTGATCAGCGCGGGTGCGTTGGCCGACAGATAGACGTCGGAGGCCTTTTTCTCTGCCATCAGGCGAAGAATTCGTTCCATCGTGCTCATGGTGTTTCCCTCTCTTGTCCGTATCGGTTGCGGCGCTGACGTGCGGGCGTGGCTGGTCAGCCGCGCTCAGTCGCGCAGCAGGTCGTTGATACTGGTCTTGGAACGCGTCTGTGCATCCACCTGCTTGACGATGATGGCGGCGTACATGCTGTAGGGCGCGCCATTGGCGGCGGTCTTGGGCAGGTTGCCGCTGACCACCACCGAGCCCGATGGCACGCGGCCATAGCTGATCTCGCCCGTGGCGCGGTTGAAGATGGGGGTGCTTTGACCCAGATAAACGCCCATGCCCAGCACTGAGTTTTCTTCGACGATCACGCCTTCGACCACTTCGGAGCGGGCGCCGATGAAGCAGTTGTCTTCGATGATGGTGGGGTTGGCCTGCAGGGGCTCCAGCACGCCACCCAGGCCCACGCCGCCCGAGAGGTGCACGTTCTTGCCCACCTGCGCGCAGCTGCCCACGGTGGCCCAGGTGTCGACCATGGTGCCTTCATCGACATAGGCGCCGATGTTCACATAGCTGGGCATCAGGATCGCGCCCTTGGCGATGAAGCTGCCACGGCGGGCCACGGCGGGCGGCACCACGCGCACGCCGGTGGCGGCGAGTTCCTGAGGGCTCAGGTGGGCAAACTTGGTGGGCACCTTGTCATAAAAGCCCAGGTCGCCGGCCGACATGATTTCGTTGTCCTTCAGGCGGAACGACAGCAGCACGGCCTTCTTGATCCACTGGTGCACGGTCCATTGGCCCACGCCTTCGCGGGTGGCAACGCGCAGCTTGCCGTTGTTCAGTTCGGCAATCACATGTTCGACGGCGTCCAGGATTTCCTGGGGTGCGGCGGCAGGCGAGAGGTTGGCGCGGTTGTCCCAGGCGTTGTCGATGAGGGTCTGGAGTTGTTGGGTCATGGTGTCAGGCAGTACGGGATTGGATGAATTGGACGATGCGCAGCGCGGCTTCCACGCATTCTTCGGTGTCGGCCACCAGGGCCATGCGCACGCGCTGGGCGCCAGGGTTGCTGCCCTGAACCTCGCGGGCCAGGTAGCTGCCGGGCAGCACGGTGACATTGTATTGAGCCAGCAAGGCCCGGGCGAACTCGGTGTCGGTCAAGCCCAGGGCCTCGGGGACCTTGGCCCAAAGATAAAAGCCGGCGTCGGGCAACGAGACTTCCATCACGCCGGCAAGCAGTGGCGTGACCTGCGCGAACTTCTTGCGGTATAGCGTGCGGTTTTCCACCACATGCTGCTCATCGCCCCACGCAGCAATGCTGGCAGCCTGCACCACCGGGCCCATGGCGCTGCCATGGTAGGTGCGGTACAGCAAAAACGCCTTCATCAGCGCGGCATCACCGGCCACGAAACCGCTGCGCAGCCCTGGCACGTTGCTGCGCTTGGACAGGCTGGTGAACGACACCAGGTTCTTGAAATCGCTGCGCCCCAGTCGGGCGGCCGCCTGCAGACCACCCAGCGGTGGCTCATCGCGGAAGTAGATCTCGCTGTAGCACTCGTCGGAGGCGATGACGAAGCCATGGCGATCGCTCAGTTCAAACAGCTTTTTCCATTCAGACAGCGGCATCACGGCGCCCGTGGGGTTGCCGGGCGAGCAGACAAACAGCAGTTGGGTGCGCTGCCACACGGCATCAGGGACGGAATCCCAGTCCACCGCGAAGTTGCGGGCCGGATCGCTGGCAACGTAATGGGGCGTGGCGCCGGCCAGCATGGCCGCACCCTCGTAGATTTGGTAGAACGGGTTCGGGCAAACGACCAAGGGCTGCCCCCGGAGGGGTCGATCACGGTCTGGGCAAAGGCAAACAGTGCTTCGCGTGATCCGTTCACGGGCAAAACCTGGGTAGCGGCGTCCACGGCCAGGTCGTAACGTCTGGACAGCCAGGCCGAGAAAGCCTCGCGCAGGCGCAATTCGCCCGCCGTGGCTGGATAGCTGGCCAGGCCGCCCAGGTTGGCGCTGATGGCATCCTTGATGAATTGCGGCGTGGGATGGCGCGGCTCACCCATGCCCAGGCTGATGGGGCTGAAAGTCGCTGGGGGCGTGACCCCCGCAAAAAGTTGCCGCAGCCGCTCGAATGGGTAGGGCTGCAGGTGGGAAAGCAGGGGATTCATGGGGCTGCATTATGGGCGATGCCATGCCCGCGCCGGCCGGCCCACTGCGCTGCACAAACGATCGGCCCATGGAAAACCCTTGCAGGCCGCATTTGTCAATCCGGCGTAAGGGGCTATTCCTAGCATGGTTGTAACTATTTAAAACAGATCGGAGACACCATGTCTGGATTCTCGTTGCTGCGGCCTGGTCAGCGGCTCATGCGCTGGCTCCACCTGCCGGGCAAGCTGGTGATCCCCGGCGCCGTGTTGCTGGCCACCGTGGCGGCCGCCGGTGTTTCGGCGCCATGGTGGTTGGTGCTTGCGGGCGCTGCACTGGGTCTGTATCTGCTGCTGGCGCTGTATGCGAGCCTGTCGGCCGATATGGCGGGCCTGGCTCATGCCATGCAGCGCACCACGGGCGGGGATCTGTGTGCCCAGGCGGGTGTTTATGGCCAGGACGAGGTGGGCGGCATGGCCCAGTCGCTGGACCATATGGTGCTCACGCTGTCGTCCATGGTGGCTGATATACGTAGCAACGCCGCACTGGTGGCCCACGCCGGAAAGACATTGGCGCATGGCAACCGCGCGCTGGCGGACCGCACCGAGCAGCAGGCGGCCAACCTGGAGGAAACCGCGGCGAGTGTGGAGCAGTTGTCGGCGGCTGTGCAAAGCAATGCGCTGACCGCGCAAGGGGCCGACCAGCGTGCAGCGCAGGTTCGGCAGGCGGCCGATGCCGGTGCGCAGGCCATGGCGAGCGCCGTGCAATCGGTGCAGGCCATCCAGCAAGGCGCACGCCGCATGACCGAAATCATCGGTGTGATCGACAGCATTGCCTTTCAGACCAACATCCTGGCGCTCAACGCGGCCGTTGAAGCGGCCCGTGCCGGCGAACAGGGGCGCGGATTTGCCGTGGTGGCCGGGGAGGTGCGCACGCTGGCCAAGCGTTCGGCCGACGCAGCCCAGGAGATCCGGCAGCTGATCAACGCGTCGGTGAGCCAGGTGGAGGCGAGCGCAGGTCTGATCCGCACGGCCGGAGATGGGATCGCTGAAATGGCGGGCGGCATACGAAGCGTGGCCGCCAGCATGTCGGAGATATCCGGCTCCAGTGCCGAGCAGAGCACGGGGCTGCGCGAAGTCAGCGCCGCCGTGCAGCAGCTCGACCAGATCACCCAGCACAACGCCCAGATGGTGGGCCATGCCGTGCAGCAGGCAGAGGCCCTGCAAAGCCGTGCATCGACCCTGTCGCGTGCGGTGTCGGCCTTTCGGCTGCAGCAGGGCACGGCCGAGGAGGCGGTGACGCTGGTGAGCAAGGCCGTGGCGCTGCACAAGACCACCTCGCGGGATGCGTTCGTTCGAACCATCACCGACAAAAGCCAGCCGTTTCACGACCGCGACATGTATGTGTTTGCGCTCGATACGGCAGGCACCTATCGGGCATTTGGCGGCAATCCGGCCAAGGTGGGCACGCGGGTGCAGGACATTCCCGGCATAGCGGGGGACAAACTGGTCAGCGACATTGTTGCGCAGGCCGACCGTGCACCGGGCTGGGTTGAATACGACATCACCAACCCGGCCACCGGCGCGGTGCAGACCAAGATGTCGTTTGTGGCGCGGGTGGGCGATTTGTACCTGGGATGTGGCGTTTACAAGAGTCTGGCAGCCCGCTGAAGCGTTGCCGTTGCCCGCGCCCTGACGGAGGGCGACGCGGTGCGCAACGCACTACTTATTGTGAGGGCGGGTTGCGCCGCTGGCGGGCGCGGGCCATGGCAGCGGCGATAGCAGCCTGGCGCGCCTCATGGGCCGTTGAGGCGGGCGACGCCAGAGCGGTGCCGGCTGCAGGCCCAGTGCGCGCTTCGGTGCTGGGCGTGCCCGCATCGGAATCAGTCTCTGGCGTGTCGGCACGGTGCTTGGCCAGCCGTTGCTGGCGCGCGGCGTAGCGCTGTCGTGCATTGTTGGCCTGGGTCGGGGTCCAGGCGGCCCAGCCGGTAGCGCTGCCACTGGTGTTTACCAGCTCAATGCAGTCCACCGGGCACACCGGAATGCACAGCTCGCACCCCGTGCAATGGTCAGCCATCACGGTGTGCATGAGCTTGTTGGCCCCCACAATGGCGTCCGTCGGGCAAGCCTTGATGCACAGGGTGCAGCCAATGCACCAGTTTTCATCGATCACGGCCACCGTGCGAGGAGCTTCCAGCCCATGTGCAGGGTTCAGTGGCTGTACGGCCTGGCCCGTGATGGCGGCCAACCGGACCACCCCCTCCAGCCCGCCGGGTGGGCACTGGTTGATGGGCGCAAGCCCCTCGGCAATGGCCTGGGCATAGCTTGCGCAGTCGGGGTAGCCGCAGCGGGTGCACTGCGTCTGGGGCAGAGCGGCGTTGATGCGCTCTGCCAACCCGGTCCCGTGCAGCAAGCCTGGCATCAGGCCTTGCGTGCTGCGGGGCGCTTGGCGCCCGGTGTTGCCGGTGCCGTGCCACGCGCCGTACCGGTGGTTTTGGCCGCAGCCGCCGTGCTCGGGGCTGTGCTGGCGGCATCAGAGCCTGCGGTTTTCACCCATCGCGTTGCCACGCCAGTCGGTGCCGGGTTCGCGCGGGCTGGCTGCACGATCTTGGGCTTTGCCACGGCGGGCACAGCGGCCTTGGCAGTGCGCTTTGCCGGGCTGACGCTGGCGTTGGAGGTCTGCTGGACGACCGGGGCGGCTGCTTTGGCTGGTGCCGGGGCTGCAATCACGGGCGCTATTGGCGCTGGTGCTGCGCTGACAGCGGCCAGCGGTTCACTGGTGGCCGCGGCCGCAGTCGTGAAAGACCCGGCCGACGGTTTCTCGTGCTGCAGGATGAAGGCTCGCACCTTGGGATACACGATGTCGCGCCAGCGGCGGCCGCTGAAAATGCCGTAGTGGCCCGCGCCCTTGGCTTCGAGGTGATGCTGCTCCTTGCGCACGATACCCGTGCACAGGTCGTGCGCGGCCTCGGTCTGGCCCGAGCCCGAGATGTCGTCGAGTTCGCCTTCCACCGTGAACAGCGCGGTAGTGGTGATGTCCTGCGGGCGCACACGCTCGATCTTGCCCTCGGGCGAGCGCACATCCCAGGTGCCATGAACCAGTGCGTAGTCCTGGAACACGGTCTTGATGGTTTCCAGGTAGTAGTCCGCATCCATGTCCAGCACGGCGTTGTATTCGTCGTAGAACTTGCGGTGGGCTTCAGCGCTGGCGTCGTCTCCCTTGATCAGGTCCTTGAAGTAGTCGTAGTGGCTGCTGGCATGCCGGTCGGGGTTCATGGCCACAAAGCCGGTGTACTGCAGGAAACCGGGATACACCAGGCGGCCCGCACCCGGACAGTTGTCCGGCACGCGGAAAATCACATTGTTTTCAAACCACTCGTAGCTGCGGTTCGTGGCCAGGTTGTTCACCGTGGTGGGCGATTTGCGCGCGTCGATGGGGCCGCCCATCATGGTCATGGTGATGGGCGTGGTCTCGCCACGGCTGGCCATCAAGGACACCGCAGCCAGCACCGGCACGGTGGGCTGGCAGACGCTGATGACATGGCAGTTGCCATAGATGCCTTGCAGGTGGCGGATGAATTCCTGCACGTAGTTGACATAGTCATCGAGGTGGAACTCCCCCTCGGACAGCGGTACCAGGCGGGCATTGCGCCAATCGGTGATGTAGACCTTGTGGTCCTTGAGCATGGTGCGCACCGTGTCGCGCAGCAAGGTGGCGTAGTGGCCTGACAGCGGGGCCACGATCAGCACCACGGGCTGGCCCTTGAGCTTGGTCAGCGTGGCCGGATCGTCGGAAAAACGCTTGAAGCGGCGCAGTTCACAAAAGGGCTTGTTGATTTCGACGCGCTCATGGATGGCCACGCCGACGCCATCCACATCCACCGTCGGGATGTCGAAGGCGGGTTTTTCGTAGCCCTTGCCCAGGCGATACAGCAGGTCGTAGCCGGCGGAAACGCGTTGCGCGAGCGGAAGTTGGCTCAGGAGCGATGCGGAGTGGCTGTACAGCTTCGATGCGGCCAGAGCAAAGTCGGCAAAGGGCTCCATCAGGGAGCGTTGGGTTTCGTAGATCTGGTAGAGCATGGGGAGAAACTCCGTTATGTTGCAGTGCAATATAACAGCATCTGGTTACGAGCGTCTGGAGTGAAAACACCAATCAGAAGTCACCTGGGCGACAGACTGGTGACTTTGGTACCGGTCCGTTACCGCGTTCCGAATGCTATATAAATAATAGCTTTTAGCGCAATCCTGTAAGGGGCTAAATGCTTTTTTCATGCCCAAAATTTTTTCATGTACCGGCCTTGCCCTGGGTCACGTTCTGCCGTGTTCCTGCAGCCAGGCCTCAAAAGCTTCCCGTGCCACGTTGCGCAGGGCCGGGCGGAAGGCAATATTGTTACTGAGGTACAGGCAATGGCGGATCACGGTGTAGGGGTTGAAGCTGCCCTGCGGGTTCTGTTCCTCGAAATGCAGCTTGTAGCGCTTGACCACGGCAATGGTTTCGCGCAGCAGCGCATTGAAACGGGAGCGGGTCATGCCCGACGACCAGCTCTGGATGTCGTCCACAAAGCTGTCCACCTTGGAGGGTTCGAACTCAAAATCCTTGAAGAAGTGGTTGGCAATCTTGAGGAAGGTGAAGGCGTTGAGTTCGCTGCCTGCGGTGGGCGTCTTCTCCACCACCTGCACACCGGTTTCGGGCAGGGCTTCGGCGGTTTCGTCAGGGGCCTGCAGCAACTCGGCCTCGGTGGCGTCCCGGATCTGGCGGAACTCGCGGTCGGCCAGCTCGAACAAGGCCGAAAGCACGTTGATGCGGCGCTTGAGCTGGCCGGGAATCGACTTTTTGTACTTGATCTTGTGGTCCAGCACGCTCCACGAATCCTGGATGATGGTGCGCACCTGCAGCTCGAATGCATGGTCAGCGTACGCGGCATGCTCGGGCAGCGCGCGCTCGGTGGCGTTCAGCCGCAAGTCCAGGTGCAGGCCCTTGTAGCCGAACGATGCCTCGGTGTTCTCCACGGCGGCCACCTTGTCGGTGACGTCCATCACGTCAAAGTGCGAACGCACCAGGTGCGCAACTTTTTCGAGCTCGTCTTCATACAGGCAAACCACGCGCACCCCGATCAGGTCGGTGATGTAGGGGGCAATCTCGTAGGGCTCGTTGGCCTCCTCCAGCGCCGGCCGGTACTTGCGGGTGAACTTGCGAATGGACTCTTCCTTGTCCTTTACGCGCCCCTCCACCTTGGCCACATCCACCGGCCCCGATGGTGTCAGCAAGGCGGTGAGCAGGGCGATGAAGGATGCGCAAGCCTCCTGCAGGCGCGGCAGGTTCTGGTCGTGGAAGGCACGGAAACGGGCTTCCTCCCGTTCGAAGTCAAGCGATGGCATGGGGTAGTTCTCGAATGCACCTGTGGCCTGGATCGTAAGGCCTGCGCCGGCATGTGCAGTGAACGGACGGCGGGTGCAGGGCGCAATTTTGGTACTCCGTACCGCCAGTGCTGGGGGGAGCGGGGCCGCATAACTACTTAGGGCCGGTGGCCAGGACCTTGTCCATAATGGTGGCAGGCCGTCTTGGCGCTTGCGCGCCACCCGATTAGTTTAGACTGCCTGTCGCGACCCGCAACCATCCACTTTTGTGAACCCATGAGCCAAGCCTGCCCGCATGAGGAGCTGCCCGCCCCGGAAAGCCGCTGGCGCCCGCTTGCTCTGTTGGGCCCGGTGCTGGCCGTGTTCCTGCTGGGGCTGACCTTCCTGTTCTGGCAGGCTGCAGAGCGGGAGGCCGGTGCCAAAAGACGCCAGGAGTTCACCGCCTCGGCGGACCGCATCGTTGACAGCCTCAAGGACCGGATGGCCGCCTTCGAGCTGGTGCTGCGGGGCGTGAAGGGCTATCACGACGGCTCCGACAGCATTGATCGCAATGAGTTTCGGGCCTACGTGGAGGCGCTGCGCCTGCCGGAAACCCGGCCCGGGCTGCAGGGCGTGGCCTACGCGCTGAACCTGCCTGCCGACCAGCTGGACGCCCACATGGCGCAAATGCGCGAGCGGGGCTTTTCTTCCTACACCGTGCACCCTCCAGGGGTGCGCGCGCGTTACACGCCCATCACCCACATCGAGCCCCAGTCCACCGACAACCTCAAGGCACTGGGGTTTGATATCTCCACCGTGCCGGCCGCCCGTGAAGCGCTCGACCGCGCTCGCGACACCGGACAGCTGGCGCTGACCTCGCGGCTCCGGCTACAGCAGGACATCGGCCGCAATTCCGTCAGCGGGCTGGTGATGTACCTGCCGATCTATAAGAAGGATGCCGACCTTGACTCGCTCGAAGGCCGCCGCCGTGGCATGGTGGGCTGGGTGTCGGCGCCTTTTCGCATGCCTGATCTGCTGCAGGGAATGGCACAGCAGCTCGATGCCGACATCGACCTGGCCATTTATGACGGCAACCCGCAGGCGGGTGGCAGCCTGTTGCATGGCAACACCAACCTGCCCACCGCCCCGCAAGGCGCATCGCATGGCTTGCGCACCACGCAGCAAATGCATCTGGGCGGGCGCACCTGGACCCTGGTGATGCAGCCGCTGCCGGCATTCGAGCGGCGCTTTGACGACACCGACAACGGCCTGTTTGCCGCCATGGGCGCGGCCCTGAGCCTGCTGGTGGGCGGGCTGATCTGGGTGATGGCCACGGGCCGCGAGCGCGCCGTGGGCCTGACCCACCGCATGACGCAGGCGCTGCGCAGTACGCGGGACGATCTGGAAAGCACGCTCAATGCCATTCCGGACCTGTTGTTCGAGGTCGGTCTGGATGGGCGCATCTACCACTACCGCTCGGCGCGCTCGGAGCTGCTGGCCGCGCCGCCCGAGATGTTCCTGGGCCGGACGATGGATGAGTTCGTGCCGCCCGAATCGGTCGCCGGGTTGCGGGCCGCGCTGCAGGCGGCCCACGACACGGGCTATTCGATCGGCCACCAGTACCGCCTCGAACTGGGGCACCAGACCCACTGGTTCGAGTTGTCCATTGCCCGCAAGGAAAGCGCCACGCCGGGGCAGGAGCTGCGTTTCATTGCCTTGTCCCGCGACATCACCGAACGCAAGCTGGCCGAGGCCCGCACGCACCAGCTGGCCTACTTCGACGCGCTGACCGGCCTGCCCAACCGCCGCATGTTGCTGGACCGCCTGGAGCATGCCCTGGCCTCGGCGCACAACTCGGGGCAGGTGGGGGCGTTGTTGTACATCGATCTGGACAATTTCAAGCAGATCAATGACGCCCGCGGCCACCCGATCGGCGATGTGCTGCTCCAGCAGGTGGCGCAGCGCCTCTCGCAATTGCTGCGCCCCGGCGACACCGTCGCGCGCATTGGGGGCGACGAATTCGTGCTGCTCGTCAACGACATTGCCACCGACATGGAATCGGCCGGACGCAGAGCATTGCTGGCAGCCGAAGCCGTGCGCACGGCGCTGGAGGCGCCCTACACCATCGACACCCACCTGTACAGCAGCACCGGCAGCATCGGCATCACCCTTTTTCCCAAGCGCGGCGAAGCGGTGGAGGACCTGCTGCGCGAGGCCGACACCGCCATGTACCGCGCCAAGGACCTGGGGCGTAACCGCATCCGCTTTTACGAAGCTGACATGCAGGCCGATGTGCAGGAGCGCCTGGCGCTGGAGCAAGACCTCAAAAAGGCCGGCTCCGAGGGCCAGCTGCTTGCGTTCGTGCAGTCGCAGGTGGATGCGTCCGGAACCGTGATCGGCGGCGAACTGCTCATGCGCTGGAACCACCCGGTGCGCGGCAGCGTGCCGCCCAGCCGCTTCATTCCGGTGGCGGAATCGTCGGGCCTGATCCTGCGCATGGGCGACTGGATGATCCGCCAGGCCTGCGAGACGCTGGCACGCCTTCACGCAGCGGGGCAGGATCTGTCGATCTCGGTGAACGTGAGCGAGCGCCAGTTTCGCCAGGACGATTTTGTCGAACGCATACGCGACATGCTGACGCAGACGGGTGCGCCGGCGGCCCAGCTCATCCTCGAGGTCACCGAAAGCCTGCTGATCGAGAACCTGGACGACACCATCGCCCGCATGACCGAACTGCGGCAGATCGGTGTGCGCTTTTCGATCGACGACTTTGGCACCGGCTATTCCAGCCTGGCCTACCTCAAGCGGCTGCCGCTGTTTGAGCTGAAGATCGACAAGAGCTTTGTGCAGGACACGCCCGACGACCCCAGCGACACCGCCATCGTGCAGTCCATCATCTCGGTGGCCAGGCACCTCAAGCTGCGCGTGGTGGCCGAGGGCGTGGAAACACGCGCCCAGGCCGACTTCCTGGTGGAGAGTCAGTGCGACTGCCTGCAGGGCTATCTTTTTTCCAGGCCCGAGCCGTTGCAAGGCTGGGTGACGCGCCAGCTGGGTCAGGGGTGATGCAGGGCTGCGGAACGGGCTTCCAATCCCATTCAGGCTGTGAGCCCTTCAACCTCAGTGCGAACGGGGTTTACTTCAAGGCGAAAGGGCTTTTTTGCATCCCAAACGGGCCCTATTGGCCACATGGCCCAGATGCGTTGCCCCATCGGTTGGTCGGCGCATTCTGATCAGGCCTCGACCGGGCTGGCGTGCGCCAGGGTCATCACTTCATGGGGGGCAGGCCCTTGAGGCGGTGGTCGCTCCATACCTGGCGCCAGCGGCGTGAGCCCGCCAGCCCGTGGCGCAGGCCCAGCATGTGCCGCGCGATGCTGGCCCAGGGCGTGCCGTGTGCGGCGGCCTCGCGCGCCATGTAATCCACCATGGCGGCTTCCACGTTTTCGCGGGTGAGCGTGCTGGGTGGGGCGCCGTAATACAGCGCATCCCAGCGCGCCAGCCACCAGGGGTTGTGATAGGCCTCGCGGCCCACCATCACGCCATCGAGCCCGGCCAGCTGCTCCTGCACGGCCGCATCGGTGTTCAGGCCGCCGTTGATGGCAAAGGTCAGGTGCGGAAAATCAGCCTTGAGCTGGCGCACCACGTCGTAGCGCAGCGGTGGCACTTCGCGGTTTTCCTTGGGCGACAGGCCCTTGAGCCAGGCATTGCGCGCATGCACGATGAACACCGTGCAACCCGCATCGGCCACGGTGCCGACAAAGTCACGCACAAAGGCGTAGCTCTCGTCCTTGTCGATGCCAATGCGGTGCTTCACCGTGACGGGCACCTGCACCACATCCACCATGGCCTTCACGCAGTCGGCCACCAGCTGGGGCTCGTTCATCAGGCACGCGCCAAAGGCGCCGCGTTGCACGCGCTCGCTGGGGCAACCGCAATTGAGGTTGATCTCGTCATAGCCCCACTGCTCGCCCAGCCGCGCGCAATGCGCCAGATCGGCCGGTTCGCTGCCGCCCAGCTGCAGGGCCACCGGGTGCTCTTCGGCGTTGAAGCGCAGGTGGCGCTGCACATCGCCATGCACCAGCGCGCCCGTCGTCACCATCTCGGTGTAGAGCAGGGTGTGCCTGCTCAGCAGCCGGTGCAGGTAGCGGCAGTGGCGGTCGGTCCAGTCCATCATCGGGGCGACGGACATGCGCCAGGGGCTCAGGGTAGGTTCCACAGATAAACCAAGAAGCAGGATGGAGAGGTGGCCGCGGTGGTTGGCAAGAAAAAATCGCCGTCGCAACGCTGCAGCCGAAAGAAGGCCGCAATTATCCCACCGGTGCCATGCAGGTGTCCGACAGGGGATATATGCGAAAAATGCCGCCAGCGCTTATGTATCAAGCGCCAATAGCTATCAAAACAGAAGCATTGACTTAGCGTGCGCCCGATTTCAGGTACATGCCCTCGATGGCTTCTGAAAAATGCGCCGTCAGGTTATTGCGCTTGAGCTTGAGCGTGGGCGTCATGAAGGTGTTTTCAATCGTCCAGGGCGTGAGCGTCAGGTGCACCGCGCGCGGCACGGCGTAGCGGGGGAAGCTGGCGGTGTTTTTTTCCATGCGCGCCAGCACGGCCCGGTGCACGCTCGCGTGGTTCAGGCTGCCGGCCTCTTGCGGGTTCAGGCCCAGGTCGGCGGCAAGGCGCTGCCATTCGTCGTATTTCAGCACCGCCACGCAGGCGATGAAGGGGCGGTTTTCGCCCACCACAAACGCCTGCTCCAGTGCCGGGTCGGCCAGCAGCGCCAGCTCGAGATCGCCCGGGGGCACTTTTTCGCCGGTGGAGGTGACGATGATTTCCTTGATGCGTCCTCGGATATAGATGCGGCCATTGGCGATGTCGGCCTGGTCACCCGTGCCCAGCCAGCCGTCGGGGCTCAGGATTTTCGCGGTGTCCTCGGGGCGCTTCCAGTACCCCTTCATCACGATGGGGCCGCGCACCTGCAGTTCGCGGTTTTCGCCAATGCGCACCTCCACGCCGGGCAGGGCACGGCCCACGCTGGCGGGGTCGTTGTCGTCCAGCGAATTGACCGACACCACGGGTGCGGTTTCGGTCATGCCATAGCCCTGCACCAGTTGCAGGCCCAGGCCCAGAAAGCATTTCGCAATGGTCGGTGACAGCGGCGCGCCACCGCTGACGGCAACGCGCACACGGCCACCAAACTGCGCCAGCAGCGGCTTGCCCACCAGTGCCTGCAGCAGGGGCCAGGGCAGGGCGGCCATCCAGCCGGCAGCCTTGCTGCTGTCGTCCGGCGTGGGAGCAGGCAGACCCTGGGCGGCACAAAATCGTGCCCAGCCCTTGTTCTGTGCCGCTTCATACAGCTGCATCTTCCAGGGCGTGGGCGAGAGCTTTTCGAGCAGCTTGGCGTGGATGCGTTCGTAAATGCGCGGCACCGACACCAGCACCGTGGGGCGCACCGTTTTCAGGTCTTCGGCCAGCAGCGGCACCGAGCGTGCATAGGCCACGCAGCTGCCAGCGGCAATGGGCAGGTAGTAGCCGCCCGTTCGCTCGAACGTGTGCGACAGCGGCAGGAACGACAGGAACACGTCGTCCACCGTGGGCACGATGCGTTCGAGCACCGCCTTCACATCGCTGACCACGTTGCGGTGCGTGAGCATCACGCCCTTGGGCTTGCCGGTGGTGCCCGAGGTATAGACCAGGGCGGCCAGGTCGTCGGGGCCGGGCGGCGTGGGGGCGGCTGCCTGGCTGGCCTGGGCCGCGCCAGCCAGCCACTGCGAAAGGGTGCCCACAGCGGGGCCATCGCTGCTGGCAGCCGCAGACGGCGCCAAAGCGGCGTCTTCGTCGGTGATGACGACGGCGCGCAGCGCAGGAAACGGCGTGCCCACGGCCCGGATCTTCTCCCACTGCGCTGCCTGTCCCACGATGAGCATCGAGGCTTCGCAGTCGTCCAGGATGTAGGCAATGCTGCCGGGGTTGTCGATGGCGTGCAGCGGCACCGGCACGCAGCCCGTGGCCAGCGTGGACTGGTCGGCGCTCATGGCGTTCAGGCCGTTGGGCAGCAGGATGGCCACGCGCGCGGCGGTGGGCAGCTGCATGGCAGCCATGGCCCGCGACCATTGCGCCACACGCTGTGTGGTCTGCGCCCAGGTCAGGCTGATCCAGGCCTGCGTGGCGATGTCAAACGCACGGTAGGCTTCGGCGTCGGGGGTGCGGGCAGTGCGATAGGCGAGAAGCTGGGGCAGCGTTTCGACGCTGGCGAGGTCGGACGAAATAGAAGTCATCAAATGATGTGTTGGATCGCGGGTGTACCGCTTTGGTGCATGTCTGCGGGAAAACCCGGGCAATGATACCGACAGGGATTCGCGCACCGCGCAAGGGGGTGGGGCGCCACGGGGATGCGAATTCGGTGGTGGGGAATATGCCGCGACCGTCGCCCAAGGCTGCCGTTGCATGGCACCGTAGAGCATGCGCAATTACGGGGCAGATACGTTTGCGTCAATACTGCTTCACGCAGAACGCCTACAGTGAAAGCGTATACGGGGGAGCTCAATGCGCAACATCAAACGTTTTTTCTGGACCTTTCTCTGCCTCCTGACGGGGCTGTGGCTGATTAGCGATCTGATGAACTGGTCGGCGCCCGCCAACTTTTTTGCCTGGCGGTCGGTGCTGATGCAATACAGCGGGGTGCTGGGCATTGGCGTCATGAGCGTGGCCATGGTGCTGGCTGTGCGCCCGGTGGTGTTCGAGCCCTATCTGGGCGGGCTGGACAAGATGTACCGCCTGCACAAATGGCTGGGCATTTCGGGCCTGGTGATTTCGGTGGCCCACTGGCTGCTGGCCCAGGGCACCAAGTGGATGGTGGGCTGGGGCTGGCTGCAGCGCCCCGCGCGCGGCCCGCGGCCGCAATTGCTGGATGCGCCCATCCAGCAGTTCTTTTTGAACCAGCGCGGCCTGGCCGAGAGCATTGGCGAATGGGCCTTTTATGCTGCCGTGCTGCTGATGGTGCTGGCGCTGGTCAAACGGTTTCCCTACCGGTATTTCTTCAAGACGCACCGCCTGCTGGCCGTGGCCTATCTGGCGCTGGTGTGGCACTCGGTGGTCTTGCTGAAGTTTGATTACTGGAGCGGCGTGCTCGGCCCGGTGATGGCGGTGCTGATGGCTGTGGGCACGGTGGCTGCGCTGATGGTGCTTTTCCGGCGGGTGGCGGTGGGCCGCCAGGTGGTGGGCGAGGTGACCGGCATCCGGCGCCATGAATCGTTGGACGTGATCGCGGTGGACATCCAGTGCAAGGGCCGGTGGGCGGGGCACGAGTCGGGCCAGTTTGCCTTTGTCACGCTGCATGCCGACGAGGGGCCGCACCCCTACACCATTTCGTCCGCCTGGACGGGCGACGGGCGCATCACGTTCATCATCAAGGCGCTGGGCGACTACACCCGCACGCTCAGCGAGAGCGTGCACATTGGCGATGTGGTCAAGCTGGAAGGGCCTTACGGCCAGTTCACCTTCCAGGGCGCGCATCCGCGGCAGATCTGGGTGGGTGCAGGAATTGGCATCACGCCGTTCATTGCCCGCATGAAGGCGCTGGCGGCAGCGCCGGATGGCAAGACCATCGACCTGTTTCACCCCACCGCGGTTTACGACGAGCATGCCATCGGCCTGATGACCCGCGACGCCGAGGCCGCCGGTGTGCGTCTGCATGTACTCTGGAGCCAGCGCGACGGCCAGCTCAACGCGGCGCGACTGACGGGGCAGGTGCCCGACTGGCGCGATGCCGATATCTGGTTCTGCGGTCCGGCGCCCTTTGGCCAGTCGCTGAAAAAAGACCTCGTGGCGATGGGGCTGCCCGAAGGGCGCTTTCACCAGGAGTTGTTTCAAATGCGGTAATTCGCCGCGGCGGGTGTGGCGTTACTGCGGTGTCAGGCCGCCGCTTCCAGCCCCTGCGCAAAATGCGCCTGCATGGCCTTCACCGTGGCCTTGCCATCGCGCGCCACCATGGCCGCCAGGATGGCGCGGTGCTCGTTCAGTGAATCTTCGATGCGCCCCTGCTTGAGCAGCGAGTTGTGGCGGTTGAGCTTCATCACCTTGCGCAGGTCGGCCACCATCTGGCTGCGCCAGCGGTTGTCGGCCAGCTCCAGCAGCCGCATGTGAAAACGCTCGTTCACGGCAAAAAAGCGCTCGCGCTCGCTGGCGGCGGCTTCCAGCTCGTCATGCAGGTCCTGCAATTCTTTCAGTTGCGCTGGTGTGGCGGTGGTGGCCACCACGCCGGCCGCGTCGCTCTCCAGCAGGCTGAGCAGGTGGTAAACGTCGCGCAGGTCTTTGTCGCTCATCTCGGTCACATAGGCGCCACGGCGCACCTTCATCGTGACCAGGCCCTCGGCCGCCAGCACCTTGAGCGCTTCGCGCAGGGGGGTGCGGCTGATGCCGAATTCCTCTGCAATCTTCAATTCATCAATCCAGCTGCCGGGTTCGAGCTCGCGGCGGAAAATGCGCTGGCGCAACTGCTCGGCCACTTCAACATAGAGGGCGCGGGGCGTGAGGGTGAGGGCAGACATGGGGCAGATTGTAAGCCGGCAAGAATATTTTGAATGAATAATTATGAATGATGTAAACTCGCCGCCACATCGGGATCAGCCCTAGCGCCCTTTCACGTCCCAACGCCATCTTCGGAGAAGCCTTCGCCATGAGTGACAAGCCCCATAAAAATTCCCCCGAGTTCGCTGCCGCTTCGCTGGAAGCCTGGACCAAGGCCGCTGCCAAGTCGGCCCCCGGTGGCGATGTGAACGCCCTCAATTGGGTTACGCCCGACGGCATCACCGTCAAACCGCTGTACACCGCCGAGGACACGGCCAACCTGCCCTACGCCAACACCTTGCCCGGTTTCGAGCCCTACCTGCGCGGCCCCCAGGCCACCATGTACGCCGTGCGCCCCTGGACGATTCGTCAATACGCAGGCTTTTCCACCGCCGAAGAATCGAACGCTTTCTACCGCAAGGCGCTGGCCGCAGGCGGGCAGGGCGTGTCGGTGGCGTTCGACCTGGCCACGCACCGTGGCTACGACAGCGACCACCCGCGCGTGACCGGCGACGTGGGCAAGGCTGGCGTGGCGATTGATTCGGTCGAGGACATGAAGATCCTGTTCGACCAGATTCCGCTCGACAGGGTGAGCGTGTCCATGACCATGAACGGCGCCGTGCTGCCCGTGCTGGCGGGCTATGTGGTGGCGGCCGAGGAACAGGGCGTGAGCCAGGACAAGCTCTCCGGAACCATTCAGAACGACATTCTGAAAGAGTTCATGGTGCGCAACACCTATATCTACCCGCCCAAGCCCTCGATGCGCATCATCGGCGACATCATCGGCTACACGGCCAAAAACATGCCCAAGTTCAACTCGATCTCGATCTCGGGTTACCACATGCAGGAAGCCGGTGCCAACCAGGCACTCGAACTCGCCTTCACGCTGGCCGACGGCAAGGAGTACGTGAAGACGGCCATCGCCACGGGCCTCGATGTGGACGAATTCGCCGGGCGGCTGTCGTTCTTCTGGGCGATTGGTATGAACTTCTACCTGGAAGTCGCCAAGATGCGGGCTGCGCGCCTGCTGTGGTGCCGCATCATGAAGGAGACCGGCGCCAAGAACCCCAAGAGCCTGATGCTGCGCACGCACTGCCAGACTTCGGGCTGGTCGCTCACCGAGCAAGACCCGTACAACAACATCGTGCGCACCACCATCGAGGCCATGGCGGCGGTGTTTGGTGGCACGCAAAGCCTGCACACCAATGCGCTCGACGAAGCGATTGCGCTGCCCACCGAGTTCTCATCGCGCATCGCCCGCAATACGCAGCTCATCATCCAGGAAGAGACGCACATCACCAACGTGGTCGACCCCTGGGCCGGCAGCTACATGATGGAAAAGCTGACCCAGGAAATGATGGACGCCGCCTGGAAGATCATCGAAGAGGTCGAAGCCATGGGCGGCATGACCCAAGCCGTGGACAGCGGCTGGGCCAAGCTCAAGATCGAAGCGGCTGCCGCTGAGAAGCAGGCGCGCATCGATAGCGGCAAGGACGTGATCGTGGGCGTCAACAAATACAAGCTGGCCAAGGAAGACCCGGTCGATATCCTGCAGATCGACAACGTGATGGTGCGCGATGGGCAGATTGCCCGCTTGGAGAAAATCAAGGCAAATCGCGATAAGGCCAAGGTGCAGCAAGCGCTGGATGCTCTCACTTCTGCAGCAGAAGACGGCAGCGGCAACCTGCTGGACCTGTCCATCAAGGCCATGCGCCTGCGCGCCACGGTGGGCGAGGTGTCGGATGCGCTGGAAAAGGTTTATGGGCGCCACCGCGCCGATACGCAAAAGGTGACCGGTGTGTACGCTGCCGCTTATGACTCGGCCGAGGGCTGGGACAAACTCAAGACCGAGATCAACGAATTCGCCGAAACCCAGGGCCGCCGCCCCCGCGTGATGATCGCCAAGCTGGGTCAGGACGGCCACGACCGCGGCGCCAAGGTGGTGGCCACGGCCTTTGCCGACCTGGGCTTCGACGTGGACATGGGCCCGCTGTTCCAGACGCCCGAAGAATGCGCCCGCCAAGCGATTGAAAACGACGTGCACGCCGTGGGCGTGTCGACCTTGGCCGCCGGCCACAAGACGCTGGTGCCCGCCATCATCCAGTCGCTCAAGGACCAGGGCGCCGACGACATCATCGTGTTTGTCGGCGGCGTGATCCCGGTGCAGGACTATGAGCACCTGTACGAAGCGGGTGTGAAGGGCATCTACGGCCCAGGCACACCGATTCCCGCCAGCGCCAAGGATGTGCTGGAGCAGATTCGCAAGGCGGTGGCGTGAGCCCAGGCGCGTTGCTGGAGGGCATGTTGCATGGCAATGCTGCCGTGCAGCGCCGCGCCATGTCCAAAGCCATCACGCTGCTCGAATCGACCCGCGCCGACCACCGCGCGCAGGGCGACGAGCTGCTCACCCAACTCCTGCCCCACACCGGCAAGGCGTTTCGCTTAGGGATCAGCGGCGTGCCCGGTGTGGGCAAGTCCACCTTCATCGAAGCCCTGGGCCTGTACCTGATCGGCCAGGGCCACCGCGTGGCCGTGCTCACCATCGACCCGTCCAGCACCGTCTCGGGCGGCTCCATCCTGGGCGACAAGACGCGCATGGAACACCTGTCGATGCACGAAAAAGCCTATATCCGCCCCAGCCCGTCGAGTGGCACGCTGGGCGGCGTGGCCGAGAAAACGCGCGAGGCCATGCTGGTCTGCGAGGCCGCAGGCTACGACGTGGTCATCGTCGAAACCGTGGGCGTGGGCCAGAGCGAGATTGCCGTCAATGGCATGACCGACATGTTCGTTTTGCTGCAGCTGCCCAATGCGGGCGACGATCTGCAAGCCATCAAGAAGGGCGTGATGGAGATTGCCGACCTGGTGGTCATCAACAAGGCCGATATTGACAAGAACGCCGCCACGCGCGCCGAGGCGCAGATCACCTCAAGCCTGCGCATCCTGAGTCAGCATGGCAACCCCGAAAACGCCCACCACAACGAAACCCTGTGGCACCCCAAGGTGGTGCAGATCAGCGCGCTGCTGGGGCAGGGCGTGGACGCCTTCTGGGCCGCCGTCACGCAGTTTCGCCAGTTGCAAACCGCCAATGGCCGCCTGGCCTCGCGGCGCGAAAAGCAGGCGCTGGCCTGGATGTGGGAGCGCATCGACGCGGGCCTCAAGCTCGCGTTTCGCCAGCATCCACAGGTACGCCAATTGCTGCCGCAAATGCAGGCCGATGTGGCGGCGGGGCGCATCGCGGCCTCCACTGCAGCACGAAATCTGCTGCTGGCGCAATCCAGTCAAGCGCAAACAGCTATCAAATAAATAGTAAACAATAAACCGAATTCACCAAAGGACGACCATGCAAGACATCCTGGATCAACTGGAGAAAAAGCGTGCGCTGGCACGCCTGGGCGGCGGGCAAAAGCGCATTGATGCGCAGCACGCCAAGGGCAAGCTCACCGCGCGCGAGCGCATCGAGCTGCTGCTGGACGACGGCACGTTCGAAGAATGGGACATGTTCGTCGAGCACCGCTGCACCGACTTCGGCATGGAAGACAACAAGATCCCGGGCGACGGCGTGGTCACGGGCTACGGCATGATCAACGGCCGCCTGGTGTTTGTGTTCAGCCAGGATTTCACGGTGTTTGGCGGCGCCTTGAGCGAAACGCACGCCGAAAAGATCTGCAAGGTGATGGACCAGGCCATGAAGGTTGGCGCACCCGTGATTGGCCTCAACGACTCGGGCGGCGCGCGCATCCAGGAAGGCGTGGCATCGTTGGGCGGCTATGCCGACGTGTTCCAGAAGAACGTGCTGGCCAGCGGCGTGATTCCGCAGATCAGCATGATCATGGGCCCGAGCGCCGGGGCGCCGTGTACTCGCCTGCGATGACCGACTTCATCTTCATGGTCAAGGACAGCAGCTACATGTTCGTGACCGGCCCCGATGTGGTCAAGACCGTGACGCACGAAGAAGTCACGGCCGAAGAACTGGGCGGCGCCATCACCCACACCACCAAGAGCGGCGTGGCCGACCTGGCGTTCGAGAACGATGTGGAGGCGCTGATGATGCTGCGCCGCCTGTACAACTACCTGCCGCTCAACAACCGCGAAAAAGCCCCGGTGCGCCCGAGCAACGACCCGGCCGACCGCATGGATCGGAGCCTGGACACGCTGGTGCCCGAGAACCCCAACAAGCCCTACGACATGAAGGAGCTGATCCTCAAGACCGTGGACGACGGCGACTTCTTCGAGCTGCAGCCCGAGTACGCGAAGAACATCCTGATCGGCTTTGCCCGCATGGAAGGCCAGACGGTAGGCATCGTGGCCAACCAGCCGCTGGTGCTGGCAGGTTGCCTGGACATCAAGTCGAGCATCAAGGCCGCGCGCTTTGTGCGCTTTTGCGATGCCTTCAACATCCCCGTGATCACGTTTGTGGACGTTCCCGGCTTCATGCCTGGTACCTCGCAAGAATACGGCGGCATCATCAAGCACGGCGCCAAGCTGCTCTATGCGTATGCCGAGTGCACCGTGCCCAAGATCACCGTCATCACGCGCAAGGCCTACGGCGGCGCCTATGACGTGATGAGCTCCAAGCACCTGCGCGGTGATGTGAACCTGGCCTGGCCGAACGCCGAGATTGCGGTGATGGGCGCCAAGGGCGCGGTGGAAATCATCTTCCGCGAGGACAAGAACGACCCCGTCAAGCTGGCCGCCCGCGAGGCGGAATACAAGCAGCGCTTTGCCAACCCGTTCGTGGCCGGTGCACGCGGATTTATCGACGACGTGATCCTGCCGCACGAGACACGCAAGCGCATTTGCCGTTCGTTGGTCATGCTGCGGGACAAGAAACTCGAAAATCCGTGGCGCAAGCACGGGAACATTCCACTCTGAGCGGACGAGGAGAACAAGAACATGTTTACGAAGATTCTGATCGCCAACCGTGGCGAAAACGGCTGCGCAGCAGACGTTTCGACAAATTGCCTGCCGACGCCCGTACAGCGGGCAACTACACGCAACCCCAACGCCTAAGGAGTCAATGAATGTTTACCAAAATCCTGATCGCGAACCGGGGCGAGATTGCGTGTAGGGTCATCGCCACCGCCCGCAAGATGGGCATCGCCACCGTGGCCGTCTACTCCGATGCCGACAAGGAAGCGCGTCATGTCAAGCTGGCCGATGAAGCCGTGCACATTGGTGCTGCGCCTTCGCGCGAGTCGTATCTGCTGGCCGAAAAGATCATTGCCGCCTGCAAGCAGACCGGCGCCCAGGCCGTGCACCCCGGCTATGGCTTTCTGTCGGAAAACGAAGCCTTCGCCAAGCGCTGCGAAGACGAGGGCATTGCCTTCATCGGCCCCAAGGCGCATTCGATTGCGGCCATGGGCGACAAGATCGCGTCCAAAAAGCTGGCGAATGAAGCCAAGGTCAACACCATACCCGGCTACAACGACGCCATTGCGGGCCCCGAACAGGCCGTCGAGATTGCCAAGGGCATTGGCTACCCCGTGATGATCAAAGCATCGGCTGGCGGCGGCGGCAAGGGCTTGCGCGTGGCGTTCAACGACAAGGAAGCGTTTGAAGGCTTTGCCAGCTGCCAGAACGAAGCCCGCAACAGCTTTGGCGACGACCGCATCTTCATCGAGAAGTTTGTGCAGGAGCCGCGCCATATCGAGATCCAGGTGCTGGGCGACAGCCACGGCAACGTGATCTATCTGAACGAGCGCGAGTGCTCCATCCAGCGCCGCCACCAGAAGGTGATTGAAGAGGCGCCATCGCCCTTCATTTCGGACGCCACGCGCAAGGCCATGGGCGAGCAGGCCGTGCAGCTGGCCAAGGCCGTGAAGTACCAGAGCGCGGGCACGGTGGAGTTCGTGGTTGGCAAGGACCAGGACTTCTATTTTCTGGAGATGAACACCCGCCTGCAGGTGGAGCACCCGGTGACGGAATGCATCACCGGCCTGGACCTGGTGGAGCTGATGATCCGCGTGGCGGCGGGCGAGGCGCTGCCCCTCACGCAAGCCGACGTGAAGCGCGACGGCTGGGCCATCGAGTGCCGCATTAACGCTGAAGACCCGTTCCGCAATTTTTTGCCGTCCACCGGCCGTCTGGTGCGCTTTCAGCCACCGGAAGAGTCGATGTTCCAGTCCGACACGACCAAGAAGCTGGGCGTGCGCGTGGACACGGGCGTGTATGAAGGCGGCGAGATCCCCATGTATTACGACTCGATGATCGCCAAGCTCATCGTGCACGGCACCGACCGCAACGACGCCATCACCAAGATGCGCGCGGCGCTCAACGGCTTTGTGATTCGCGGCATCAGCAGCAATATCCCGTTCCAGGCGGCACTGCTGGCACACCCGAAGTTTGTGACCGGCGATTTCAACACCGGCTTCATCGCCGAAAACTACAGCAAGGGCTTTGCGGCCGAAGACGTGCCGCATGAAGACCCGCTGTTCCTGGTGGCGCTGGCCGCCTACATGAACCGCCGCTACCGTGCGCGCGCCTCGGGCATCAGCGGCCAGTTGGCCGGACACGAGGTGAGGGTGGGCGAAGAATTTGTGGTGGTCACGCTGGGTGCCGAGGGCAAGAATCAGCACCACGACGTGACGGTGACTGATTTCGAGATGGAAGGCAAACTGCGCTCCAGTGCAGTGGCCGTGGGCGGCAATAGCTATCAGATCAGCAGCACGGCCACGCTCGGCCAGATCCGCGTGCAGGGCGCCTGCAACGGCCAGGGCTTCACGGCCCAGGTGGAGCGCGGCGTGGGCAAGAACCCGCTGGCGCTGCGCATTGCCCACAACGGCACACAGATCGAGGCGCTGGTGTTGTCGCCGCTGGGCGCGCGCTTGCACAAGCTGATGCCCTTCAAGGCGCCGCCGGACCTGTCCAAGTTCCTGCTCTCGCCCATGCCTGGCTTGCTGGTCGACGTGGCGGTGCAGCCCGGCCAGAAGGTGCAGGCCGGCGAAAAGCTGGCCGTGATCGAAGCCATGAAGATGGAGAACATTTTGTTTGCCGCCCAGGATGGTGTGGTGGGCAAGATCACGGCAGGCAAGGGTGAATCGCTGGCGGTGGACCAGGTCATTCTGGAATTTCAATGAAATATGGCGCTAGCGCTTTATGGATAAGTGCTGGCAGCTATTGAAAAAAGAGTAATCGAGGACATTGCACCATGGCAAGCACGAACACACCACGCCCCTTCAAGGTGCTGGGCATCCAGCAGGTCGCCATTGGCGGCACCGACAAGCAGCGCATGAAGACCCTGTGGGTGGACATGCTGGGCCTTGAACAGACCGGCACGTTCCAGAGCGAGCGCGAAAACGTCGATGAGGACATCCTGGCCATGGGGCAGGGCGCTTTCAAGGTGGAGGTGGACATCATGCAGCCGCTCGACATCGACAAGAAACCTGCCGTGCACACCACGCCACTCAACCACATCGGCCTGTGGATCGACGACCTGGCCGCCGCAGTCGAGTGGTTGACCGCGCAGGGCGTACGCTTTGCGCCGGGCGGCGTGCGCAAGGGCGCAGCGGGTTACGACATCTGCTTTTTGCACCCCAAGAGCAACGATGAGTTTCCGATTGCGGGCGAGGGCGTGCTCATCGAACTGGTGCAGGCGCCGCAGGATGTCATTGCGGCTCTGGGCTGAGAGGCTCAGGCGCCGCCCGGCAGTGCTGCCGGGCGGTTGCGCCAGGGTTTGGGATACCCCTTTGGATGGATTGGGAAAATGGATCGACGTCAGAATACCGACCGACGCAGCGGACAAGACAGAAGGCAGCAAGAGCAAGGACCACCGGACCGCTATGAGCGGCGCCGCAGCATCGAGCCGCGCCAGCCGGAATTGACCGAGCTTGAGCTGAGTGACGAAGAGTTGAGAGCCTTGGGCTTCGTCCCAGATCAGCCCATCCAACCCGACCAGTCGAAAAAGCTTCGGTAAGGCCTTTGCGCACTGGCCGTCATTTTTTTCTTCTTCGCGCGCATTTCTTTGCACCCCTTGAGAGATCCATTCATGCCCTCATCCGCTACCCCCACTACCAGCCAGCCCCTGCATTTGCACCGCCGCGTTACCCCTGCTGTGGCCCAGGGCCCCTGGACGGTCGATGCTATTCAGGCACTGCTCGACAAGCCCTTGATGGACCTGCTGTTTGAAGCGCAGACCGTGCACCGCCAGCACTGGCCCGAAGGCGACATCGAGCTGGCCACGCTGCTTTCCGTCAAAACCGGTGGCTGCCCCGAAAACTGCGGCTACTGCCCGCAGTCGGCCGAGTTCGACACCGGCGTGAAGGCCGAAAAACTGATGGAGGTGGACGAAGTGGTGCGTGCCGCCCAGGCTGCCAAAGACGCGGGCGCTACCCGCTTTTGCATGGGCGCCGCCTGGCGCGCCCCCAAGGACCGCGACATTGAAAAGGTCAGCGCCCTGATTGGCGCCGTGAAAGGCCTGGGCCTGCAGACCTGCGCCACGCTGGGCATGCTCGAGTCGCACCAGGCGCAAGCGCTCAAGGACGCGGGGCTCGACTACTACAACCACAACCTGGACACTGCGCCCGAGTACTACACCGACGTGGTGAGCACCCGGGCCTACCAGGACCGGCTCGATACCCTGCAGCATGTGCGCAGCGCCGGGATCAGCGTGTGCTGCGGCGGCATTGTGGGCATGGGCGAGGCGCCGGTGCACCGTGCGGGCCTGATTGCCCAGCTGGCCAACCTGCAGCCTTACCCGGAATCGGTGCCCATCAACAGCCTGGTGCGCGTGCCTGGCACGCCGCTGGCCGACAGCGAGCCCGTGGATCCGTTTGACTTTGTGCGCGTGATTGCCGTGGCCCGCATCACCATGCCCAAGGCCCGCGTGCGCCTGTCAGCCGGGCGCCAGCAGATGGGTGAGGCGGTGCAGGCACTGTGCTTCATGGCCGGAGCCAACTCGATCTTTTATGGCGACAAGCTGCTGGTGACCGGCAACCCCGACGTGGAAGCCGATGTGCAGCTGCTGGCCAAGCTGGGCCTGAACGGCCACCGCACCACTACCACCGAAGCGGATAACCTGCATGCCCATGCGCAACCGCAAGGGGTATGCGCCTGATCCCTGCGCACCCCATGTGTGCAGACGGATGGCGGCGTTGGTGATGGATGGTTGCTATTCAATAAATAGCTGCTTGCGCTTTATCCATAAGCGCTAGCAGCTTTTTTATGCGACTTCAGTGAATTGTGCCTTGAGGGTGGCACTTTGGGTTTCAACGTCAGGCGACGTGGACCTCGGCCATGGTGTCCCAGGCTTTGAGGGCTTCGGCGGCGTACATCAACGATGGCCCGCCGCCCATGTACACGCTCACGGCCAGCATTTCTTCGAGCTCGGCGCGGGTGGCGCCCAGTTTCAGCAGCGCCTTGACATGAAAGCCGATGCAGCCCGAGCAGTGCTGGCTTACGCCAATGGCCAGGGCGATCAGTTCCTTGTGCTTGGCGCTGATGGCGCCTTCGGCCATGGACGCCTGGGCCAGCTGGGCAAATCCGCGCATGGCTTCGGGCTGGGCCTTGCGGAAAGTGGCCAGGCTTTCGTTGATGTTGTGGATCAGACCGACATGGTCAAAGGTGCTCATGACTGGATTTCCAAAAAAAGGGGCAATCGATAAAACCGATCAGAAAAAAGCTCCGCCAGGGCCGCGGGCTGGCGCGGCCCCAACCCACGGCATCAGCGCCAGTTACTTCTTCATGGGGCAGGTGTTGACGCCCAGCAAGGTGTAGGCCGGGCAGAAGCGAAACAGGCCGGTGGCCAATGGCACCACGCCCAGCCAGCCCCACCAGCCCACAGTGCCGGTGGCAGCCAGGGCGATCAGCACCAGACCGGCCACGATGCGCAATACACGGTCAATGGTTCCAACGTTGATGTTCATGGTTTTTCCTTTGTTTTGGGTGGTTTCAGCCCTTGTGCGGGCCGGGTTGCAAAATAGGCAGAGCGGCCCCGCGGCCGCTTCACCCGGTTACTCGAACGAGGGCGCCACGGGCTTGACCACGGGCTTGCCGGCGGCCTGCCAGGCATCAAACCCGCCGGCAATCGACTGCACCTGCAGATAGCCCATGTCCTGCATCGCGCACGCAGCCAGCGCGGCGCGACCACTGGTCTTGCAATAGAGAACCACCTTGAGGTCGCGCGATGTCAACGCCGGTGTGCTGCTGAGCTTGAACTCCAGCAGGCCGCGCGAGGCATGGATGGCGCCAGGCAGGTGGCCGGCCTGGTATTCGTCGGCCTCGCGCACATCGATCAGCACGTCGGCTTCGCGAATGGCCTGCTCGGCCTGGTCCACGGGGATTTCCTGGACCCGGGTCTTGGCAGCGGCCACCAGGTCGTGGGCGGTTTTCATGGCGATTCCTTGTGATGCGTGAAGATGGAAAGTGAAAACAAAAAATATCAACCGCGGCGTATGGGCCGCTGCAGTTGCAACGAAACGCTGCCCACCGAGCCACCATTGCTCACCTGCTGGTAGCCCTGCTGCCGCAGCCACTGCGCCGCCATGCCCGAGCGTGCACCCGAAAGGCAGCAGAGCACAAGCGGCATGGATTTGTCGGGCAAGGCCTGCGCGCATTCGGTGCCCAGGCGGTCCAGCGGCAGGTTGATGGCGCCGTCTACGTGGCCAGCCTCAAATTCGCCGGGCGAGCGCACATCGACCACCAGGGGCGCGGCGGGCTGTGGGAAGGTGGTGGGTTCCATGGTGTCTTGTGGGAGATGAATGGGGTTACTTTGCGGCCGGGGCATCCACGGTGGCCGTGTGCAAGGCGCGTTCGTCCAACTGGCCCGTCAGGGCCAGCAAGCGCAAACGCTCCAGCGTGAGGGTGGTGCGCAACTGCGCCAGGGCCAGCTCGGCTGCGGCCGCATCGTTCTGGGCATTGAGCAGATCCAGCGTGGTGCGATCGCCCACCTGGCGGCCCAGTTGCGTTGCGTCCAGGCGGG
Organism: Acidovorax carolinensis; assembly: GCF_002157145.1. Classification (NCBI taxonomy): domain Bacteria; kingdom Pseudomonadati; phylum Pseudomonadota; class Betaproteobacteria; order Burkholderiales; family Comamonadaceae; genus Acidovorax; species Acidovorax carolinensis. Next base: position 2,015,434 of record NZ_CP021361.1, read on the forward strand.
CCTGGCTGGCGCGCAGGGCGGCGTCCTGTGCCTCGGTGCGCGCTGCGCCGGCCTGCAAGCGCAGCCACGCAGCGCGGGTTTGCTGCGCCACCTGCTGGCGGGCGCGGTCGAGTTCTGCTTCGGCCTTGGCTTGCAGATGCAGCAGCTCTTGCTGGCGCGCGCTGCGCTGGCCACCGGTGTACAGCGGCACGGTGATCTGCACGCCCACCAGGTGCTGCCGGGCGGTGTTGCTGCCCTGGCCGTAGCGGCCCGAACCACTCAGGTGCTCGCGGCTGGCCTGTGCAACCAGGTCCACCGTTGTGCCTGCCCCGCGCGCGTATTGGGCGACGTCCTGGCGCGCCACCTCGACGGCCAGGGTTTGCTGGCGCAGGCCGGGGTTGGCCGCTGCCGCCTGGTCCAGCCACTGGGGCAGGGCAGGCAAGGGGGCAGTTGCCAACAAGGCAGGGGCCGGCGCCACCTGCAGCGCATCGGCCGGCCAGCCGGTGGTGTCGGCCAGGGCGCGCTGGGCAATCTGCAAATCCACTTCGGCTGCCAGCACCTGCGCATCGATGGCGCGGGCACGGGCGGCGGCTTCATGGGTGTCGGTCACCGGGGCGTCGCCCAGCGCAAAGCGGTCTTTCGCCTCCACCAGCGCCTTGTTCACCGCCGTTTGCTGGCGCTGCAGCAGGAGCAGTGCGTCCTGCGCAAGCGCCACGGCAAAGTAGCGCTCGGCGGTCTGCAGCATGAGGGCCTGTTCGGCGGCCTGCCACTGCACATCGGCCAGATCGGCGGACAGCGTGAGCTTGCGGCCCTGGGCTGTGCGTTCGGGGCTGTAGACGGGCATGCGGGCACCGATGCTCCAGCGCCCGCCCAGGCTGTTGTCCACCGAGGTGTTGAACCCGACATTGGTCGAGGTACCAAAGCCCGGCGCGGAAAACGACGCACCGGCAGTGGATGTCTGCGAGCCCATGGCCCCACCGGCAGCCGTGGCGGCCACCGTGGGACGCCACAGCGCGCTGGCCTGGTCCCGCCGCGTCTGGCCGGCCTGCAGCGCAGCCTGCGCCACGGCCATTTCGGGGTCGTGCTGGCGCGCGGCCTGCCAGGCTTGCAGCAAGTCGGCCGCGTGGGCGCCCGTGATGCCCAGCGCCAGCAGTGCGGCCCACAGGGGCTTCATTCGCATGGTGCGATCTCCGCTCAGTTGCCTGCCGCCGCACCCAGCTTGCGCATGATGGTCTCCATCAGGCACCACCGGGTGAAGCCGCTTTGCAGCAGGTTGGCGCCCACAAAGGCGGTGAACCACAGCCAGTTGGCGCTGTGAAAGATCGGGCTGCCCGCCACGCCAAGGGCCAGCGACAGCAGGATGAATGAGCCGCCGATGATGCGAACGAGTTGCCAAGAGGTCATGATGAAACTCCGAAGTTGAACGATGGAAAAAACAATAGATATGCAGGTTTACTTGGGCCCGGAGGGCTCTTGCAGGCGCTCGATGCCCAGGATCTTGAGCACGTATTTCTCGTAGATCGGGTCGGTGTTGCCGGATTTGATCTTGCCGAGGAAATATTTCTCGAATGCGATCTTGCCCAGGTGCACCCATTTGCCCTTCTTGAACCAGTTGACGTTGCGCGGCGGAATCTGCGGCAGCGCCACAAAGGCCGCGCCGGTGTCGCCCATGTCGGCCAGGCAGATGGCGTTCCAGGTGGCGGTGGCCGTGGCGGGGTGGCCCGCAAGGTCGGCCGCGATGTTGTGCACGATGGCCGAGACCATGGTTTCGATCATGTAGCCGGTCTTGGGGGCGCCGGTGGGCACAGGAGTCACCTCCACGGGCGGTATCGCCACGCACACGCCCGCGGCAAAGATGTTGGGGTAGGCCTTGCTGCGCTGGTGCTCGTCGATCTGCACAAAGCCACGCGGGTTGCACAGCTTGGGCACGGCCGCTACGGCGTCCACACCTTTGAAAGCGGGCAGCATCATCGAGAGCTTGAACGGCAACTCGTGCTGCTTGAGCAGGTTGCCCTGCTCGTCGAGCTGGTCCACCATCATCGTGCCGTCTTCCACGCGCGTGGTGCGGGCGTTGGTGATCCACTTGATGTCCTGGCCGCGCAGCTCGCTCTCGAGCATGCTCTTGCTGTCGCCCACGCCGCCGAGACCCAGGTGGCCGATGTAGGGCTCACTGGTGACGTAGGTGAGTGGCACCTTGTGGCGCAGCTTGCGCTTGCGCAGGTCGGCGGAAACGATGAAGGCGAACTCGTAGGCCGGGCCGAAACAGCTGGCGCCGGGCATGGCACCGATCACCATCGGGCCGGGGTTTTCAAGGAACTTTTCGTAATCTGCCCAGAAGCCCAGGGCATGGTCCACCGTGCAGATGGAGTGTGTGTGGCCATCGATCGGGCCTGCGCCCGGCACCTCCTCGAAGGCCAGGCGCGGGCCGGTGGTGATCACCAGATAGTCGTATGGCACGGTCTGACCGTTGGCCAGCGTGACGCTGTTACCAGGGGCGTCGATGGTCTGGACAGCGCTGGCAATGAAATCAATGCCCTTGCGCTGCAGCAGCGGGGCGATCTGCAGCACGATATCGTCGCGCTGGCGCCAGCCCACCGCAATCCAGGGATTCGAGGGCACGAACTGGAAGTAGTCCACCGCGCTGATCACGGTGACGCGATGCTGCGCAGGCAGCTTGCCGCGCAGCTCGTAGGCTGCGGGCATGCCGCCGATGCCGGCTCCGATAACGACGATATGGGCCATGGTTTGTCTCCTGTGGTGCCTGGTTGAAAATCAGTGCATAACTCAGTGAGTCAGTGCGGCGCAGCCTCTGTCGGGCCACTGCCAGCGGGGGAAACGGACGGCCCGGGTGCGGTCTGGGCGTCGCCGGGGTGGAGGTGTTGCTTGCGGTAGGCCGCGTAATACAGCGTGGGGATGACCACCAGCGTGAGCACGGTGGAGACAAAGATGCCAAAGATCAGCGAAATGGCCAGGCCATTGAAGATCGGGTCATCCAGGATGAAGAACGCGCCAATCATGGCCGCCAGCCCCGTCAGCACAATAGGCTGGGCCCGGGTAATGGCCGAGTGCACGATGGCGTCCTTGAGCGGCGAGCCCTCACGCACCTGCAGATTGATGAAATCCACCAGCAAGATGGAGTTGCGCACGATGATGCCGGCCAGCGCGATCATGCCGATCATGCTGGTGGCCGTGTACTGCGCGCCCAGCAAGGCGTGGCCCGGCATCACGCCGATGATGGTCAGCGGAATCGGCGCCATGATGATCAGCGGCGTGAGGTAGGAGCCAAATTGCGCCACCACCAGCAGGTAGATGAGGATCAGGCCCACGGCGTAGGCGGCGCCCATGTCGCGGAAGGTTTCGTAGGTGATCTGCCATTCGCCATCCCATTTGATGGCGTAGTCGCGCAACGCATCCGAGGGCTGGCGTACAAAATACTCCACCAGCGGGCCGCCGCCCGGCGTCTCGATCTGTGCGATGGCGCTGCGCATCTGGAACATGCCGTAGAGCGGACTGTCCACCTTGCCGGCCATGTCGGCCACCACAAAGTTCACCGGCAGCAGGTCCTTGTGATAGGCGGGCTGCTCGCGCACGGTATCGCTCACCGTGACCAACTCACTGATGGGCACCTGCTTGCCCGAGGCGCCGCGCACGGTCAGCTGCAGCAGCGCGGCCAGGTCGCCATGGCTTTCCTCGGGCAGCTGCAGCACCACGGGAGCGGGGTATTTGCTGGCATCGTGCAGGTAGGTGGTGGTTTCGCCCGCCAGGCCTGCGCGCAGCGTGCCCACGATGGCCTGCTGGGGTATGCCCAGCAGTGCGGCCTTGCGCCGGTCGATCAGCAGCAGCTTGCGCGGCGCGCTGGCAATGCTGCTGTCGTCCACATCCACCAGACCGGCGGTCTGGCTGAACACGGCGCGCACGGCCTTGGCCACCTGGCGGCGGCCCTCGGCTTCAGGGCCATAGATTTCGGCCACGATGGGCGACAGTACCGGCGGCCCTGGCGGCACTTCGACCACCTTCACATTGGCACCCATGCGCTGCCCGAGCTGCTGCAGGGCAGGGCGCACGCGCGTGGCAATGGCGTGGCTCTGGTCCTTGCGGTGCGATTTGTCCACCAGGTTCACCTGGATGTCGCCCACGTTGCCCCCGGCGCGCAGGTAGTACTGGCGCACCAGTCCGTTGAAATTGATGGGGGCGGCTGTGCCTGCGTAAGCCTGGTAGTCGGTGACCTCGGGCACCGTGGCCAGGTAGGCACCCAACTCATGCAGCACCGCAGCGGTCTGCTCCACCGGTGTGCCGGCCGGCATGTCCACCACCACCTGAAACTCCGACTTGTTGTCAAACGGCAGCATCTTGAGCAGCACCAGCCCCGTGGCGGGCAGGGCCACCGAAAGCGCAATCAGCACGGCCACGCCCAAGCCCAGTAGCCGGCGATTGCGGGGACCGCGCTGGTCGTCGAGCAACGGCGTGAAGATGCGCGTGAACAGGGGCGTTATGCGAGCCGCCATGCCAGTGGGCGCGACATGCGCCGCTTCGCCGCCATGGTGCGCCTTCATCCACAACCGCGCCAGCCAAGGCGTGACCACGAAGGCAATCGCCAGTGACAGAAGCATGCCCATGCTGGCGTTGATGGGGATCGGGCTCATGTAAGGGCCCATCAAACCCGACACAAAAGCCATGGGCAGCAGTGCGGCGATCACCGTGAACGTGGCCAGGATGGTGGGGCCGCCCACTTCGTCCACCGCGCCTGGGATGATCTGCGCGAGTGTCTTGCCCGGAAAGAGCTGCTGGTGGCGGTGGATGTTCTCGACGACCACGATGGCATCGTCCACCAGGATGCCGATGGAAAAAATCAACGCAAACAGCGATACGCGGTTGAGCGTGAACCCCCAGGCCCACGAGGCAAACAGCGTCACGGTGAGCGTCAGCACCACGGCTGTGCCCACAATGGCGGCCTCGCGCCGGCCCAGAGCAATGAACACCAGCGCCACCACCGAAGCCGTGGCAAACAGCAGTTTCTGGATGAGCTTTTGCGCCTTGTCGTTGGCCGTGGCACCGTAATTGCGCGTTTCGGCTACTTCAACGCCATCGGGAATGACGGTGTTGCGCAGCTGCTCCACCCGCTGCATGACGGCGTTGGCCACATCGATGGCGTTTTCACCCGGTTTTTTGGTGACAAACAAGGTGACAGCGGGGTATTCGCCGCCGCCGCTGGCTTCGGCTTTGCCATGCCACACATAGCGGCTGGGGGGCAGGGGGCCGTCGCTGACTTCGGCCACGTCTTTCAGGAAAAGCGGTTTGCCCCCACGCACCCCCACCATCACCTCAGCCACGTCGCTGGCCTGCGTGAGGAACGGGCCTGCCTCTACTGCCACCGACTGGTTGCCGGTAATGAGCTCGCCCACGGGCATGCCCATGTTGGCGGACTGCAGCGCGACACGCAGATCCTGCACGGTGGTGCCGGTGCTGGCCATGCGCGCCGGATCCAGGCGCACCATCACGGCCCGGCCGGGGCCGCCCACCGTCTGCACTTCGCGCGTGCCCGCCACGCGTTTGATTTCAGCTTCCATGCTGTGGGCCACGCGCTCCAGCGCAAATGCGCCGGTGTCTGCGTTCTTGCTGAAAAGTGTGAGGGTGACGATGGGAACATCGTCAATGCCCTTGGGCTTGATGATGGGCTCCAGCACCCCCAAGTCGCGCGGCAGCCAGTCGGCGTTGCTTCGCAGGGTGTCATGCAGACGCACCAGGGCTTCGGTGCGCTCCACGCCCACCTTGAACTGCACGGTGAGAACGGCCACGCCCGGGCGTGAAACCGACGTTACATGCTCTGTGCCTGCCATTTGCGAGAGCACCTGCTCAGCCGGCGTGGCCACCATCTGTTCCACATCGACCACCGAGGCTCCGGGAAACGGAATCAGCACATTGGCCATGGTCACGTTGATCTGCGGCTCTTCTTCGCGCGGCGTCACCATCACGGCAAACACGCCCAGCAAAAACGCCACCAGCGCCAGCAGGGGGGTGATCTGTGCACTCTGGAACAAGGCCGCAATGCGGCCCGAAATGCCCAGAGCTTTCGGGAGGGAGTTTTGCATGTCGGCCATCTCAACGCACCTTGGCGGCAGCCTGCGGATCGGTGGCCACCTTGTCACCCGGACGCAGGCCACTCAGCACCTCGACCTGTTCGCCGCTGCGACGGCCCAGTCGCACCTGGCGCAACAGGGGCCGGCCTTGCGCATCCAGCACATAGACCCCCGTCATTTCTGCACGTCGCACCACGGCACTGGCAGGAATCTGTATCCGCAGTTCGCCCGCTGCGAGGGCGGCTGCAGGCAGCCACAGCCGGGCAAACATGCCGGGTGTTGCGCCTTTGAGGTCGGGGGGCATTGCGACACGCAACTGCACTGTGTGCGTGGCGGCATCCACCGTGGGAAGCAACTGGATCTGGCCGGGCTGCACGGGGATATGCGACGTTGTCAGCCCGGGAATTTCGGCCTGCAGGTTCTGGTTGCCGAACAATGCAGTAGCCGCCATTTGCGGAACCATGGCGGTCACCCGCAAGGCAGAGGAGTCATACAGCCGCACCAGTGGGCGCCCCGGCATCGCCATGTCGCCCAGCGCCACGGGAACCTCGCTGATGACACCAGCGTAGGGTGCTTTCAGCACATAAAAACCCGATTGCGTGGTGGCGGCCCCTGCCTGCGCCTGGAGCGCCTGCACTTGGGCCTGGGTGGCCTGCAACTGCGCCTGGGCGCGGTCCAACGCCGCCTGGCTGATGTATTGTTTTTGAAAGAGCTGCTTCTGGCGCTCAAATTCCTTGCTGGCCACCTGCATGCTGGCGCGGGCGGCATCCACCTGCGCCACGCTGGCGGCGGCACTTTGCGAAGCCGCCCGGGCATCGAGACGCACCAGCTCTTGTCCGGCCTTGACTGTGTCGCCCACTTTCACCTGGAGTGAAACGATTGCGCCCTGTACCTGGGCCGAAAGCGTGGTGTCACGCACGGCCTCCACCACGCCATCGACACTGATTTGCCGGGTTGCGCCATTGGCCAGCACTTCATGCGTTTTGAGTGGTGTGGCTTCTACAGCCCAAACAGCTTGCACAGCCAACAGGCAGGTCAGCAGCGCGGCAGTGGCAAGTCGAGACATCAGCATCCGGTTCTCCATCCCCGAGGGTAGGGGTTCAGTATCAATTGATTTATTATTTAACTAAACAGCTAATTAGTCAATTGTTGTATGATGGCGAATGGCCTGATCTAAGACAGTGCTGGTATCTCCAGCCCTGAAGGCCCAGGAGTGACGTATGAAAGACATGCCTCAACAGGCGCTGGAAGAGGTTGCTGGTTACTTTCAGGTGCTGGCCGAGCCCACGCGCCTGCGCATCCTCAACATCTTGCGAGACGGAGAGCGCAACGTGGGTGATCTGGCGCAGATGTGTGGTTATACGGCTGCCAATGTGTCGCGGCATCTCTCCCTGATGACCAAACAAGGCCTTGTCTCGCGCGAAAGCCGGGGCACCAGCGTGTTCTACCGCTTTGCGGACGAGTCGGTTTACGCGCTGTGTGACCTGGTGTGTGACAACATCGCCCGCCAGCTGGAACGCTCGGCGGCCAGCCGGGCGATGTTCACGGTGTCATCTGATTCGGAATAGTTGCTTGCATCGGGAGTGGTTATGGCTGGCAAGGTTTTGCAGGTTCTTTGCAAGCCGTCAATTTGCGCTCCGCAAAGTGCCGATCGCAGTGGATCCCCACCCAAATTTCATCACAGGGAAGAAGAGAACAAAGAAATCAGCCGAGTCTGACTATATAATATTTAACATAATATACATCGTATCTAGTGCTGGGTGAGGATTGAAGCCGCTACCATCCATGCCCATGACTCTTTCAACCCCAGCCTTTCCCTCACCCTCCGTCACTTTCGGTCACCAAGGCCGTGTCTGCATCGTCACGGGTGGCGCGCAAGGCATTGGTGAGGCCTGTGTCCGCCGCTTTGCGGCTGAAGGCACCAAGCCGGTGATCGTTGATGTGGACGATATACGCGGGCAGGCCTTGGCGCAGGAGCTGGGCGCGCTGTATGTGCGCTGCGATGTGGGCGATAAAACTCAGGTGGATGCCCTGGTGCGCCAGGCACTGTCAGCCTACGGGCGCATCGACATGCTGGTGAACAATGCCGGCATCTTTCGTGCCGCGGACTTTCTGGATGTGACCGAGGCCGATTTTGAGGGCAAGCCAGGATACGGCCAGTTTTAGCTCATAAGCCTCTTAGTAATTAAAGGCGGCTTGCTTATGTGATAAGGTATATGCCGGCCACGCGGAATCGGCCCCCCTCGATAGCTCACGCGACCCGCTCTATGTCTCGGGGTGCTCTATCCCATCTTGATCGCTCGCCCTGGCCGCGCTGGCGCGAATGGCTTGGTCGTACGTCATCGTGCCCTCGACCACCGCCGCGACGTCCTCCAGAAATCGTGGTGTTGGTTCGTGGCCCGCAATGCGCGTGTTGGCAAGTGCTTGGAGCATGGCATCACAACGTTCTTGCGTCGTGCTCACGATTGCACCTCGACCCCAACGGGGGGCCAGGCCATCACCTCTCCACCGTGCAGCTGTGGATCGAACCGAGCAAGCAGGTTCTCCAGCGTGTGTCCATCCCGCCGCGGCTGGGAAGAAACGGCGCGCTCGCGGCAGCGAAGCTTGATGCGGAACCTTCTGTGGACTAGCCTTCTTGGTCATGCCCACGATTTTCCTCCTGGAACGGGTCGCGACGCTAGGCGCGCTGTCATTGCGACTTGACAGGCCGTGATGCAGCCTGGGAGCGGGATGCCGTGGTCAGAGAAGGCCTTGCCTAGACAACTGCACGAACTAGACCATCAGGATTGATCCCAGGCGTCGATGGTCAGTACCTGATCGGGCGGACAGGCTTCGATCTTGTCTTGATGGAAGATCACGTTGCCCTTCCAGTTCGCCGGCATGACGTAGTCGTCTCCGATGATCGGGGGACCTCGGTGTGCAGGCGGACCGCCGGCAAGCAGCGGCAGCACATTAGCCGCTTTGGCGGTGTAGCGGTTCGGGTAGCCGCTGAAGGACAACTGGCTGGCTCTGCCCGCTTTGACGAGTTGATGCAGCCACTCGATTCCGCCTGGTCCAACCTCCCAATTCGCCAGCACTGCCGGCTTGGTATCGATTGCCCGGTCGCGTTCCTCGGGCGTCTGAGCCGCCACAACTATCCACCAGCCGATCATTGCGTGCTTCCTCGTTATCGGTCTATCACACAGGCCCGATCGCTCTGACTCGACTTGTCAGATGCCGGTCCCGTATCGGATGATCCCAGCATTGCACTGCGTCACCAAGGAGAACGCTCTTCACCATTCAAAAGCCGCTACCACCGCCCACCGGGTACGCCAGTTGGCTCGACTACGCAGTCGAAGCGTTCAGCACCCGGCAGGCCTGGCTCGAAAGCCTCTGGGAAACCTGGGTCGACGACACCGCAGTCGAACTGGACCGGGAAGAAATCCGCGAATCTGCGCGCCTGGAACTGCGCGCCCTGCGCAAGGCGGCCGCTGCTGCCGATCCATGAGTTCGGGACGCTGCCGCGCACATAGCATTCACCGCGCTATCGTGCTTTTCGCGCGCCGCTCTTGACGGTCTTCGATGCCAGTGCGCCCCGCGGCGGCACCTGTTCTACCGGCGAGAGTCGCTCCAGCAGTGCACGCAGCGTCTGCGTTTCGGCTTTGAACTGCGTTGCTTCTTGTTGAGCCACGGCGAGCCGTTCGCGCGTCGCCTGAAGATCATCGACAAGGCCGCGATTGCTGGCCGTCAGTTCTCGTTGCGACACCTCGGCTGCATCGGCCTTGACCTGCAGCCGCGTGACGGCGTCGGCCTGCGCCAGCAAGCTCTCGCGATGGCGGCCTTCGGCCTGCGCCAATTGGCCACGCAGCGCCTCGAGTTGCTTGTCGGCCTTGATCCGGGCCTGACGTTCCTGGTCGATCTCCAGCAGCGCGCGCCGCTCGGCAGCATCCGAACGAGCGTTCGCCACGTCCACGGCCTCCCGTGCCTTGGCCAACTCGGCGCTGAAATCCGAGCGAACCCGCTCCAGCTGATTGCGCGCTTCCTCAAGATGGCGTTGCAACTCCTGCAGCCGGGCCACGGCGCCGGCATGGGCGCGCCTTTCCGCCTCCAGGTCCGTTTGCCGTTGCTGAAGCGATTCCTGCGCGGCGCTCAGCTGTGGACGCAGGGTTTCGGCGCTGGCCAGCGCCTCCGCCGCCGCCTGGCGAGCCTGTGTCTCCTCTCCCCGTGCCTGCTCGACCGCGGCCTGGTCCTCCAGGCGCAGCGCCGCGAGTTCGTGGCGCGCGGTCGCCGTGGCCTGCCGCCATAGATCGGCGATGGCGTCCGCTGCACTCGTCTTGATTTCGGGCGGCAGATCCGGATGGTCGATTTCGACGCGCGCCTTGCTGCGCAGGTCCTCCCAGAACTTGGCCAGCGCCTCGGCCGGCGCGCTCATCGAGCCCTTACGCACGAACTGGTACAGCTTGCTGGCCGTGGGAGTGATTCCATAGCGGAAGAACAGCAACGCGCAAACCTCGCGATAGAGGTCTTTCGTTTCCGTAAATCGCCCCCGGAGGGTTTCAATGTCGCTCTGGAGTTCAATTTCGGTGTTCATAAATAAATAATACAACGTAATACGTTAAATATATTGAATTAACTGCCTATCTATGGACATAATCCTTCTAATGTCCATACTCTTGGTGATGTTCTCCTTTTTTGCGTAGGTCCGCATGAATGCCCTCGTCAGCCTGGATCAAATGATGGTGCCGGCCCACCTGGACGGCAGCCGTGGCCGCAATCGCGCCAGTTCGCGATCACAGTTGGCCGCGGCCGATGACCGCTCGGCTGTTCTGGCTTGGCTGGCCCGCTACGCCGATTCACCCGCCACGCTCGCCAGCTATCGCAAGGAAGTCGAACGCCTCATGTTGTGGTGCGTCCTGCAGCGCGGCGCGGCCCTCTCAGACCTCACGCACGAGGATCTGCTGCTCTACCAGCGTTTCCTCGCTGATCCGCAGCCCGCCGAGCGCTGGGTCATGGAGCCGGGTCAGAAGCCGGGGCGCAACTCGTCACGCTGGCGACCGCTTGCCGGCCCGCTGGGGCCTTCGAGCCTGCGCCAGGCGCTGTCGATCCTCAACGCCATGTTCTCGTGGCTTGTGGAGGCCGGATACCTGGCAGGCAATCCGTTGGCGCTGAGCCGGCGCAAGCGCCGGCAGGCTGCACCTCGTGTGAGTCGCTTTCTGCCAGAAGAACACTGGAACCTGGTGAAGGCCGCGATCGAAGCGATGCCCGTGAGCAGTGAACGTGAAAAGCTACACGCATCGCGCTGTCGATGGCTGTTTTCATTGCTCTACATCGGCGGGCTGCGCGTGTCCGAGATCTGCGACGCCAGCATGGGCGGATTCTTCAGCCGGCGCGGCGCCGATGGACGCGAGCGCTGGTGGCTCGAAATCACTGGCAAAGGCAGCAAGACCCGCCTGGTGCCAGCCACGGGCGAATTGATGACCGAATTGATGCGCTACCGCAAGGTCCACGCTTTAAGCCCGCTCCCGCAGGAAGGCGAAGACACGCCATTGGTGATGACTCTGATTGCCCCGATCAGGCCGATGGCGCGAAGCGCCATTCACGAGCTCGTCAAGGGGGTGATGCACGCAGCTGCGGCCGCACTGCGGGGGCGTGGCCCCGACTTCGAGGCTGCAGCAACCCACCTCGAGCAGGCCTCTACGCACTGGATTCGGCACACCGCAGGAAGCCATCTGAGCGAAAAAGTTGACCTGAAAGTGGTCCGCGACAACTTGGGTCACGCCAACATCAGCACAACCAGTATCTATTTGCACACCGAAGACGATGCTCGTCACGATGCGACGGCGGCCGGGCATCGGGTTGACTGGCGCACGCCATGAAGTAGTCGGGACCGTGTGCGTCTTACTGGCAAGGGGTGATGCGAAGTGGTCTCTCGACGCGACCAATCCCCCTTCGCAACGCGTGCCTATTTCGACCGTTTCGTATCCCCCCTGATAGGATACGGTGGTGCACGGCGAACACCTCCACCAAAGTCACCCTGATCTCGTCAAGCGCCTGAAGCGCGCGGACGGGCACCTGCAAAACGTCATCGAGATGATGGTGAGCGGGCGCGACTGCGCAGACATCGCACAGCAGTTGCACGCGGTCGAAAAAGCAGTCAGCGCAGCCAAGAAACTGCTGATCCACGATCACCTAGACCACTGCCTCGAGGAAGTCGCAGCGTCGCCCCGCGACTTCGGGAAGGCCATCGCCGACTTCAAAGACATCACGAAGTACCTGTGAGCGCGAACACCGCCCAATTGTCGAGGTCGATCGCCCCCGCCAAGGCCAGGCTGATGCTGCTCGTGCGCTGGTTGCTGGTGCTGGTCATCGCCATGGACCTGATCAGTTCGCCATTCCACGCGCATCACCACGAAAGCGGCCCCGAGGGCTACTCGAGCCACGCCGGCCAGCTCGATGCGGGCCACTCGTCCTTCGAGCAAGCGCCTCAAGCCGATGAGCTTTCGCTGCATGTCGACTCGGACGATGCAGACCACGGGGGCGGGCACTCGTTGTCGGCGCTTCAAGGTGCCCCGATCCAGCTCGCCAGTCCGGACTCCGCGCCGAAGCTTCTGGCGCTTGTGCCGCTGTTCGTTTTGTTCGGGCTCATCACGCAGCCCGTGGCCGAAGCGCTCGCGCGCTGGCGCCCTGGTCGAGAGCGGGTGCCCATCCCGCTGTTCCGAACCGTTCCTCCTGACGGCCGCGCGCCGCCCCAACTCCACGGTTGAAGCCCTGGCGGCGCCATAGCGCGCTGCCTTCTCCTCGTCGCCCGACTGCGCGACGGGATCGCTTTCTCGTGGAGTTTCTATGTCCTATTTGCTCGCTCGCCGTGCGGTGCTCGGCTGCGTGTCCAGTTTTCTCATGGTGGCCAGCGCCGTTGCGGCGACGCCATCGAACGCCGAATTCCCGGTGTCCGCTGCACAGATGCAGGCACTCGGCATCACGCTTGCGCCGCTGGAAAAGCCATCGGCGATCAACGGCATGGCCTATCCCGCCCGCGTGGTGGTGCCCCCCAGCGGCAATCAGGTCATCAGTGCCCCGTTCGGTGGACGGGTCGAAGAACTCCTCGTCGACGAGCAGCAGCCCGTCAAGGCTGGTCAACCGCTGCTGCGCCTGAGCAGCCCGGAGTATGGCGACCTGCAGCTCAAGCTGCTGGAGGCGGCCAGCAAGGCCAGGCTGACCGGCCAGACGGCCGCACGCGAGCGACAGCTCTTCTCCGAGGGGATCATTCCGGAGCGGCGTGTCCAGGAAGCCAATGCCGCCAACCAGGAAGCCGCGGCCCGCCTGCGGTTTGCCGAAGCCTCCTTGCGCCTCGCCGGAGTCGATCCCGCAGCCATTCGGAAAATGGGCGACGCTGGCAACCTGCAGGATGGCCTCGTCGTGCGAGCGAAAAGCGCCGGGACGGTGGTCGGCCTTGATGTGAAAGCCGGGCAGCGTGTACAAGGCTCGGACTCCCTGCTGCGCCTGGTCAACACGGCGCAGCTCTGGCTCGAGGTCCAGATCCCATCCGACCGTCAGCAGCAGGCCCTCTCGAGCAAGACCGCCGGCTCGATCACGGTGGTCGGACGCGAAGCCAGTGCGACGCCGATGTCAGTCGGCGCCACGGTGAGCGACAACCAGACAGTCACGCTGCGCGCCCGGGTGGTGGGCGGCGGCGAGCTTCTGCGTCCGGGCGAAGTCGTGCAGGTCAAGGTGCCGTTCGCGGAGAACACCGCCGGCTGGGCGCTGCCCTGCCAGCGATTGCCCGCCAGGACGACAAGGCCTACGTGTTCGTCCGAACCGAAAAGGGCTTCGTCGCACAGCTGGTCAATGTCATCTCCAGCGCGGGCCAGTCGGTCCAGGTCACGGGCAACCTGCGCGCCGGCCAGCAGGTGGCGACCGGCTCCGTGATCGCACTGAAGGCAGCATGGCTCGGCAAGAGCGGAAGCAACTGACATGCTCAACCGCCTTGTTCAGTTCGCGCTGTCGCAGCGCCTGTTCGTGCTGCTCGCGACCGCTCTGCTTGCGGGCTTTGGCTGGTACGCCTTCCGCAACCTGCCGATCGATGCCTTCCCCGATGTGTCCAGCACGCAGGTGAAGGTGATCATGAAGGCCCCCGGCATGACGCCCGAAGAAATCGAAAGCCGCATCGCCGGTCCGATCGAGGTCGAAATGCTCGGCATTCCTCGCCAGCGCATGCTGCGCTCGGTGTCCAAGTACGGCCTGGTGGATGTCACTGTCGACTTCGAGGACGGCACCGACATCTATTGGGCCCGCCAGCAAGTGTCGGAGCGCCTGGCGAACATCGCGGGCGACCTGCCTTCCGGCATCAGCGGCGGCATGGCGCCTGTCACCACGCCGTTGGGCGAGATGTACATGTTCACGATCGAAGCGGACGGCATGACGCTCGAGGAGCGCCGTACTCTGCTCGACTGGGTCATCCGGCCGGCGCTGCGCGCGGTGCCGGGCGTGGCGGACGTGAACGCCTTGGGCGGCAAGGTCCACAGCTTCGAGGTGGTGCCGGACCCCGTCAAGCTCGCGGCGCTTGGCGTGTCTACGGCGCAGCTCAAGAGCGCCATCGAAGCCAACAACCGCAACGACGGCGCAGGCCGGCTCGGCGAAGGCGGCGAAGTGCTGCTCGTGCGCAGTGAAGGGAACATCAAGACCGCAGAAGACCTGCGCTCGATCGTGGTCAGCCGTAAGGACGGCAACTTGGCGCGGCTAGGCGACGTGGCGCAGGTGCGCGACGGCAGTGTCACGCGCTATGGCGTCGTGACCAAGGATGGCAAGGCCGAAGCGGTCGAGGGCCTGGTGCTCGGCCTGGCCGGCGCCAATGCCCAGAAAGTGGTCGAAGGCGTCACGCAGAAGCTCGAAGACCTGAAACCGACGCTGCCGGCGGGCGTGGAGATCAAGCCCTTCTACAACCGAGCCGAACTCGTGAAAAAGGCCGTCGGCACGGTGTCGACGGCACTCATCGAGGCAACCGTCATCGTGCTGGTATTGCTTGGCGCGTTCCTCGGCAACGTGCGCGCCGCCGTGGCGGTCGCCGTGATCCTGCCATTGTCCGCACTGAGCACATTCATCCTGATGCGTTCGGTCGGCATGTCAGCGAACCTCATGAGCCTCGGGGGCTGGCGATCGCGCTCGGCATGCTCGTCGACGCCGCCGTGGTGGTGGTCGAGAACATCGTCCAGCACCTGGAGCAGGAAGGCTCCAAGAAAAAACTACCGCGTCTGCACATCGTGCTGCGCGCGGTCCGCGAGGTGTCGGTTCCAGTGTCTGCGGGCATCCTGATCATCATCACGGTGTTCCTGCCACTACTTACCCTGCAGGGCCTGGAAGGCAAGTACTTCGTCCCGGTCGCGATGACCATCGTTTTCGCGCTGATCAGTTCACTGGTGCTGTCGCTCACGGTGATCCCGGTGCTGGCCTCCTTCCTTCTGAAGAAGGTGGCACACGAGGATCCCTGGCTGCCACGCAAGCTGCTCAAGGTCTACGAGCCGGTGCTCGCATGGGCCCTGAAGAAGCAACGCATTGTCTTTGTAGCGGCGGCGTTGCTTCTCGTGGCGGCGGCCGGCATCTACACCCAGGTGGGGAAGACCTTTCTCCCCGAAATGGACGAAGGCGACATCATCGTCGGCATCGAGAAGCTGCCGTCGGTCAGCCTGGAGGAGACGGCGGCGCTCGACCTGAAGATCCACCAGGCCCTCATGAGCCAAATCCCGGAGATCACCGGCGTGGTGGCGCGGGCCGGCTCCGACGAGATCGGGCTGGATCCGATGGGCCTGAACCAAACCGACACCTTCCTCGTGCTCAAGCCGCGCGAGGAATGGAAGCTGGCCAACAAGGAAGCATTGATCGCCCGGATCCGGGAGGTGCTCGACCAGATGCCGGGTATCAGCTACAGCTTCACCCAGCCGATCGACATGCGCGTGTCCGAGATGATCATCGGCGTGCGCGGCGACCTGGCCATCAAGATCTTCGGAACCGAACTCGGCAAGCTGAACGAACTCGCCGCCCAGATCGAGACGCTGATGAAGACGGTGCCGGGCAACCAGGACGTCTACACCGTCGAGAACGATGGCGTGCAATACCTGCGGGTGGTGGTGGACCGCCTGAGCGCAGGGCGCTACGGCCTATCGGTGGAAGACGTGCAGGATGCACTGCGCGCCCAGATCGAGGGACAACGAGCCGGCACCGTCATCGACGGCAACCGGCGTATCCCGATCGTGTTGCGGGGACCGGACAGCGTGAAGATCTCGCCGGCGGAGTTCGCAGCCCTGCGCATCACCACATCGGATGGCCAGAGCGTGCCGCTGGAAACACTGGCCACGCTGACGCGCGAGAGCGGCCCTGTGAAGATCGACCGCGAGATGGGCAGTCGCTACAGCGTGGTGATCGCCAACGTCACCGGGCGCGACTTGGTCGGCTTCGTCGAGGAGGCAAGGGCCAAGATCGCCGCCGAGGTCAAGCTGCCCACGGGCTATCGCATCAGTTGGGGCGGTCAGTTCGAGAACCAGCAACGTGCTGCGGCACGGCTCACCCTCGTGGTGCCGCTGGCGATCGGCTTCATCTTCCTGATCCTGTTCACGACCTTCGGCTCGGTGCGCCAGGCCCTGCTTGTGCTCAGCAACATTCCTTTCGCACTCGTGGGCGGCATCGTCGGGCTCTGGGTCACCGGGGAGTACCTGTCGGTGCCGGCCTCGGTCGGCTTCATCGCGCTGCTGGGCATCGCGGTGCTCAACGGCGTGGTGCTCGTGAGCTACTTCAACCAGCTGCGCGCCGAAGGGCATGACCTGGTCACCTGCGTCACACAGGGCGCCCGCCGGCGGCTGCGGCCGGTGCTGATGACGGCGGCGATCACCGCCTTCAGCCTGGTGCCGCTGCTCTTCACCAGCGGGCCGGGCTCCGAGATCCAGCGCCCGCTGGCGATCGTGGTGATCGGCGGCTTGATCACGGCCACAGCCCTGACCCTCATTCTCCTGCCGCTGCTGTACCTGCGCTTCGCGTACCCCCGCAGCGAGCACGAGGAAGGCGACAGGAAGAACGACCCGGAACCAGAGGTGAGCCATGTCTAAGTACTGCCTGAGCCTTGTGTGCCCGCCAACGGCCGCGGAAGCGCTCCTCGACTTGCTCCTGGAAAGCGAAGACAGCGACGTCTTCACCAGCAGCCACGTCCATAGTCACAGCGCAAGCCATGCGGGCTTGAGCACCCGGGAGCAGGTCATGGGCCGCAGCCAGGCCGTGCTGGTTCAAGTGCTGATGGGCGAGGACGCCTTGAGCGCACTGATCGAACGCATCCGCAAAAACTTTGCCGGTGTCGGCATTCGCTACTGGGCATCGCCCGTGGCCATCGATGGAGAAATCAAATGAAGTTGTGGACCGGGATCGCCCTGATCGCCTGGGCCCTGCCGGTGCTTGCCGAGAACAGGCAGACACCGCCCGACCTGCCACCGACCCCGCTGGCGCGGCAATGGATCGAGCAGGACCCCGCCGTGCAGGAAGCCCGCAGCGCGCTGCTCGCAGCGGGCCACGGCGCCAACATGCTCGCGGCGGGCTCGCATGAATGGTCGACGCGCGTAACCATGCAACGCCGCAGCTACGACACGGGCGGGCCGGCCTCCAAGGAGTGGAACGTTCAACTGGAGCGCCCATTCCGGATCAACGGCAAGGCCGACATCGACCAGAAGCTGGGTGAGAACGAAAAGACCACGGCGCAGGCCCGCGTCGGAGAGGCCATTCACGAGGCTGCACGGTCGTTGCTCGACCTCTGGATCGATGGACTGTCCGCGACCCAGGCGCAACGGCTCTACCAGGAGCAGCAATCGTTCGCGCAAGCCAATCTGCGTGCGGTGGAGAGCCGTAGGAAAGCCGGCGATGCCGCTGCGCTCGATGTCAACGTGGCGATGGCCGACGCTGCAGAAGTCGAACGCCAGGCGAGCCTGGCCTCGTCGAACCTGGCGAAGGCACTGGCGAAGTTGCGTGTTCGCTTCCCCGGCGCGCAGCTGCCGCCCCAATCACTGGGGGAACCGCAGCCGCCGTCTGAATCCGAGGCGCAATGGTTGCAACGTGTGACCGAGGCTTCTGACCCCCTTCGCATCGCGGAGGGCAACTTGCGCAAGGCCGAGTTGACCGCGTCGCGCGCCTCGGCTGATCGGGTACCCGATCCGACCGTCGGCGTGTTCGCGGCATCCGAGTCGTTCCGCCAGGAGCGCATCGTGGGGCTGAGCGTCACCATCCCGCTGAGCGGCACCTATCGCCACGAACGCATGCGTCAGGCGCTTCAGGAAGCAGAAGCGGCACGCGCGACGGTCGACCGACAGCGACGCGAACTGGAAACCGCTGTTGCGGAAACCTATGCGGATGCGACGGGCAATCTCGCTCGCTGGCGTATCGCCGAACAAGGCGCGAAGGCGACGGGCGACAGCGCCCGATTGACCCAGCGCGCGTACTCGCTCGGCGAAGCGGACCTGCAGGCCTTGCTGCTTGCGCGTCGCCAGTTTCTTGACGCCTCACGCGCCGCACTCGAAGCGCGCGCGGAAGCGCTGCGCGCTAACTATCGACTTCTCGTGGACTCGCATCTGATCTGGGACCTCTCGCTCGAATAGGTCAGGCGGTTTTCCCCCTGATCCAGTTCTGTCCATCTCATTCTTCCATTTCTTTTTTTGACGAAAGCCCTTTGATGTTTTCCCAGCGCAGATTCGTTCTACTGGCCCTCGCGGCCCTGGCCATTGCCATCGGCCTGCCTTTTGACGCCTTGGCCCACGGCATCTCCGAAGCGGACCGCCAGCGCATGCTCAGTGGCGGCTACCTGCAGTACGTCGGACTCGGCGTCACGCACATGCTCACGGGCTATGACCACCTGCTTTTCCTCTTCGGCGTGGTGTTCTTCCTGTCCAACTTCAAGGACGTCGCCAAGTTCGTCACAGTGTTCACGATCGGCCACTGCATCACGCTGGTATTCGCCACGTTCTTCAAGATCACCTGGAACTACTACCTGGTGGACGCCATCATCGCGATCAGCGTGATCTACAAGGGCTTCGACAACAACGGCGGCTTCCAGAAGTACTTCGACATGAAGTCGCCGAACCTGCTGGCTGCGGTCTTCGGCTTCGGCCTGTTGCACGGCTTTGGTCTGTCCACCCGGCTGCAGCAACTGCCGCTCGGCGACGACAGCACCTCGATGCTGATCCGCATCCTGAGCTTCAACCTCGGCGTGGAGATCGGTCAGATTGCGGCACTGGCCGTGATGGTCGCGCTGCTGTCGCTGTGGCGCCATCGCCCCTCGTTCAAGCGGTTCAGCTATGCCGCAAATCTTGGGTTGGT
Organism: Acidovorax carolinensis; assembly: GCF_002157145.1. Classification (NCBI taxonomy): domain Bacteria; kingdom Pseudomonadati; phylum Pseudomonadota; class Betaproteobacteria; order Burkholderiales; family Comamonadaceae; genus Acidovorax; species Acidovorax carolinensis. Next base: position 2,034,810 of record NZ_CP021361.1, read on the forward strand.
CTTCGCTGGCGTGCTGCTGCTGCTCATGCAGTTGCACGGCTACCAGCACGACTCCGACCCCAACAGTTTCCGTTTCCCTGCCGAAGAGCACAACCATGCGCACGAGGACATGGAGATTGGAAAGACTGCCGATCCTGGCAGGGATTCCCTCGACTAAATCTCATCACGAAAGGATGTAATCAATGAAGAAGTTTGCAATCGCCGCGGTCTCGCTGCTGGCTCTCGCTGCCGCCGGATCCGTCTCGGCCGCCGAAGGCTCGAGCTGCCACTTTCACGGCAACACGCCTGCCTCGGAGAAAGTGGTGGTCGACTGCGCATCCCAGCGCAAGGCTGCCTTGGTCAGCAGCGGAAAGCTGGAGAAGAGCTGGGAAGCGGCACAGGTCGACAAGACCGAACAGATCGACGGCAAGAAGGGCAAGGAGTGGAAGGTGAGCTTCAAGAACGCGTCTGTGACGGACGCCGCCAAGAACACGCTCTACGTCTTCATGAGCCTGCCGGGCAACTACATCGCCTCGAACTTCTCGGGCAAGTAAAGAGCCGAGCGAAGCACCATGCGGTCCGGACGCTCTTGCCCCCGCACCCCGATGCTTCTGGCAGTGGGACTTGCTGCAATGGTGTCTGGGGTGCGCCACCGTCTATGAAGGCAGGTATGCATTCAACGATGGCTGGCGCAAGGCTACCGTCGAGGAGGTCGACTCCGCTGCGCGTCTGCAAGGCACCGCGCTGAGCGACTGCCGGCGCGATGCGTCTGCCGTCCAGCTCCTGTCGGGGCAGTTCGCGCTGGTCTCCTATGCGGACTTCGGCCACCTGAGAAGGCGCATCGTGACCTTGCCCCCGCACCCTCGCTTTCATGCGGGGGACACTGTGTATATCCGATTCCGCAGCTGTTCCGGTGACGTTGCTCCGCGAGCTGCGTCAAGTCCATAAGCCGTTCAAGAAAGGAGTTTCTCATGCTCGATGTGCTCCGAAACACAACATACCGGCATCTCTTTTTCGCCCAGGTGATCGCGTTGCTCGGCACCGGCCTTGCGACAGTTGCGCTGGGCCTGCTTGCGTTCGATCTGGCTGGCGCCGAGGCGGGGGCGGTCCTCGGGACCGCGCTGGCCATCAAGATGGCGGCGTACATCGGCGTCGCGCCCATCGCATCGGCGTTCGCTGAGCGCCTTCCCCGCCGTGCCGTGCTTGTCGCGCTTGACCTCATCCGCGCGGGCGTCGCACTGACCCTGCCGTTCATCACGCAGATCTGGCAGATCTACATCCTGATCTTCGTGCTGCAGTCGGCCTCGGCCGCGTTCACACCCACGTTCCAGGCGACGATTCCGGATGTGCTGCCAGACGAGGACCAGTACACGCGTGCGCTGTCCTTGTCCCGGCTGGCGTATGACATGGAAAGCCTGGTCAGCCCGGCACTTGCGGCATTGCTCTTGAGCGTCGTGAGCTACCACGCCTTGTTCGGCGGCACAGTCGTAGGATTCGTTGCCTCGGCGGCGCTGGTCGTGTCCGCTGTCTTGCCAAAAGCCAAGATGCCTCCCAAGCGAGGAATCTACGAGCGCACGACACGCGGGCTGCGCATCTACCTTGCAACGCCACGGCTCAAAGGCCTGCTCGCGCTGAATCTGGCGGTGGCCTCGGCCAGCGCGATGGTCATCGTGAACACGGTTGTTCTGGTGCAGTCGGACTTTGGCCTCACGCAGACCGCCACAGCTGCTGCGCTGGCGATGTTCGGCGCGGGGTCCATGCTGGTCGCGCTTTTGCTGCCCAAGCTCCTCGAACGGCTTCCCGAACGGCCTGTGATGTTGAGCGGTGCGGCGCTGCTTGCCCTTGGCCTGTTTGTCGGGTTTATCGCTGCGAAATGGTTCGCTGCGCTCCTTCCCCTGTGGTTTGTTCTGGGTCTTGGGTACTCCTTGGCCCAAACGCCGTCCGGTCGCTTGCTTCGCAGGTCCGCACATTCGGAAGACCGGCCCGCGCTCTTCGCGGCGCAGTTTGCGCTCTCGCATGCGTGCTGGCTCATCACCTATCCGCTGGCTGGCTGGCTTGGCGCCAAGGCCGGGCTGACGGTGAGCTTCCTCGCGCTCGGTGCCCTTGCCGCTGTCTCCGTTGCACTCGCAGCCTACCTGTGTGTCGGCGCCGATCCAAATCTGAGCCACCGTGCCGACTGAATATTGAGCCAGGGGTGGAAGCCGACGTTTCAAGGGTCGGCTGTGGATAAGTGTAGGTGCTATCCTGGTTTGCTGATCTCCTTGCTGATGTGTTGAAGGCGCTGGGCAAGCCGCGAAGGGCGTAGCCCGTAGCGGCTTGCCCTGCGCGGTGCCTGCTCAGAATGGGTCGGGCTCAGCCTGCGTTGAGGCACTCTTTCGGTCCTGTTCCCGGGCCTTGATCCGCTTCTTCGCAGCGGCCGTGCTGCGGCTGAACCGGATCGACTCGTTGCCCGTCTCCACGATGTGGCAGTGGTGCGTGAGACGGTCCAGCAGCGCGGTGGTCATCTTCGCGTCGCCGAACACGCTGGACCATTCGGCGAAGTCCAGGTTGGTCGTGATCATCACGCTGGTGTGTTCGTACAGCTTGCTCAGCAGGTGGAACAGCAGCGCCCCGCCGGCCTGGCTGAACGGCAGATAACCCAGCTCGTCCAGGATGATCAGGTCCATGCGCAGCAAGCTGGTGGCGATGCGACCGGCCTTGCCCTGCGCCTTCTCCTGCTCCAGTGCGTTAACCAGATCGACCGTGGAGTAGAACCGCACCCGCTTGCCATGGCGGGTGATGCCCGAGACGCCGATGGCAGTGGCCAGATGGGTCTTGCCCGTGCCCGGGCCGCCCACCAGCACCACGTTGTGCGCCTCGTCGGTAAAGGCAGTGCCGGCCAGCGTGGTGACGAGCTTTCGGTCCACCGGCGAGACCGAGAAGTCAAAGCCCGCCATGTCCCGGTGCACCGGGAACTTCGCCGCGTGCATCTGGTGGCTGATCGAGCGCATCGCCCGGTCCGTGCCCTCGGCCTGCAGCAGGTGCTCGATCAGCCAGCGCGAGGTCTCGATGCCCAGGCCGCCGCCATCGCCACCGCCTTGCTCGACCAGATCAGCCCAGGCACCGGCCATGCCGTGCAGGCGCAGCGCCTTGAGTTCGACCAGCACATCAGTCTTCATGGCGGGCTCCTTCGGTGGTGGCGCCCACGGCACTGTCCGCGGTGTCGGCCCGAAGGCTGTCGTAGCGGGCCGTGTTTGCCAGCGGTGGCGTTGTCACCTTCAGCCGTGTGGCCGCCGTGGGAGGTGCCGGCTGCGCGTTGAGCCGGCTCAGCACGTTGACCACATGCTCCACGCTCACCTTGCCTGGCGCACCGCTCTCCAGCGCCAGCTCGATGGCCACCAGCACCGCGTCCAGACCGGCGCCAAGCACAATCGCCAGCACTTGCGCCATCACCCGGTCGCCTCCCGGGTTACGCAATAGCCCGCGGCGCAGCCGCTGCAGTGGCTCGGGCATGTCCGCAAAGGGCGCTCCGTTTCTCAGCGCCCCGGGCTTTCTCTGCAGCAGCGGGATGTAGTGCTGCCAGTCGTACCGGGTCTCGCCCGCGTTGCTCAGACGTTCGTGGCGGGCGATGACCTCATCATCGGCCACGATGACCACGCGGCCCGGGTACAGCCGCGTGCTCACCATCTGGCCCACGCGTTCGCACGGCACCGAATACCGGTTGCGCGCCACAGACACCAGGCAGGTGCTGGAAACCCGCGCGGGTTTCTCGACGTAGCCGTCGAAGGGCAGCGGCATGGGCATGAGGTGCGCCCGCTCGTGTTCGAGCATCTCCGACACGCTGAACTGCTTGTGCTCGGGGTGGCGTACCTCGTCCCACAACGCGCGGCAGCGCTGGCCCAGCCAGGCGTTGAGTTCGGTGAAGCTGCCGAACTTGATCTGCGCCGCGTCGATCCAGATGCGTCGGCGGCTGTCCTGCACGTTCTTCTCCACCACCCCTTTCTCCCAGCCGCTGGCCACGTTGCAGAAGTCCGGGTCATAGAGGTAGTGCGCGCACATGGTGGCAAAGCGCTCGTTGACGATGCGTCCCTTGCCCTTCTTGACCTTGTCTACAGCGGTCTTCATGTTGTCGTAGATGCCCCGGCGTGCCACGCCGCCCAGCGCGGCGAACGATCGGGTGTGGGCATCGAACAGCATCTCGTGACCCTGGCTGGGGTACGCCACCAGCCAGAAGGCCCGCGAAGCACACAGCTTCATATGCGAGACCTGCACCCGGTAGTAGATGCCGCCGATCACCATGCCTTCCTCGCTCCAGTCGAACTGGAAAGCCTCTCCCAGCTCGAAGGCCAGCGGCACGAAGGCATTGACGGCCGCCCCCTGACCCTCGCTCTGGCGCCACGCCCGGATGAAGTCGGTCACCCGCGTGTAACCCCCTTCGTAGCCCGCTTGCCTGATCTCGGCGTACAGCGCCTTGGCCGTGCGCCGCTCGTGTTTGGGCCGCCGTGCATCGGCCTTCAAGGCCAGCATGAGCGCGTCATGAAACGCCGTCAGTTTGTTGGGCTGTTCGCTGCGGCGGTACCTCGGTGGGCCGTCCACCTCGCCGTGCAGCCACTTCGCCACCGTGTTGCGCGATAGCCCTGTCATGCGCGATATCTCGCGCTCCGATTTGTTCTTGCGGGCATACAAATGCCGGATCCTGCCAATCATGTCCATGGTGATCACTCCTTGTCCTCTGCTGCACAAAAAAGCAGCAGATTAAGTTGTTCACCTGGCTCAGTTTTGGGTCGGCACTACCCTCAAAAGTGGCTCAGTTTTCGGTCGGCGCCAACACCCGTCTCTTTGAACTCCGGTAGGCAGCCGTGTTGATTCAAAATTCGTTGAACTCTTTCCATAATTCAATTATTATTGAAGCATGGAAGAAAAAAATGTCATTCAAGCCTTGGCCGCACTCGCGCAGCCCGTCCGCCTGCAGGTTTTTCGGGCGCTTGTCGTCGCTGGTCCGACCGGTCTCACGCCAGGCGTGCTGGTCGAGCAGCTTGGCGTGCCGTCGACCAGCCTCTCGTTCCACCTTAAGGAGTTGACGCACGCCAACCTGGTTAGCCAGGAGCGCGACGGCCGCAACCTGATCTATCGCGCGGTGTTCGAGCAGATGAATGCGCTACTCGGCTACCTCACGGCGAACTGCTGTCAGGGCGAGGCTTGCCTCGTCGACAGCTCCACTGCTTGCGAATGTTGAAGGAGAACCCATGAAGCGTTTCCATGTTCACTTGCACGTCGATGACCTGACCAAGAGCATCGCCTTCTATTCCAACCTGTTCGCATCGCCGCCGGCGCGTGTCGAGGCCGACTATGCGAAATGGATGCTCGACGATCCGCGCGTCAACTTCGCGATCTCCACGGTGGGGCATGGCAAAGGCGTTGACCACCTGGGCATCCAGGCAGAGGACGAGGCTGAACTCGCCGAGTTGAAGACCCGCGGCCTGGCCGCCGACCGGACCCTGCTCGATGAGGGTGAAACGGTGTGCTGCTACGCGCGCAGCGAAAAGCACTGGGTCACCGACCCGCAGGGCATCGCGTGGGAACACTTCCAGACTTTGGACAACGCGGTGACGGTCTACGGTCAACAGAAACCCGTGGCCAAGCCTGAGACGGCGTGCTGCGGCACCGGCGCGATTCGCGGCATCCCCGTGAACGCTACCGGCAAAGCCACTGGCGCCTGCTGCTGAGGGCTGCGCCATGTCCAAAGCGCCGTCTGAATCGTTGGTGAAATCCCTGTTCGTTCGCGCGGAGGCGGCCTTGTTGACGCCCGTCCGCTCCCTTCTTCGGGAGGCAGACCTACCCGAATCCGACCTGCAGGAACAGCACATGGAGGCCTTCTTCGTGAGCCGCGCTGGCGACGAAGGGATTCTTGCCTGCGTCGGCCTGGAACGGTTCGGCGAGACCGCGCTGCTGCGCTCGCTGGCCGTACGCGCCGACGCTCGGGGCAATGGTGTCGGCGACCAAGCCCTGCAGACCATGGAAGCCTTCGCTGCATCGAAAGGCGTGAATCGCCTCTGCATCTTGACCACCACGGCAGAGCCATTCTTCGAGACGCGAGGTTTCGAGCGCTGCGACCGCACGGCGTTGCCGGCTTCCGTCCAGGCCAGCAGCGAGTTCAAGAGCCTGTGCCCGTCCACGGCAGTTTGCATGTTCAAAGAAATCACTCCGACATCCCCAACCGAAATACACCGTCATGGCTGACAAAACCTACAACGTGCTCTTCATCTGCACGGGCAACTCTGCGCGCTCCATCATGGCCGAGGGCCTGCTCAACTACATGGGGGATGGGCGATTCAAGGCCTACTCGGCGGGCAGTCATCCGGCTGGCAAGGTCAACGCCCATGCGCTACGCACACTGGAAAGGCTGCGCCTGCCTGCAGAGGGCTACCGCAGCAAGAACTGGGACGAGTTCGCGAAGCCAGATTCACCCGCCTTGGATTTCGTGCTGACGGTGTGCGACAAGGCTGCCGGCGAGATGTGCCCGGTCTGGCCAGGACAGCCGATGACCGCACACTGGGGCGTGGCCGACCCTGCAGCCTTCGAAGGATCGGAAGAGGCCACCGAGCGCCAGTTCATGGACACGGCGCTCACGTTGAAGCGCCGGATCGAGTTGATGCTGGCATTGCCTCTGGCCCGGCTCGACTCGATGGCCATCCAGCGCGAGATCCGCGACATCGGCAAGGCTCAAAAGGCTGCGCAATGACGCTCAACGTTCTGATCCTCTGCACCCACAACTCCGCCCGCAGCGTGCTGGCCGAGGGCATGCTCAACCACTGGGCCCAGAAGCTCGGCAAGGACGTGAAGGCGTTCAGCGCCGGCAGCGCACCCAGCGGAAGAATCAACCCGTTCGCCATCGAGGTGCTGCAGGCGGCCGGCGTGAACACCGAGGGCTTTCGCAGCAAGAGCTGGGACGAATTCTCCACGCCGCCGATGCAGGTGGTCATCACGGTCTGCGACAGTGCGGCGCAGGAGACCTGCCCCTACTGGCCGGGCACGCGCGTCAAGATGCATTGGGGCTATCCGGACCCATCGAACACGGAAGGTGGCGACAACGCCAAACGCCAGGCTTTCGAGCTGACGCGCCAGGCGATTTCCTATCGCATGCTGCAGCTGCTCGCGCTGGACAATCCGGACGCGATGAGCGACGCCGAGCTGCAAGAGCGGCTGAGCAACATCTCTGCGAGCTGAACCGTGAGCGCAGTCATCGAAAGCCCGCGCGCCAGCGCGGCCCCCATGAGCGTGTTCGAGCGCTATCTGACGGTGTGGGTTTTCCTCTGCATCGTCGTCGGCATTGCGCTGGGGCAACTGTTCCCGGCGGCATTCCAGGCGGTGGGCCGCCTCGAGGTCGCCAAGGTCAACATCCCCGTGGGCGTGCTGATCTGGGTGATGATCATCCCGATGCTGCTGCGGGTCGACTTTGCGGCCCTCGCACAGGTGAAAAACCACTGGCGCGGCATCGGCGTGACGCTGTTCATCAACTGGGCGGTGAAGCCGTTCTCCATGGCCTTCCTGGCATGGTTCTTCGTGCGCCAGGTGTTCGCCGGTTCGCTACCGGCCGACCAACTCGACAGCTACGTGGCCGGCTTGATCCTGCTGGCTGCCGCACCCTGCACGGCGATGGTGTTCGTCTGGAGCCGTCTGACAGGCGGCGACCCTGTCTTCACGCTGTCGCAGGTCGCCTTGAACGACGCCATCATGGTGTTCGCCTTCGCCCCCATCGTCGGCTTGCTGCTGGGCCTGTCGGCCATCACGGTGCCGTGGGACACGCTCATCACGTCGGTGGTGCTCTACATCGTGCTGCCGGTGATCTTCGCGCAGCTGCTGAGGAAGCAACTGCTGAAGGCCGGGCCGGCCGCTTTCGAACGCGCCATGCATCGCATCGGCCCGTGGTCGATCGCGGCGCTCCTGCTGACGCTCGTTCTCCTGTTCGCATTCCAGGGCGAAGCCATCATCAAGCAGCCGCTGGTGATCGCCATGCTCGCGGTGCCGATCCTGATCCAGGTGGTGCTGAATTCCGGTCTGGCCTACTGGCTCAACCGAAAGCTCGGCGAGAAGCACAGCATCGCCTGCCCGTCTGCGTTGATCGGTGCGTCCAATTTCTTCGAGCTGGCAGTGGCCGCGGCCATCAGCCTGTTCGGCTTTCACTCGGGCGCGGCCCTGGCCACCGTGGTCGGCGTGCTGATTGAGGTGCCGATCATGCTGGCAGTGGTGAAGGTCGTGAACTCGTCGCGGGGTTGGTATGAGTCGTGAACTGCCGAACGTCGATCCTGAACTCTTTGAAAAACCCGATGCGGATCTGCTGCTGTCGGTAAAGCGCGCAAGCCATGCGCCGCGCATCCTGTTGCTGTATGGGTCGGTTCGCGAGCGGTCCTACAGCCGGTTGCTGACCGAGGAGGCAGCGCGACTGCTTCGCGCGCTCGGCGCCGAGACGCGGATCTTTGATCCTCGCGGCTTGCCGTTGCCGGACGCCGAACCCGACGACCATCCCAAGGTAGTGGAGCTACGCGAGCTCGCTCAGTGGGCGGAGGGAATGGTCTGGACCTCGCCCGAACGTCACGGCGCCATGACCGGGATCATGAAAGCCCAGATCGATTGGATTCCGCTGGCAATGGGCTCCGTTCGGCCCACGCAGGGCAAGACGCTCGCGGTCATGGAGGTGTCGGGCGGCTCGCAGTCCTTCAACGCGGTGAACCAGCTGCGCGTGCTCGGCCGCTGGATGCGCATGATCACGATCCCCAACCAGTCGTCGGTGGCCAAGGCCTTCCTCGAATTCGAGGAGAACGGCCGCATGAAACCCTCACCGTACTACGAGCGCGTGGTCGACGTCATGGAAGAGCTGGTGAAGTTCACGCTGCTCACGCGCGATTGCGCTCAGTACCTGGTCGACCGCTACAGCGAGCGCCGCGAGAGTGCGGAAGCCCTGTCGAAGCGAGTCAACCTGCGCAGTATCTAGTTTGGCCACTGTCGCATGACAACGGTAAGGCTGGGCGTGACCCAGACCTTGGCTTGGGCGTCCTCGTACTACCTTCTCGCGGTGCTGGCAGGCGCTGTGGGCCGAGATGTCGGCATATCGACCTCCATGGTCTTCGGTGCCTTTTCGGTAGCGCTTCTTGTCGCCGCGGGCGTGGGGCCGTATGCCGGTCGAATCATCGATCGGTTCGGCGGACGCCCCGTGTTGATTGCCAGCAATCTGATCTTCGCGGCCGGGCTGGCGGGCTTGAGCCAGGCAACGCAGGCGGCTCACGTTTTCATCGCGTGGGCTGTCATCGGCGTTGCCATGGGCGGCGGACTTTACGAAGCGGCGTTCGCGACGGCGGTGCGGTTGCACGGCCGCGACGCGCGGCGAACAATCACTGGCATCACCCTGTTCGCCGGCTTTGCAAGCACGATCGGATGGCCCTTGTCTGCCTATCTGGAGGGAACGGTTGGCTGGCGTGGGGCGTGCGTCTCATGGGCGACCTTGCACTTGCTCATCGGCATCCCGCTCAATGCCCTGCTGCCGCGCGCCGGCAATTCCGAGGCTTCCACGCAGGCAGCCGCCGGCAAGGAAGAAGGACTTGGTCTTTCCGTGTCGCAACAGCGCCGCGCCGCCGTCCTGATGGCTTACGTCTTCGCCGTGACTTGGTTCATCAGCACCTCAATGGCTGCGCATTTGCCGCAGCTGCTGCTGGCCAGCGGCGCCACACTCGCCGCAGCGGTGGGTATCGCCGCCCTGGTCGGACCGGCCCAAGTAGTGGGCCGGGTCATCGAGTTCACCTTTCTCAAGCGCGCGCATCCGCTGTTGTCGGCCCGTTTAGCCACGCTGGCTCATCCGCTGGGCGCGCTCTGCATCGGCCTGTTCGGTACTTCGGCCGCCGCCGGCTTCGCTGTGCTGCACGGCTTGGGCAACGGTATCCTGACCATCGCAATCGGGACGCTTCCGCTCTTGATCTTCGGCGCCAATGGCTACGGGCAGCGCCAAGGTTTTCTGATGGTGCCGGCGCGCATCGTGCAAGCCAGTGCGCCATTCCTTTTCGGCATCGCCGTGGAACGGTGGGGCGCTGGAGCGTTGTGGTTCTCCGCCATTCTGGGTTTGTCAGCCTGCCTCGCGCTGGTGGTCATGACTGCCGATATGAGAAAGGCCCCGCGCGCGGCTGAGGCGAATTGAGAGAAGGGCGACACCGAGGCGCAGTGCGCGGTAACCGCCATCGGCTACGCTGCGTGTCCAGATCGACCCTGCCTTGTGGGAGTTTTGCGCCATGGCGAGCATTGAACGTACTGCTTACCCTCGATTTCCTAGAACGCTGACGCTCAAGGATTTGCAGTCGTCGTTCACGCCGAGGCCCCAGGAGATCGAATGGGCCCACCAGCATTCGCGGACGCAGGAACGTCGTCTGGCCTTGCTCGTGCTGCTCAAATGCTTCGAGTTCCTGCGTCACTTTCCGGCGCTCGAAGTCATTCCTGTCGAGCTCGTCGAGCATGTTTCCGCCACCCTGGGCATGGCGCCGATCGAGAAGATCGAGTTCGCGTCCTTGGCCACGCTGTATCGCCACCACAAGGCGATACGCGAACTGCTCGGTGTCAAGCCCTACACCGATGAACAAACAAGGAAGCTGACGAGCCGGATCGCCCAAGACGCCGCCGGCATCGTGGAGACCCGCGCGGACATCATCAACATCACGATCGAGGAGTTGGTGCGACTGGGCTACGAGCTGCCGGTGTTTCGAACACTCGACGAAATAGCCGAGCAGGCGCATTCAACCGCCGAGGCTGCCTTGCACAAGCGGATCACCCAACGCCTGACCCTGGCCCAGCGAAACTGGCTTGATCGGCTGCTGATGGCCGAACTTCCAGCCCGACGCACGCTGTACAACCAGATCAAGAAGTCTGCGAAAAAAGCCTCGCGCAAGCATCTGGAATTGCTGCTGGACCAGTTGACCTGGCTGGAGTCCTTGCCCGACAGCGACACGCTGCTCGACGGCGTGCCGGCGACCAAGCTCAAGCACATGGCCGACATGGCATCCGCGCTCGATGCGGGCGACATGAAGGATTTGCTGCCCGCCAAGCGCTACACGCTGATCCTGGCACTGGTTCGTCAGATGCGCGTGAGAGCCCGCGACGACGTGGCAGAGATGTTCATTCGCCGCATCGGCGCCATTCACAAAACTGCCAAGGAGGAACTGCAGGTGATCCAGGCGCGCCAGCGCGAACTGAGCGAGGAGCTGGTGGCCACGCTGGAGCAGGTGCTGGAGATCCTCGCCGAAAACCTGGATGACGCCAGTACCGGGCAACGCGTGCGCGAACTGCTTGCGCCGCACGGCAACCTCGGTCAGCTGAGGACGGACTGCGAGGCAATTCGCGTGTGGAGCGGCGGCAACCACCTGCCGTTGATCTGGAAGGCCTTTAGCAGCTGGCGCGCGGCGATGTTCCGGATGGCGAAGGCGCTGCGTTTCGAGGCAGCCACCCAGGACCGCAATCTGCTCGATGCCCTGGAAGTCGTGCTGGCCAATGAACACCGCAAGGTCGAGTGGATCACAGACGACTTGACGCTGTCGTTCGCCTCCGAGCGCTGGCGCAAGCTGGTGCGCCGTTCGCATGGCCTGGGCCCTCCGACGAACCGGCGCTACCTGGAGGTGTGCGTGTTCAGTTATCTGAGCGGCGATCTTCGCTCCGGCGATGTGTGCATCGAAGGCTCGGAATCCTTTGCCGACTATCGCGCGCAGCTGTTGCCATGGAAGGAGTGCGAAGCGCTTCTGCCGACTTACTGCGACCGGATCGGCATACCAGCCACCGCGGGTGACTTCGTCGACGGTCTCAAGCAACTGCTCACCGAGACGGCCGAAAAAGTCGATGAAGAGTTTCCGCAGCATGCAGGCGACGTGGTGATCGGCAGCACTGGCGAGCCGACCTTGCGGCGTGTCGTTGCGCGCGAAGTGCCGGCGTCAGCCATCGCTTTGCACGCCGCTATCGAAAATCGCACGGTGCCGCGCAACCTGCTGGATGTTCTGGCCAACATCGAGCACTGGACCGGATTTACGCGGAATTTCGGTCCGCAGTCAGGCGACGATCCCAAACTTCGCAACGGACGCGAGCGCTACTTGCTGACCGTGTTCGCGATGGGCTGCAACCTCGGGCCCAACCAGGCAGCGCGCCACCTGTCCAATGGAGTGACACCGCACCAGCTGTCCTATGCCAACCAGCGGCACATGAGCCTGGACCAGTTGGACAACGCCTGCCGGGATCTGACCGAGCTTTACCTGCGGCTCGAGTTGCCCAAGCTATGGGGCGAGGGCAAGAGGGTGGCGGCCGATGGCACGCAGTACGATTTCTACGACCAGAATCTGCTGGTAGGCATGCATTTCCGGTACCGGCGCATGGGGGCAGTGGCTTATCGGCATGTGGCCGACAACTACATCGCGGTGTTCCGCCATTTCATACCACCAGGGGTGCTCGAAGCGGTCTATGTCATCGAGGGTCTGATGAAGGCGGGCCTGAGCGTGCAGGCCGACACGGTGTATTCGGACACCCATGGTCAGTCGGAAACGGTCTTCGCCTTCACGCACTTGGCAGGCATCCAGTTGATGCCTCGCATCCGGAACTGGAAGGACCTGCGTTTCTATCGGCCAGAGAGAGGTACGCGCTACCGTCATGTTGACCGTTTGTTCACCGACGTGGTGGACTGGAAGCTGATTCGCGACCATTGGCGCGATCTCATGCAGGTGTCCATCTCGATCCAGGCCGGACGGATCGCCTCGCCGATGCTGCTGCGCAAGCTCAGCCAGGAAGGGCGGCACAACCGGCTGTTTGCTGCGGCTCGCGAGCTCGGCCGCGTGCTGCGCACCGTCTATCTGTTGCGCTGGATCTCCAGCAAAGAGATGCGCCAGGAGGTCAGTGCCACGACGAACAAGATCGAGTCGTACCACGCATTCACGAAGTGGCTGGACTTCGGGGGCGACGTGATCAACGAGAACGATCCCAACGAGCAGCAGAAGCGGGTGCGCTTCATCGACCTGGTGGCGTCGTCGGTGATCCTGCAGAACACGGTGGACATGATGCGGGTTTTGCAGGAGATGTACGCCGACGGGGAGCCGGTGTCTGCGGCCGATGTCGAATACCTGAGTCCGTACATGACCTCGGGCATCAAGCGTTTCGGCAACTATCACCTCGACCTGAAACGGCCGCCGGAGCCCTGGGTCAAGGAGTCGCAGTTTCGGGAGGCGGCCAAGCGCGCGCGAGCTGCGGCCGCGGAGGCGCAGCGCGCCGGGCAAAAAGGAGCAGGGACATGAGAGATCCAGACGCCACCATCGTCACGGCCCACGGCCGGCTCGACCGGGCTGCGCTGGCGCGTGCGCAAAGCAGCTACGACACCACAGCGCTGCTGAGCGCGGTCGAGGAGCTGGACAGGATTGTTGGGCGTGCGCGAGGGCAGGATGGCCTCCGGGACATCCTGATGCGGCTGCACGGCATGGCCCACGCCGTGATCAACGGCGCAGGGCTGTCGGTCTCAACGAGCCAGGGGAGTCTGCCGGAGCTAGCCTTCGATGCGACTGCGGAGATTCTGCAAACGATCTCTACGTTGCAAAGGTGGGTGGAACTGATCCAACCATTGGGGAGCCTTCAGCCTCGCGATTGAGCGACGGAATCGCATTAAAGGTTTTGACTAAATAACCTTAGGGCTTATGAGTCAAAACTGGCCTTATCCCGGCTTGCCCTCATTTTGACGCCGTGCTGCGGGTCAACCTCAAGGGCTCGTTCCTCGTCGGCCAGGCGGTGGCGCGGGCCATGGTGGCGTCGGGCGGCGGCGCCATCGTCAATATGAGCTCGGTCAACGGCGTGTTGGCCATTCCCAACATCTCCAGCTACAACGTGAGCAAAGGCGGCGTGAACCAGCTCACGCGGGTGATGGCCCTGGCGCTGGCCGACAAGAACATCCGAGTGAACGCTGTTGCGCCTGGGACCATTGCGACCGAGCTGGCCGCCAAAGCGGTGCTGACCAGCGATGAAGCCAAGAACAAGATCATGAGCCGCACTCCCATGAAGCGGCTGGGCGAGCCGTCGGAGATTGCCGATGTGGTGGCCTGGCTGGCCAGCGATGCGGCCAGTTATGTGACCGGCGAGATCGTGACCGTGGATGGCGGGCGGATGACGCTGAACTACACCGTTCCGGTCTGATCCAGTGAATAACTATAAAAGTGATAGCTGCAAGCGCTTTATGGATAAGGGCGGATTCAAGTCCAAGTGCAACAAATATTCATTAATGCACTGAATCAGGCTGTTGTGTCAGCCGGGCCAAATGTTCGGCATAAACCTCAATGGGCTTGCTCCACCCCAGAGTCATCCTGGGGCGCCCATTGAGCTCATCGGCTACGGCATCCAGATACTCCTGGCTATAGCCGCTCAGATCAGTCCCCTTGGGGAAGTACTGCCGCAGCAATCCATTGGTGTTTTCGTTGGAGCCCCGCTGCCAGGGGCTGTAGGGGTCACAGAAGTACACCTTCATGCCCGTGTTCTCGGTGAGCTTGGCATGCTCTGCCATCTCACTGCCACGGTCATAGGTCAGGCTCTGGCGCATCGGGCTGGCAATGCCATTGAGCTTGTCGCTGAAGGCCTGCAGTACATGTGCCGCTGTCGCCGGGTTGGGGTGCGGCAGCTTGACCAGCACCACCAGGCGGGTCGTGCGCTCGACCAGCGTGCCAATGGCACTGGCATTGCCTTTGCCCTTGATGAGGTCGCCCTCCCAGTGCCCGGGCAACTGACGATCCTCAATCTCGGGTGGGCGCACATGGATGCTCAGCAGGTCGGTGATTTGCCCACGCCGATCCTCGCCTTTGGAGCGCGGCCAGCGCTTGGCGCGGGCCATGCGCAAGCAGGCCACCAGCTCCTTCTTGAGCTCTCCGCGGGGCTGGGCGTAGATGCAGGTGTAGATGCTCTCGTGGGACACTTGTTTGCGCTTGTTGTCAGGGTGCAGTTTCTTCAACTGCCCAGCGATTTGCTGGGGAGACCAGTGCCGGAGCAGATAGTCGCGAACGATCTTGAACAAAGGTCCATCGCGGTGCAGTTTGGGCTGGGGACGGGCAAAGCATCTGCGCCTGTCGCTGCGTTGCTGGGCGAACTTGGAGGTGTAGGCCTTGGCGCCCGCATTGCGTTGGCATTCCCGGCTGATGGTGCTCTTGCAGCGCCCCAAGGCCCGCGCTATGGCGCTGAGGCTTTGCTTTTGCTGAAGCCCCAAGGCGATCGCATGGCGTTCGCTCTCGCTCAACTGCTGGTAATTCTTCTTTGTCATCTTGACCTCAATTCTCGGTGTTGCACTTCGGAATTGAGGCCGCCAAGCGTTAGCGGTAATTTTGATTCAATTTTCATGTTTGTGGCATGCGCCGCAGCAGGCCCGCCGTGCTGCGCGGCCAGCCCACCGGGCCAAACCAGGCACCACCCGCAATCGCCCAGGCGTTGACCAGGCCGTATGACACCAGCGCCACACCTTGGGCGGCAAACACCGCTGCCAAACCGCCGCCCCAGCGCAGCGCCAGCCAGCCGCCGGTGACTGCCACCGCCAGGCGCACGATGTTGCCGATCACCGGCCAGAGCAGGCGTCCTGCCCCTTGGGAGGCAAAGTACAGCACCAAGCCGAGGCCGAAAAAGCCGTACACGGGGCCGACGGTGCGCAGATACAGCGCACCCGCTTCCAGCATGGCGGGGTCGCTGTTGAACAGGGACAGCCATGCGTTGGGAAAGGCTGCCGCCCACAGGCCAATCGCCTCGGCCATCAAAAACGCCATGGCCGCGCCGATCCAGGTGGCGCGCAAGGCACGCTCGCGCTGGCCCGCGCCAATACAGGTGCCCACCATGGCCACCAGCGGTGCGCCCAGGCCGAAAACCAGCGGCACCAACAGATACTCCAGCCGCGACGCCGTGCCGTAGCCCGCGATGGCCGCCGTACCAAAACCGCCCACCAGCGCGGTGGTCACGCCAATCGAGAGATTGGTGGCGACCGTAGAGACCGTGCCCACCAGCCCGACCCGCAAGATGTCTTTGAACAACATCCAGCGAAACCGGATGTGGGTAAACGACGGCTGCAGCAGGCTGCGCGGCGACCACAGATACGCCGCCAGCACCAGGCTGCCGACTAGGTAGTACGCCATCAGCGCAATTGCCCCGCCCGCAATGCCCAGGCCGGGCACCGGCCCCCAGCCAAAGATGAGCAGCGGCGACAGCGGCACCAGCACCAGCGCGCCCAGCACCGTGACGTAGGCCGGCACGGCCATGTTGCCCGTGCCCCGGATCACGGCCGACAGTGTGTTGAACAGCCACACCAGAAACGCACCCGCAAACACCCAGTTGGAATAAACCAGCGCCGCGGACAGCGCGCCGCCGGTGCCGCCCATGCGGGTGTAAAGCCAGCGCCCTCCTCCCACCACGCCCGCGGTAAAGACGAGCGAGAACACCGCTGCGATGGCCAGCGCATGCAGCACCAGCGCATCGGCATCGTCCCGGCGCCGGGCGCCTAAAGCACGGGCAATGGCCGAAGCAATGCCGCCCCCCATGGCGCCGGCGGAAGTCATTTGCATCAGCATGACCACCGGGAACACCAGCGCCATGCCCGCCAGCGCATCGGTGCCCAACTGGCCGACAAAGTAGGTCTCGATGAGTCCGACGCCCGCCTGCGCCAGCATCACCAGCACATTGGGCGCCGCCAGCCGCAGCAGCGTGGGCGCGATGGGCGTCTCCAGCAGCATGCGGGTGCGGGGGTTGAGGCCGTCAGCCATGGGCCGCTCCTGCGCGGGCTACAGGCTTGCACTGCAACCCATGTCCGGGGCACAGGGTTGGCGGGGCGTCATTCGTCATGGCCAGCCTCCTGTGCTGGCAGCGCCGCCAGCAGGGCCAGCGAATCGTCCACCAGGGCATGCAGCGCCATCACGCGCTCAACGCCCAGCGTTTCGTTCAGCCCCAGTTGCGCGGCCTTCCAGTGGCGCTGCGCTTGCGCACGTTTGTCGCGGCCCGCGTCGGTGATGTGCACGAGGCGGCTGCGGGCATCGGCGCCCGCCTCCAGCGTCACCCAGCCCGCATCGACCAGGGGGCGCAGGTTGCGGGTGAGCGTGGAGGCATCCATCTTCATGGCCACCGCCAGGTCGCCTGGTCGGATCGGCCCCAGCTTGAGCACATGCGACAGCAATGAATACTGCGTGGTCTTGAGCCCGCACTGCGCCATTTCGGCGTCGTAATGGGTCGCCACGCGGCGCATCAGCTGGCGCAACTTGAAGTTGGTGCAGCCTTGCGGCCGCGCCTGAGGAACGGGCGGTTCCTCAGTGTCCATGGTGGAGGTGTTGGCTTGCATGGAGTTAATTGTATCTGCAACAATTGCACATGCAACTCATACGTTTCAACCACACCACCAACCCGGAAACCCCATGACGCAACACAACCACCTTGAACACTGGCTTGCGCAGGAGCGCGACATCCTTGCGCGGCTGGATGCTGGCCCCGGCCCGGGCGTAGCCCAGCGTGATCAGATCGCCCACCTGAACGGCCTGCAGCAAATGCAAGCCATGCTGCGCGGCGAGCTGCCTTATGCCGCCATCGCCAGAACGCTGGATTTTTTGATCGTGGAAGTGGATGAAGGACGGGCCACGTTCCAGGGCACGCCCCGCCTCGAACACTTGAACCCCATGGGCACCGTGCATGGTGGCTGGTTTGCCACCCTGCTCGACTCGGCCCTGGGCTGCGCCGTGCATACGCGCATGGAGCCGGGTCGCGGCTACACCACGGCCGAGCTGGGCATCACCCTGGTCAAGGCCATCACGCCGAAGGTGCAGCGCGTGCGCGCCGAGGGCCGCGTGATCCACAGCGGGCGTCAGCTGGCCACGGCCGAGGCGCGCCTGGTGGGGCCCGACGGCACGCTGTATGCCCACGCCACCACCACCTGCCTGGTTTTCGACTTGCCGGCACAATCGACGACATGAAATTCCTCCACACGATGCTGCGCGTTGGCAACCTTCAACGCTCGATTGATTTCTACACCCAGGTGCTGGGCATGCAACTGCTGCGCCAGTCCGAAAACCCCGAGTACAAATACTCGCTGGCGTTTCTGGGGTTTGATGGCGGCAACCCCGGCCAGGCCGAGATCGAGCTGACCTACAACTGGGGCACCGAGAGCTACGACCACGGCAATGCTTACGGCCACATTGCGCTGGGCGTGCCCGATGCCTACGCGGCGTGCGAAAAAATCAAGGCCGCTGGCGGCAACGTGACGCGCGAAGCAGGCCCCGTCAAAGGCGGCACCACGGTGATCGCGTTTGTGACGGACCCCGATGGCTACAAGATTGAATTGATCCAGCGCGCCGAGGGGACTGGCGGCGCGGGTCTGCGCTAATCAATCACTATGAAATAGATAGCTGCCAGCGCTTTATGGGTAAACGCTGGCAGCATATTCAATCAAAAAAAACCCGGCAATGCCGGGTTTTTTTATCAAGGAAGACCCGCGATCACTGGGCGCTCAAAGCCACTTCCACGCGGCGGGCTTCGGCGTTGCTGCCGCTGGCGGTGGTTTCTTCGGGCTTCTTGAGCTCGATCTTGTCTTCGGCCACGCCCAGCGCCTTGAGGGCATCGCGCACGGCAAAGGCGCGCTGCTTGGCCAGTTCGGCGTTCAGTGCGGCATCGCCGGTGGCGTCATGGAAGCCAGAGATCACGGCGTTCTTGCCTTCGGCCACGCCCTTGACCACATCGGCCAGGGCTTCGTTGGCGCCCGCTGCCAGGTCGGCCTTGGCGCTGGCAAAGTAGAACTTCACCACGCCGTTTTCCACGCGCACGCTGGCGCCGTCGGTGGCCACGGCGTCAGCGGCGGGTGCTGCTGGCGCGCTGCTCGCTACAGCGGTTGCAGCCGTCTTGGGCGCTGCCGAGCCGCGCACCTGCTTGACCACCACGGTGCCCACGACCACAGAGATCAACAGCGCAATCAGCGCGATCAGGAAACCGAGGGCAAAACGTTGCTGGCTGTCGTCGTCCGAGCTGTTGAAAGACATGGTGCAGAACTCCGTAAATAATGGTTTGCTGGATTAACCCGCGATTCTAAAGTGTTGCCATGACGATGCTCCCCGCACCCCACCGTGACCCGGCAACCATGCTCGAGCGCGCCCTGCACGAATGGGGCGGCCGCAGCGACCTGTGGGTGTTCGGCTACGCCTCGCTGATCTGGCGGCCCGATTTCGAGTTTGCCGAGCGCAGGGACGCGCGCGTGCATGGCTGGCATCGGGCGCTCAAGATGTGGAGCCGCATCAATCGGGGTACGCCCGAGTGCCCTGGCCTGGTGTTTGGCATGCTGTCGGGCGGCAGCTGCCGGGGGGTGGTGTTCCGTGTGGAGCAGGCCCATGTGCCGCAGGTGATGGAGACGCTCTGGCAGCGTGAGATGCCCTTGGCGACCTATGACCCGCGCTGGCTGACCTGCCACACGCCCCGCGGCACGGTGCAGGCACTGGCCTTCACCTTGTCACGCCGCAGTCCCAGCCACACGGGGGAACTGCACGAGGACGAATACCGGCGCATCTTCCTGCAGGCCCGTGGGCGCTATGGCACCACGCACGACTATGCGCAAGCCACCTTTGATGAGTTGCGCCGGCAGGGCATCCACGACCGGGCGCTGGCCCGGTTGCTTGCGTTGTCCGGCTCAAAAAGCTGAGCCCTTTGCCCATTGCACGCGGTGCGTCGTCTCACGGATGGCCGGTACCGCCTCCCATAATGGAGCCCATGGATTGGATTCCCCTCACCTCTTTTATTGCAGGCCTTGTTGTCGTCATCGTGGGTGCAGAACTCATCGTTCGCGGCGGATCGCGGGTAGGAGCCTTGCTGGGGGTGTCACCCATGATCTTGGGCCTGACAGTGGTGGCCATCGGCACCAGCACGCCCGAGCTGGCCGTGGGGTTGACGGCCGCAGCCGAAGGCAACGGTGGGCTTGCGGTGGGCAATATTGCGGGCACCAACATCGTCAACATCCTTCTCATTCTTGGGTTAAGCGCGTGGATCATGCCGCTCAAGGTGCAGCTGCTCAGCCTGAAACTGGATTTGCCCGTGATGGTGGGCTCCGCTCTTGCTCTGCTGTGGATGGCTTGGGACGGCGTGCTCAGCCGCCAGGAGGGCGCATGGATGGTGGGGGCATCAGTGCTCTACACCATCGCCATGGTGCGCGTGAGCCGGCGAGAGAGCCTGCCCATCCAGCAAGAATTTTCCCGCGAATACAGCGCCAAAAATATCCTGCCCCGTGTGGCCACGCTGCAGGGCACGGTAAGCGTGCTGATGCTGCTTGCTGGCATCGTGGTGGTGGTTGTGGGTGCAGAGCTGCTGGTGTCGGGGGCCGTAGAAATCGCCCAATCGCTGGGTGTTTCGGACGCCGTGGTGGGCCTCACCATTGTGGCCATCGGAACCTCGGCCCCCGAGCTGGCCACCACCATCATGGGCACGCTGAAAAACGAGCGCGACATTGCCATTGGCAACCTGATCGGCAGCAGCACCTACAACATCCTTTTCATCCTTGGTGTCACCTGTCTCGCGTCGCCCGGCGGGGTGCCGGTGGAGGCCTCGCTGCTGCATTTTGACCTGCCGCTGGCGGCCCTGGTGGCGCTGCTGTGTGTGCCGGTGTTTGCAACCGACCGCCTTATTTCACGCAAGGAGGGGGCTTTCTTTGTGGCCGCCTATGCGGTTTACCTGTGCACGCTGATTTTCTTGCGTGCGTAAGTGACGCAGCCGGCGGCGCAGTTGGCGCCGCATCCAAACCATCGTGGAGAATTGCCGCCATCAGCCCTCGATTGCCCAGCGGAGAATCACCATGGTCCCCTTGCACCGGCTTGTCGCCGCCACCGATCTTTCCGCACCCGCGCGCCACGCGGTGGAGCGCGCTGCCAGCGTAGCGCTAGCTACCGGGGCACAGCTCGATGTGGTCCACGTCGCTACGCCTGCACCGATCGAAAGGCTGCGGCGGCTGGCCGGTCAGATCCCGTCGGATCTGGAAAAGCTCATGCTGGAGGCCCCACGCAACGCCATGCAGGAGCTGGCCAGCGCGCTGGCGCAGCGCCATGGCGTCACGGCGCAGGTGCATGTGGCCAGTGGTTCATTGCTGACGGAGTTGCGCCAGCACACCGAAACGATCAACGCCGACCTGGTGGTGCTGGGTGCGCGGGGCGCCAGTTTCATGCGGCACATGCTGCTGGGCTCTACCGCCGACCGCATGGTGAGCCGGGCTACACGCCCCATGCTGGTGGTCAAGCAGGCGCCCCATGAGCCCTACAAGACGGTGCTGGTGCCCGTGGATTTTTCAGAGCGATCCCTGCGCTCCATCCGCCTGGCACAGGCGGTTGCGCCGAGGGCCGCGCTCATCTTGCTGCATGCCTATGACGTGCCGTTCGAAGGAATGATGGAATATGCCGGTGTGCACGCCGATGAAATCCAGCGCTACCGCGCCAGTGCGCGGCAGGAGGCCCAGCAAAGCATGGTGGCGTTGTGCGAGGCGGCGGGCCTGAACCCGGCGTTGACCCCCACGCTGGTGATGCACGGCGACCCCTCCCTGCTGCTGGTTCAGCAAGAGCAGGAGCTCGACTGCGACCTCCTCGTGATGGGCAAGCAAGGGGACAACGCGGTGGAAGACATGCTTTTGGGCAGCGTCACGCGCTATGCCCTGGCCCAGTCGCAGTGCGATGTGCTGATAGCGGTGTAACCCGCCGGCACGGCGACTGCGCCGAACGCCGTTGGCGGCAGTTGTGGTTCCGGGTTGTCGGATGGAGAATGGGCGCAGTCACCAAGGCGCCCTCCGGCAGCGCCTGGGGCAAGCCCCCATCTCCGTGAATGCCGGTGGTTCCCGTCAATCTACTTCAGGAGTCTCAGACATGTCCTTGCACACCGTTTTCCTGTCCGCCGCCGTGGTGGTCACACTGGCGGGCTGCGCCGCGTATTCGTCGGGCCCCAGCGCCACGGCCAAACTGGAGCCCACGCGCGGCAACGCCGCTGCGGGCACGGTCACATTTGTGCAGTCGGGCGAGGTGGTGAAGGTGTCGGGCTCCATCACCGGCCTCAAGCCGGGCGCCGAGCACGGTTTTCACATCCACGAGAAAGGCGATTGCTCCAGCGGCGACGGCCTGAGCGCCGGCGGCCACTTCAACCTCGGTGGCAAGCCGCATGGCCACCATGGCATGGGCGAGCACCACACGGGCGACCTGCCCAGCCTCAAGGCTGATGCCAACGGCGTGGCTGCATTCAACTTTGAATCGCGCACCATCCGTGTGGGCGGCAGCGCCAATGACATCGTTGGCAAAGGCCTGATCGTGCACCGCGACCCGGACGACTACCAGACCCAGCCTACCGGCAATGCAGGCCCGCGCCTGGCCTGCGCCGTCATCACGGCCAGATAACAACCGCCTGGGTTAGCCGCGCGCCGCCAGCCACTGCGCGGCGCGTTCCAGGTCCTGCACGGTGTCCACATCGGTCACCGTGCCCGCATCGTCCACATCCACAAGCCGCACCCTGCCCTGCTCGGCCTGCCCGCGCACCACACTGGCAGCGCCCTGCTCGCCAGTCAGGGCCAGCAAGCCCTGCTGGCATTGCGCCGCAAAACCGACCGGGTGACCGCGCTCGCCGTGGTGCACCGGCACCGCCACGGAGCAGTCCGCCAGCGCGGCGGCGATGGTGCGCAGGGTTTCGGGCTGGACCAGCGGCAGATCACCGGGCAGCACCAGCCAGCCGGGGGCATTTGCGGTGGCGCGCACCGCAGCAGCGATCGACTCGCCCATGCCCGGGTGGCTTGCATCTTCCAGGTGCCAGGGCAAACCGCTGGCACGCACGGCGGCCAGCGTGTGCTGCAGCACGGTTTTTCCGCTGAGCAACGCACTCAGTTTATGCACCGTGCCGCCCGACGCCGCAAAGCGCTCGCCCCTGCCAGAAGCCAGCACCAGCACCACCGGCTGGGCGGATGCGTTGGCGTGGTCGCTTGCTGCCATCAGGCCAGCTTGAACGGCAGCTCGCGCGGCGTTTTGCCCGTGATCTGGGCGATGGCGTTGGCAAAAGCCGGTGCCAGCGGTGGCAGGCCCGGCTCGCCCATGCCCTTGGGTGGGTCGGCGCTGGGCACGATGTGCACCGTCACCTGCGGCATGTCGGTGATGCGTGGCACGGCGTAGTCGCCAAAGTTGCTTTGCTCCACCACCCCGTCCTTGAGCGTGATGGCGGCGCCCGGCAGGCACATGCCCAGGCCCATCAGCGCGGCGCCCTGCACCTGGGCTTCCACGCTTTTGGGGTTGATCACCAGGTTGCAGTGCACGCCTGCGGTGATGCTGTGCAGCTTGGGCGTGCCATCCTTGACAGACGCCTCGACCACATAGGCCACCACCGACTCGAACGACTCATGCACCGCCACGCCCCAGGCGCGTCCGGCCGCCAGCTTCTTCTTGCCATAGCCCGACTGGGCCACGGCCAGCTGCAGCGCCGCCTTGTGGCGCGGGTGCTTGTCGCCTATCAGGGCCATGCGGTAGGCCACGGGGTCTTGCTTGCTGGCACGGGCCACTTCATCGATGAGGGTTTCCATCACGTAGGCCGTGTGGGTAGAGCCCACACTGCGCCACCACAGCACCGGCACATTCACGTCGGGGTGATGCACCGACAGCTTCATGGGCACGTTGTACGGCTCCCCCATGCCTTCGGTGGTCGTGGCGTCAATGCCGTTCTTGACCATGAAGGCCTCGAACGGTGAGCCCTTGGTGATGGACTGGCCCACGATGGTGTGGTCCCACGCCAGGATCTTGCCCTGTGCGTCAAACCCTATCTCGGCGCGGTGCACATGCATGGGGCGGTAATAGCCGCCCTTGATGTCGTCCTCGCGGCTCCAGAGTATGCGCACCGGGGCCGTGATGCCTGCCGTGCGCGCCGCCTTGGCCACGCCGCAGGCCTCCACCACGTAGTCGCTGGTGGGAATGGCGCGGCGGCCAAAGCCGCCACCGGCCATCTGGGTGTGCACCTTAATGTTCTGCGGCTGCAGACCCAGCGTCTTGGCGGCTGCCATGGCGTCCAGGCCCGGCATCTGCGTGCCCATCCAGAGTTCGGCCTTGTCCCCGTCCAGCTTGACGGTGCAGTTCAGCGGCTCCATGGGCGCGTGCGCCAGGTACGGGAAGACGAACTCGGCACTGATCTTGTGGGGTGCGCCCGCCAGCGGCGCCATGTCGGCCTGCATGGCCACGTTGCCCGGCTTGGCGGCCAGTTCGCGGTACTGCGCCAGCAGCGCTGTGGAATCTGGCTTGGCCACCGCGCTGGTGTCCCATTCCACCTTCAGTGCATCGCGCCCCTGCTTGGCGGTCCAGTAACCATCGGCCACGATGGCCACGCCCTCGCCGCCCCGGTCGGTGGGCACGCGCAGCACGGCTTTCACGCCCTTGATGGCTTTGGCCGCGCTATCGTCCAGCGACTTTACCTTGGCGCCAAACACCGGCGGGCGTGCCACCACGGCCGTGAGCATGCCGGGCAGGCGCACGTCGATGCCAAAGGCCTGCTGGCCGCTCGACTTGGCCTTGGCATCCAGTCGCCCGGTGGGCTTGCCGATCAGGCGGAACTGCTTGGGGTCCTTGAGGGCGACCTTTTCGGGCACGGGCTGCTTCATGGCGGCTTCGGCCAGCGCGCCGTAGCCCAGCTTCTTGCCGCCAGGGCCGACCACAAATCCATTGCTGGTGCGCAGCGCCGAAGCGTCCACGCCCCACTGCGAGGCCGCCGCCCACACCAGCATGGCCCGGGTGCGAGCGCCCAGTTCGCGGTACTGGGTGTACGAGTTCTTGATGGAGTTGGAGCCGCCCGTGAGGTGCATGCCAAACGCCGGGTCGGCATAGGCCGGGCTGGCATCGCCGTGCACGCTGCGCACCTTGCTCCAGTCGGCATCCAGCTCTTCGGCCAGGATCATGGGCAGGCCCGTTTGCACGCCCTGGCCAAATTCCAGCCGGTTGATGGTGACGGTGACCGTGCCATCGGCGTCAATGCGGACAAAGGCCGACGGTTGCTCAAACGGCTTGAGGCCCGCAGGCGCGTTGGATGCAGCAGCGCCCTGCGCGCCCGCCACCAGCGGGAACGCGCCGAGCGCAAAGCCCGAGGCCGCAGACAGCTTGAGGAAGGTGCGGCGCGCCACGCCTTCGGGTGCATCGAATGCTCCTGAATCCGTAGCGCCTTGCGCTTTCTCCATAAGCGCTTGAAGGTGTTTTGGCATGAAACGGTGCGCATGGCCCTGCAGGGCATGGGAATCGAAGTGCATGGTGTTCTCCTTTACGCCAGGGTTTTGGCCGCGTCATGGATGGCCGCGCGGATGCGCACATAGGTGCCGCAGCGGCACACATTGCCCGCCATGGCGGCGTCGATGTCGGCGTCGCTGGGTTTCTTCTTGCCCTTGAGCAAGGCGGTGGCGCTCATGATCTGGCCGCTTTGGCAGTAGCCGCATTGCGCCACATCGTGCTTCACCCAGGCGGCCTGCACGGCCTGGCCCACCTTGTCCTGGCCCACGGCCTCGATGGTGGTGATCTTCTGGCCCGCAGCCGCCGAGATGGGCGTGATGCACGAGCGCACCGGCGCACCGTTCAGATGCACCGTGCAGGCCCCGCACAAGGCCTGGCCACAGCCAAACTTGGTGCCGGTCATGCCCAGCGTGTCGCGCAGGGCCCAAAGAATGGGGGTGGATTCATCGGCATCCACAGCCGTGTCTTTGCCATTGATGTTGAGGGTCGGCATCGTGGGTTCTCCTGGGGAAAGCGGAAATTCGGGGGGCGCGCTCAGGGCCGCGCAATCAACCAGCCCGGCACGTTACGCCTTTCGTGCATCCCTGCGCCCGCAAAAGGTTACTTGGCGCATCGGATGGGCCGTCTGGCTGCACCTGTGCACGCACATGGGCGTGCACAATCGTGCCCATGACCACCTCCATCGCCGACCTTCGCAAGAGCTACGAGCGCGCCGAACTCAACGAAGACGCCTCGCACGCCGCACCCCTGCAGCAGTTTGACCAGTGGCTGAAAGAAGCCATCGCCTCGGAAGTGCCCGAGCCCAACGCCATGACCGTGGCCACCGTGGGCAGCGACATGCGCCCCAGCACCCGCGTGGTGCTGATCAAGGGTTATGACGAGCGCGGCATTGTCTGGTTTACCAATTACGACAGCCGCAAGGGCCGCCAGATTGCCGGCAACCCCTATGCGGCGCTGCAGTTCCATTGGGTGGAGCTGGAACGCGTGGTGCGCATCGAAGGCATCGTTGAAAAGGTCAGCGACGCCGAGAGCGACGAATACTTTGCCAGCCGCCCGCTCGACTCGCGCATCGGCGCCTGGGCCAGCCCGCAAAGCCAGGTGATCTCGGGCCGCGGCGTGCTGGTGGCCAATGCGGCCAAATACGGCGCGCAGTTCATGCTCAAGCCGCCCCGTCCACCGCACTGGGGCGGCTACCGCCTGCAACCCGACCAGTGGGAGTTCTGGCAGGGCCGCAAGAGCCGCCTGCATGACCGCCTGCGTTACCGCCAGGAAGGGGGCGCCTGGGTGCGCGAGCGCCTGGCGCCCTGAGCCAACTTACAGCCGGGCCGCCAGCAACAGCGCCACCGGTACCGTGACCAGCGCCAGCGTGGTGGACACGGCAATGCTGGCCGTGACCTCATCCTGTGCCACCCCGTAGCACTGGGCGAACAGGAACACATTGGCGCCCACCGGCAGCGCCGCAGTGGCCACCATCACGGCCAGCGACAACCCCGACAAGCCCAGCGCCCAGCCCAATGCGCCCAACAGCAGAGGGTGCACGATGTTCTTGACCAGGGCAATGCGCAGCGCGGCCTTGAAATGCGTGCCCACGGTGCTGAAGGCCAGCGTCACCCCCACCAGCAGCAGCGCCAGCGGCCCCAGCGCCTGCCCCAGCAGTTGCAGCGGCTTGCCAATGACATCGGGCACCACCAGCCCGGTCTGGGCGAACAACAAACCCACAATGATGGGCAGCGGCACCGGGTGCACGATGCCGTTGCCAATGGCCTGCAGCACCGTGCGCAGCATCGAATGCTGCGGGCCTTCGCCCGATCGCGCACGCTCGCGCGCCTGCGCCAGCTCGAACACCACCGTGGCGGCGGTCAGCAAAATCAGCGAATGCACCGAAATCAGCGTGAACAGCGTGACCAGCCCTGCCTGGCCAAACACCAGGCCCACCAGCGGCACGCCGATCATGATGGTGTTGCTGAAGGTATTGGCCAGCCCGCGCGCTGCCGCCAGGCTGCCAAAGCCCTGCACCACCAGCGTGACCGCAAAGATCAGCCCGGCGGCGGCGAAGTAGACGGCCACGGGGCCAAAGTCGAGGTCTTGCACCCGCACCGTGCTCATGGTGCGAAAAAGCAGCGCAGGCGTGAGGACCATGAACACCAGGTTGGACAGGTCCTTGACCGAGGTGGCCCGGATCCAGCCGCGCCGCCCCACAAAAAAGCCCAGCGCAATGAACAAAATGACAGGAACCAGGGACGCAAAGACGGGAGAGTTCACGGTGTGGCGGGCGCGGTGCGCTGAAAACGAGAGGATTAGCCCGGCAACCTGCGTATGCCGCAACTACATTTTTGATAGCTGGTAGCGCTTGTCCATCAAGCGCCAGCGGCTATTTTGGCTTAAAAATCACAGCCACGCGGCCAACACGGCGCCGCCCACGCCGCAGGCCAGCACCACCGCCCAGGGCGGCGCGCGCCAGAACACCAGCGCTACAAAGGCGGCCAGCGCCAGGCCAAAATCGGCGCCGCTGTGGATGGCGCTGGTCCACACCGGGTTGTAGAGCGCCGCCAGCAGCAGGCCCACCACCGCCGCATTCACGCCCGCCAGTGCCGCCTGCGCATGCGGGCTGCGCCGCAGGGGCGCCCAAAACGGCAAAGCCCCGGCCACCAGCAGAAACGACGGCACAAAAATCGCCACCAGGCACACCACCGCCCCCAGCCAACCGCCCGGCCAGACCTGCATGGACGCACCCAGAAACGCCGCAAAGGTGAACAGCGGCCCCGGCACCGCCTGCGTGGCCCCATAGCCGGCCAAAAACGCATCGGCCGACACCCAGCCCGGCCCCACCACCTCGGCCTGCAGCAGCGGCAGCACCACATGGCCGCCGCCAAACACCAGCGCGCCCACGCGGTAGAACGCATCCACCATGGCCAGCAGCGAACCGGGCCACAGACGCACGGCCAGCGGCAGCAGCACCAGCAAGGCCACAAACACGACAAGCAGCACCCCCCCTGTGCGCCGACGCAGCGGCACATGCAAGCCATCGGGTGCGTCGATGGGCGCTTGGGGCGCCGCCGCCCTGCCCCGCCCAAAAAGCCACCGACCGGCCACGCCCGCGGCCAGCATCACGCCCACCTGGCCCACACACCGGGCACCAGCAACACCGCGCAGCACGCCAGCACCATCAGCGTGACCCGCGCCCGCCCCACGCACAGGCTGCGCGCCATGCCCCACACCGCCTGCGCCACCACGGCCACCGCCACCACCTTGAGCCCATGGATGGCGCCCGCCGGCAGCACCGCATGCCCGCCCGCCAGCCCCAGGCCGAACAAGGCCAGCACCAGTGCCGACGGCAGCGTGAACCCCAGCCACGCAGCCAGTGCCCCAGGCATGCCGGCCCGCATCAACCCCAGCGCCATGCCCACCTGGCTGCTGGCGGGGCCGGGCAAAAACTGGCACAGCGCCACCAGGTCGGCATAACTGTGCTCGGTCAGCCACCGGCGGCGCTGCACGAATTCATCGCGAAAGTAGCCCAGGTGCGCCACCGGACCGCCAAACGACGTGAGGCCCAGGCGCAAAAAAATCCCGAATACCTGCCATGCAGAGGTGGGGCCACCGCCAGCGCTGTGTTGCGGCATGGGCGGGGCCGGCGCGTTCAAGGCGCTACCTGGACCGTCTCGATGCGGTTTCTGCCGTTTTTCTTGGCCGCATAGAGTTGCTGGTCTACGGCCTCGATGAAGCTGGAGGGTTTCATGTGGGCGCCCGGCGTGACGGTGCCAACACCGATGCTGACGGTGATGCGCTGATCCAGCGGTGAATGCGCATGCGTTATCGCCTGCTTCTGAATCAGCCGCTGGCAGCGTTCGGCGACTTTCAGCGCCACCGAGGCGTCGGCTTGCGGCAACAGCACAACAAACTCTTCGCCGCCAAAACGCGCAACCAGGTCGCGCGGACCATCCAGCGCCAGGCTCAGCGTTTGCGCAATTTCGATCAGGGCATTGTCGCCCCGCACATGCCCGTAAAGATCGTTGTATTGCTTGAAAAAATCGATATCGAACAAGAGGATGGACAGCGGCTGCCCGGTGCTGCCTGCGCTTTCCCATTCCACTTCAAGACTGGCATCAAACCGGCGCCGGTTGGCGATGTTCGTCAACCCGTCCTTGAATGAAAGCGCCTCCAGCTCTTTTTGCAGAACCAGCAACTTTTCTTCGGTTTTCTTGCGTTCGCTGATGTCGAACATGAAGCCAATCAGCGCCTCGGGTTCGCCATTGTCCTTGCGCACCACATGCACCACATCACGCAGCCACACATAGCCGTTGTCCTTGGTCAGCGCGCGATAGTCGGCTTCATGATCGATCCCGGCCTGGGACTGCGCGACACAGAAATTCACCACATATTCGCGGTCCTCGGGGTGCATGCGCATCGCCCAGTCTTCCACGGTCATCCAGCTTTCCGGGCTCCAGCCCAGCAGCGCTTCAATCTGGGGGCCGATGTAGGCAAACTTCTTGGTAGCCCAGTCGATCTTCCACGGGATGGCCTTGGTCGATTCCAGAAGTGTTCTGTAAACCGCGTCGTCGTTTCGGAGGTCACTCACGTCGGACATGCTCAATCCCTTCGGGGCCAATGGGCTGAAATTATTGTTTACCGTTGTGACAGCATCGTACAACTTCTGCTGCGGCCGATTTCAGGGATGCAAGGGACTGGCCCCCAGCCACATGCCGCTGCGCAGCCCCTCTGGCCGCTCGCGCGACCACACCTGCGCGCTGGCCTCCCAGGTCTGCTGCTGCACATTCAGCCCGGCATATACGCCATAGCCCGGGCCCGCGCATATCTCGCCGCCCGCGCACAGGCTTTCGCCGGCCTTGATCGCGCCCTGTGTGTGAATGCTCTCGCCCGCCTTGATGCCCCAGCCCGCCTCCAGGTGCGCCACGCCGGCAATGGCCCCGCCCACCACAATGCCCTGCCCCACCCGCAGGCTCTCGGCTCCCGTCAGGTGGCCGCTCACGCGCAGGCCCTTGTCGCACTCCACCGGGCCATGCACGATGAGGTCTTGCCCCACAAAAGCACCGCCTTTAAGTTGCAACTTGCCGTGGCAGACCACATCCCAGGCCGCGCGCAGGTCGCCTGCGCAGGTAATGTCGCCCTCTACCTCCACGCCCCAATCGGCGCGCACATCGCCGCCCGCCTGTAGCGTGCCCTGGCTGACGATGATGCTGCCCGCCACGCGAATGCCCTCCCCCGCCACAATGCCGCTGCCCGCCCGCAGACCGCCGCCCGCGCGAATAGACCGGCCGGCCTGGATCACCGTGGCCACGTCGATGGAGCCACGCACCTCCACCGTGCCGGCAAACACAATGGCCTCGGCCTCCAGCGCATCCACCGCCAGCACTGCATTGGTCGGCCCAAACTGCGCGAGCAGCCAGCACGCATCCTCCACCCGCCCGGCGTTGACCAGCGTATCCAGCGCCTCCTGGTAGCCGGTGCCGTCCTCCACATGGCGGCTGAACCAGCGAAAGCCGTCTGCGCACGGGCTTTTTGCCCGCAAAAACTTCTTGGTGAATTCCATCGCCATCACTCCGTGCGCAGCGCGGCGACAGCGGCGGCTACAAAACGCTGGGAAGAAATGGTGAACGAGGCGCAGATGGACGTGGTGCCACCGGCAAGGTTTTGGGGGTACATGAGCACGCATCTCCTGAAGGAGCGGCCCGGCGTGCGCTACCACAAAGTCACCGGCCGCCATCGCGCTGGGCGGGTGCCCGGCGATGGATGTTCTGCGCAGATGAGGGGGAAAAGAAGGTTTATCGCCGGGCGGAGGAATGTGCGACCGGCTTGTAGGGCCAGATCTCACGCACCACGGCGCCCCCGCCCACGCACAGGCAGCCGCGCAGCGGGCCTGGGTAGAACAAGGTGGGGGACTGGAAAGTCATGGGGGCGGATGGTATCAGTGCGGGGGTACCGCACTGAAATGGATGGGTTTGTGGCTGAGCGGGCGGCGCGCCATCTGGGATTCGGAGTACTTGGCAGTTACGGAACGGCTGGAATCGGCCAAGAGCGGTCATCGATTTAGAGTCCTGTTTGAAGCTATGACATTGCATCTGTCACACTCCATTGTGCAGAAGCAATCACTTTGAACCGCCCCGGTTTTTGAGGAGGCTCTTTTCTCTGAGAGGATTGAGCCATGAAGAAGTCAAACAAGTTCTCACCCGAAGTCCGTGAACGTGCGGTGAGATTAGTGCAGGAGCACCGGGGGGAGTACCCATCGTTATGGGCTGCCATTGAATCCATCGCCCCCAAGATTGGCTGCGTGCCGCAAACGCAGCATGAATGGGTCAAGCGTGTCGAAGTCGATACTGGCGTGCGCGAAGGCGTCACCACTAGCGAGGCGCAGCGGGTCAAGGATCTGGAGCGCGAGGTCAAGGAGTTGCGCCGGGCCAACGAGATACTGAAGCTGGCCAGCGCGTTTTTCGCCCAGGCGGAGCTCGACCGCCGACTCAAGTCCTGAAGGACTTCATTGACAAGCATCGCGATACCTTCGGGGTCGAGCCGCTCTGCAAGGTCTTGCAGATTGCCCCGTCGGCTTATCGAAGACATGCTGCGCTGCTGCGCGAGCCCCACAGGCGTTGTGAGCGGGCTCTGCGCGATGAGCAGTTAGTGCCGCAGATTCAACGCGTTTGGCAGGCCAACATGCAGGTCTACGGCGCTGACAAGGTGTGGCGCCAACTGGGGCGCGAAGGTGTTGTCGTGGCTCGCTGCACGGTCGAGCGATTGATGCGCAAGCTGGGGCTGCGCGGCGTGATGCGTGGCAAGGTCGTGCGCACAACTGTCGGTGATGCCAAGGCGCCATGCCCGCTGGACCGGGTCAACCGGCAGTTCCGGGCCGAGCGGCCGAACCAGTTATGGGTCAGCGACTTCACCTATGTCTCGACCTGGCAGGGCTGGCTGTACGTGGCCTTCGTCATCGACGTGTTTGCCCGTCGCATCGTTGGTTGGCGAGTCAGCAGTTCGATGCGAACGGACTTCGTGCTCGATGCGCTGGAGCAGGCGTTGTACGCACGCCAACCCGAGCAGGGCAGCAGCCTGGTCCATCACTCGGATCGCGGCTCGCAATACGTCAGCATCCGGTACAGCGAACGCCTGGCCGAGGCAGGCATAGAGCCCTCGGTGGGCAGCAAGGGTGACAGCTATGACAACGCGCTGGCCGAGACGATCAACGGGCTCTACAAGGCCGAGCTGATACATCGCCGCGCCCCCTGGAAGACCAAGGAGGCCGTGGAGCTGGCCACGCTGGAATGGGTGGCCTGGTTCAACCATCACAGGCTGCTCGAACCCATCGGGTACATCCCGCCTGTAGAAGCTGAGGCAAACTACTACCGGCAACTCGCCAGTCAGACTGCCATGATGGTGGCCTGACTTAAACCAACTGGCCTCCACGAAAACCGGGGCGGTTCAGTCACGACACGGTTGTACGGCTTACTCAACTCTCGAGGTATTAAAGCTGACATCGTCATTGGTTCTGTCAGCACCGAGCAAAGCCAATTTTTCCATTGCGATGTGCCGTACCTGCGTGCCATAGCAACACAACCGGTTGATGAAGCAGCGCCTATCGACCTGCATGCATGGATAACGCTTGGCGGGGATTCTGTTATCGACTTCGCATTGCCATCCAAACTGGCTAGGAATCATGGCGCCCCCACAGACCTAATGAATGAAGGCTTTTGCGCTGATGCAACAGGCATGGCGAAACATATGGGGCTGTACTACGAACCAATGCTTGTAGGCAGTCAATACCTTGCATTGGTGAACTCGGCAGACCCTCACGACCTACTCCTGTAACTGCTCGGAAAATAGCCATTCACCTGTGTTCATGCCATTGAGCGAAGGTATCTAAACGACTGCGTTGGGTCGAAGGCTCCAGTTCAGGTCATGGGGAAGCGGTCGGTGGTGCGGCGCCAACCTGCTCGCGAAAACCCTATGACCGCAGTACCTCGTAAAGCCGCCATTCAGGTCGCCTCGGGTCGTTGAATCCAACGGCCCCTTCCTGGCAGTCAGCGTAAGTACGTCGGGCTGCGCTCACCGGCAGCAATCGCTGCATACAGGTCATCGGATTTTCGCGAGCTGACGGACCGTTGCTCTGCCCAGTAGCGGTCCGGCAAAGCAAGATTGCCCTGAACTGAGCCTGCCGCAGAAAACCATTCACGGCTTCGAGCACACGGATACACCAATGCCCCCAACCCCAGGCAAGGGCGGGGTAAAGGGCAAACGGCCGAACAAGAAAGGCAAGCTGCGCGCGGAAGTAGCGGCCCTCAAGGCAGATAAATCGACAGCGGTGTGATTTGTTGCGCCAGCTCGCGCGCCAAATCAGCCGCAAACGGATGCTCCTCGCCGGACAGTCCCTCACGGTTGGCGATCACGAACACCGTACGCTCCTTCTTGGTGGACTCCTTGAACTCGGCGCCATAGCGCTGCAGCATCGCTCGGGTCAGGTCAGCGTCGGCAGGAGACACCACGATACGAATGGCTTTGCCGGTATCAGGCAAAGACTTGAGCGCACGGGTTGCGATATCGAGGGCGCTTGCACGCTCCTTGGATGACGCAGACACTGACACCGTCGGGTTGGGCCCATACAAGACGTTCCACAAGAGACGCTGCGTGCCCTCGGTCCAGCCCCGGAAATTGGGGTCGAACGAAAACACTACGCTGCGACCACTTCCGACCGCCTCATCCACCAGGGCGGCGGTATTCGCCAACTCGTCCACGCCAATAGCCAGCCCCGAGGTGTGATAGTCGGGATCGCCAATAGCCGGGAAACGAGCCACCACCTTGCCCAGACCAGGTTCCATCACAGCATCGTTGACGTACATCACCCAAGGGTTGGTCATTCCTGCTGCCAGCGGGCTGGCGGGGTCCATGCGCACACGGATTAACGCGCCAGGCGCCGCAGTGTGTGACTGCTTGAGCACCGCCGTGGAAATGCCTACGCCCACGGCGAGTTCGGTGCCGCCCAGGTAGCCAACATAGCGCCCCCCGCCTCGACCCAGGCCGCCAACGCCTTCTGCCCCTTGTTGCCCAGGGCCTGCAAGCCGCCGTTGACATAACCGTCAGGTACCAGCAGTACGTCAATACCAGGCAGGCCAGACACGATGTCGGCCACGGTGACCGGGGTATACGCCACACCCCATACGCGCTCAAAGAGGTGGCGCACCGAGCCGGCCGACTCCGAACTGGAGGTGCTGCCGGGCATCTCGAACAAGCCAATTCGAAGCGCCCCAGACGGCGCACCCAGGGGCGCCAGTTCAAGCACAGGTGCTGCCACCTGAGCCTCGGGACTCAATGCCGCTGACGACGAACCACCGGCCACATTGAGCAAGAGCGGATTGCTCCACGCCGACACGTCATAGCTCACGCTGAGTGGGCTGTAGGGCTGCTCGTGCAACATTGCCTGAATCCAATGTTTGCGGGCTTGGTTCATGGGCACCCAGTAGCTTCCGGCCGGCAAAGTGACCGCACCCTGCGCACCGCCATAGGGCCGGAAGTCGGGCACGGTCAGCGGCGCGCTGAGCTGCATCACCTTCACGTCCATGCGCTGCAAGCGGCGCACCAATTGCGCGAGCTCGCGCGCACGGGTCGGATCGGCGGGGAAGAAATAGTGTCGCACCTGCAGGTTGGCCACCTGTTGGTAAAGGCGCTTGCCATCAAAGTAGAGACCATTGGGCTCAAGCACGCCCTGACTGCCCTGGTCGCGGGCTGCCACGTGCGACTGGTGCCAGTCAGTCAACAAGCGTTGCTTGTCGCTGGCGCCGGCATAGAGCGACGCCCACATGGCCAAGTAATGCTCTCGGGTGCGCTGCGTGATGGTGGAGCCGCTATGCTTCTCAAAGGTCATGCCAGCAGCATGAAAGCCCACCGTGCTGACGCTGTCGCCGTATTCAATTGCGTACAGGTCGTATGGCGCACCGTGAAAGTAAGGAATCTTCTGACGGTCAAACTCAGCACTGATGGCCGGCGAAAACAGCCGATTGACCCAGGACTGCGTGACGTCGGGTACCTCGTGGTAGGTCGGATCGGCGGTGGGAGGGAAAAAAAAGTTTTTGCTGCCCATCTCATGGGCATCGATGAACAGCTGGGGTGGGTACTGCCGCATCAACTCAAGCTTGCCGTCGGTTTCGGGCTGGGTTCTGGCAAACCAGTCGCGGTTGAGATCGAACCCGAAGGCGTTGCGGCGGGTGCCAGCAGCACGGCCGTCGGGATTCTGTATGGGCAAGACCACCACGACGCTGTTGTCACGAATTCGCTGAGCCGCACAGTCCTCACGCGCCGCCAATTCGTACAGCACGCGCAGGCTGGCGTCTGCGCCACTTTCTTCGTTGCCGTGCACGTTGCCCCCCAACCAAAGCACTGCAGGCAGTGACGCAGCGAGGGCCTGCCCCTGCGCTAGCGTGGTCTCCGGATCCATAAGTTGTCGGATCGCACGGCTTAAATCCTCAAGCCCCGGCGCTGAGACCTGTGACTCCTTGCCTACGATGGCGTAGTACAGTGGCTTGCCAGCCACCGAATTGCCCGCTGTTCCGACGAACACCCGACGACTGTCCACCGCCAAGGCGGCCATGAACTCGCCGGCCTGGGCATGCGTCACCTCGCGGCTACCCAAATCAAAACCTAACACGGCCAGCGGCGACCGCACTTGCGGGTTGTACGTCGGCGTGCCGCCAAAAGCAGAGCAGGCGTCAACACCTTTGACAGCCAAGGCCAGAGGTGACGTTTTCACTGCGGTATCGCCACCGCCGCAACTGCCCAGCAGCAGAGCCGTAAAAATGCCCGAGAGAAGGGCAAAAGAACGCTGCACGGCAGTTGTGCGGCATGGAAAGTGAGCGGTTTGGGACATGGGCTCCTCCAGGCGACGAGAGTTCATTATGTGCCACTTGCAGAGGAGCCTGTCAGAAACTTTGTGTGTGAGGCATAGCATGTCAACAAGGAGCATGAATGCCACGCAAGACGAAGACAACCGCTGCGGCGGACAAGGCGGCGCAGCCGCAATTCTCAGCCGAGCTGCTGGAGCAACTCATCCCCGGGCCGGTAACGCCGGCCGAGCTCGAAGGCATCTTCCAGCAGTTCAAGAAGTCGGTTCTTGAGCGCGCCCTGGGCGCCGAGATGAGCCATCATCTGGGCTACACGCCCGGCCAGGCCAAGCCCGAAGGGGCTGGCGCCAATCACCGCAACGGCAAGAGCGCCAAGACGGTGCTGACCGATGCGGGAGCGCTGCGCATCGACGTTCCCCGCGACCGCGAGGGCACTTTCGAGCCACAACTCATCGGCAAGCACGAACGGCGCTTCACCGGCTTCGATGACAAGATCATCGCCATGTACGCCCGGGGCATGACGGTGCGCGAGATCCAGGGCTTCCTGGCCGAGATGTACTCGGTGGACGTCTCGCCCGACCTCATCAGCAGTGTCACCGACGCCGTGATGAGCGAGGTCACGGCCTGGCAGACGCGCCCGCTGGAGGCGATGTACCCGGTGGTGTTCTTTGACGCGCTGCGGGTCAAGATCCGCGAGGATGGCGTGGTGCGCGCCAAGGCCGTGTACCTGGCGCTGGGTGTGCTGCCCGATGGCAGCCGCGACATCCTGGGCATCTGGATCGAGAACACCGAGGGTGCCAAGTTCTGGATGAAGGTGTTCAACGATCTGAGGACACGCGGCGTCCATGACATCCTGATCGCCGTCACCGACGGGCTCAAGGGTATGCCAGAGGCGCTGGGCGCGGTGTTCCCGGCCACGACGCTGCAGACCTGCATCGTGCACCTGATCCGCAATAGCCTGGACTTCGCAAGCTGGAAGGACCGCAAGAGCCTGGCGGCGGCCATCAAACCCATCTACACAGCAGTGAGCGCCGAAGCGGCCCAGACTGAGCTCGATGCGTTTGAAAAGGGGCCCTGGGGCCAGAAATTTCCCACGGTCGTGGGCGCCTGGCGCAGGGCCTGGGACAAGGTGATCCCATTCTTCGCCTTCCCGCCCGAGGTGCGACGCGTGATCTACACGACCAATGCGATTGAAAGCGTGAATGCGCGGCTGCGCAAGATCATCAAGACCAGAGGACACTTCCCCAGCGACGATGCGGCCACCAAGCTGATCTGGCTGGCCCTGCGCAACATCACCGAGGACTGGGGGCGAGCAGCCAACCATTGGAAATCAGCGATGAACCAGTTTGCAATCCTCTACGAAGAACGATTCATGAAACCGAGCACGTAAGATATCCAACCAGCTTCACGAAATCGGTGAAGGTTCAATGAGCCTCACACACGGAAATTCGGACACGCCCCTTGCAGAGTTTTGGGCACGGCTTCATCGAGGCAACCATGGCCTATTCATATGCCAGAAAGTCGTCTATTGCCACCGGCTGGAACTGCCCTAGATATCCAGTTCGTCTCTGCGTCCCAAAGCTGACATCGATCGCGACCACCCAAACCCAATGGTGTTTTCAACAAAGCCAAGAATTCCGTTTCACAGCGGGCAATCACCCGCCACATGGCCGGCTTCATTGGCCCATCATCAATCGTGTTTTGCAGCGTCCGGCCAGTTGGAGTACGAAATGGACGCAGCAGTCACTACGCCCAGCCGGTGCCCGTCTTTGCGATGCGTACCGCGGTCTGTTGTCGGGCGTGAGATCGCATTCAGAATTCGACTCCAACACGCAGCGATCCAGTGCAGCGATTTCATGGGGCAGTCCTTGATTAAAAAACGGTATATACAGTTTATGCCGTTAATGTGATGATTTGTTTACCGGAAAACCCCTACTGGTAGCGAAAGTTGAATCTGCGCGGTGGCACGGGAGGCGGTGTTGCTGGCTCGTCGGCGGCTCGTGGTTGCATCGCTCGCTTTGCGTAAGACTTACGGCGGTAGCGAAACGGAGGAGGCCGTGAGGTCGCCCAGCCTGAACCAGTCATTCAACATGTATAAGTGACAGGCAACTCCTGGCTGGCAGTGTGATTACGAGGCCGTGCCAAGCGGCTGAAACTCGATGCATAGCCCCATTCGGACACGGTCAGCTTGCGTCAACCTCGGGGGAACAGTCGTTACCGTCCAGGAGCCGACTTTGGACCCGGCGCGACGGCTAACCGCCTCAAACCAAGAACCGGCAGACGAGATTGCGTTACAGAGCGGTCTGCCAGCCGAAATTACCAAGTCGACGCCCGCAACGGAATCTTTCTGGAGCCGGCCGCACCGGACATCTGGGGCGATTGATGCGCCGAAACCCAGGCGCCCCAAACCTTTTAGGGGATGCTGTTGGGCTTTCGGAGGGTATTGGAAACTACCAAGTCCGGTCATTCGCCGTAAACGCTACTGCCTCCCGCGGCCCGTCATGGATGTGGCCTGCGCTACCAGCGCATGGAAATCCTCGAGCCCTGGATCGGGCTTGCGTCTAACGGTCGGCGGCACACCTTGCAGCGCCACGGTGGGCCAGAGCGCGACGGCGCTCACCTCCGTTTTCAGCGCGGTGAAGTCTCCGCGTGCTGTGTCCAGCGTAAGCAGATGGCGTACGTCGGCGGCTTCGTTGGTGCGCGGGCCCATGTCGGGCAAGCGCTGGCTACAGAAGCGGCGCAGGATGGTTGCGGTGATCGAGGTGTGATCGTAGACCGTGTGGTCCACATTCGGGTCGCCGTTCGGCGTGGCCGCGATCAGCGGTGAAACGATGATGGCAGGCACGCGCACACCCAGCCGGCGTTCACTGTTCGACAGTGGTGCGATGTTGCGCGTCAACTCCGTCGGGCCGCTACCAGTGGTGATCTCGAAGGGCAGCGGCACATGGTCGTAGAAGCCGCCGTGTTCGTCGTAGGTGATGATCAGCAGCGTCTTCTCCCACTGTCCATTCTCGATCAGCGCCTTGATGATGTTCGCCACGAGGATCTGCCCGTTGACCATATCCGCGGGTGCGTGGTCGTCGTTTCCGCCGGGCGCTTCGATGTAGTCCGGTTCGATAAAGCTCACCGACGGCAATGCATCTGCGGCGCACATCGCCGCAAACCCACGCAGCGAGTCGTTGAACCCCACAATTCGAGACTCGTCGAAGGTGTATTTGCGGAACATGCGCAGCGTCGAGTAGTTGTGCTCGAACAGCGTCCACGACACGTTCTGGTCAGTAAGGTGGTCGAAGAACGTCGTTGCTTCCAGCGGCGCAAACTTGTTGCCCAAGTCCGGGTTCTCGACTTCCGGGCTCCCGTAGACGTCTTCGCTCAGATCGCCGGTGAGGTTTACGAAGCGATTGGGCAGCGTGCCACCGATGTGAGAGCAATGCCACCGGTCGCAGATCGCGAACTCGCGCGCAAGCGCGCCGAAGATAGGCAGCTCGATGTCTGTCATGTAGTTCATGACCAGCTGGTACTCGCCGGGGCCCGTGCCGGGCTTGCGCGCGTAGTCGGCGACGAAGCCCTTCATGTTGTCGGCGATTTGCCGCTCGACGCACGCGTGCCCGTGGCAGGGATTGTCGATGTTGAAGCCGGGCCAGGCGCTGGTGTTCGCGCGCTGGCTGCGATAGAACGGCGCGCCGGGCTCGTCGGGGAAGCGTATGGCATCGCGATCGTTTGTGCCGGGCAGTAGCCCCTCGACGATGTGTTGTGCAATCGGTGCTTCCCGTTGCGTGTTCGGATTGCGCGAGAGCAACGCGGTGCGCGGGACGCGACCATCGCGCGTCAGGTAGCCGAACACCTGGTCAAACGAACGGTTCTCCTGCATCAGCACGACGATATGGTCGATCTTGCTCAGCGCACCGGCGTCGTGCACAGGCAGGTACTTTGGTCCGGCTTCCGGCGGCAGCGGCATCTCGTACGGCGTGTCGAACAGACGCGGCCACGCCGGTTGCGGCGTCGTCTGCGGGCCGCCGGAGTCCAGCAGCGTGGCGCGCGTGCCCAGCACGTCGCCGCGGCCATCGATGATCTGCTTTGGCCGCTTGGGCGGGCGCTGGCGGCCGACGTACGTGAAGACCATTTCCCCCGTGCCGCGGTCGTATGCCGTGCCCAAGATCTCGTAGCGGCCCACCAGCCAGCGGCCGAGCGCGTCGAGCACGCGCCGCGGCATCGCGGGTTTTCCGTCCGTGTCCGGTGGCGCGGACTGGAGTTGGTACAGTGCGTTTTCCAGGGCCTCCTTGACTTCCTGCTTGACGTTGATCGTCTCGATGCCAGAACTGGGAGACGGATAGCTCACATCGAAGTCGAGCGCGTCCAGCAACGGCGATTCGACTTCGACGTAGTAGCTCAGCCGCCCCGCGCTCCAAGCGGCCAGGTAAAAGCGCACCATCAGATACATCGGATCGGGCAGCGTCACGGACGGGTTAGGCCCGGGAATGTCGACTTCGACGTTGCGCGAGCCC
Source organism: Acidovorax carolinensis (assembly GCF_002157145.1). Lineage (NCBI taxonomy): Bacteria > Pseudomonadati > Pseudomonadota > Betaproteobacteria > Burkholderiales > Comamonadaceae > Acidovorax > Acidovorax carolinensis. Next base: position 2,075,364 of record NZ_CP021361.1, read on the forward strand.
TCGTATGTGCAATCGATGCGCAAGGCGAAGTACGGTATGTCGCGTCGGACTTCGCCTTCGATCACCGGCGGAATAGGATCGGGGCGACCACCGGCCTCCAGCGTCAGCCCGATCTTATTGATCGTGGGGAACTTAATGAAGTCGACGCCGAGCGGGATGTACTGGTTGTCGGTGGGGAGGCCATGGAGGTTGGCGAAATCGGGTTGCCACTGATAGCCGAGGATGTTGTCGCGCAGCTGGAACCACAGAAGGTACGGGCTGTCTTCGTTGTTGACCCGATCATTCCAGTTCGCGTTGAACCCGTTATTGAGGAACGCGATCGGAACGCGCCGCGTCTCCAGCGGGAGCACGCTGGGATACACCACATGCAGGCGGTAGCGGCGACGGTCGAGCGATCCGTCCACCTTGCGCGTGACCTTCACCGCCCAGATGTCGCCGCTGTTCGGCGTCTCATGGAAGATGTGGTTGAAGCCGCTATCAACGGTGGTGCCGGCACGCACCAGCTCCAGCGCGAGTTCCATCGTCGGTCCATAGCTGCCGCCGACGTCCACTACTTCCAGATCGCCGCCGAAGCCACCTGGCTGCCACGGACGGTTATCGCGCGCGATGACGCCGGGGCTGGTGCCGGTGACAACGGGGCCAATATCCGTCGCGGCAACACCAGCCACGACACCGCGATCCGTCGCGGCGCCCCGTCCAGCGCCGAGCGGATTTACGCGCGCGGAACGCGCACTCGTTCCCGTACCCGACCACCCTGGTGGCATCGCATAGAAGGATTGCAGACGGATCAAACCCGGCGTCATCGGGGGGAGCTGCCAGATGCCGACGTCGCCCGGGTTGAGTTCGATGAACGCATCGCGCTCGCGGTAGGAGTATTCCATGTCGCCGCTCCTGGAGAGGGGGAACGCAAAGAGTATGCGCCTTGCTGTGCGAAAGCAAGCCTGCGGTTCAACCAACTCCAGCCGCCTGACGGCAGCTGTCAAAGCGCAGTTCAGCGCCGAACACAGCCTTCTCCGGCGCGCCGCCTGCAATCTCGCATGTAGAACCGCCTGGCTCGCGTCAGCGCTACTACCGACCAGTACGAGCCAAGGAGCTATGCGCGCAGAGCCTCGGAGCATGGCGCCTGCCGAACGACAGCAACCAAGCACACCAATGGTTGCAACGGGTCGTAAGCCGCCGCTCCAAACTCCAAAAGTTGCCTAGAAAATTGCGACCGCGCCAACAGTCATCCCCTGTCAGCCCGGTCGCGCCAGATCACTTCAAGTCATCACCGGCCTCAAAACGCCACCCTCACCCCCACCGTCACATTGCGCCCCATCAGCGGCGCCGCGTTCTTGATGAATGAGGTGTGCGCATACGCCAGGCGATCCGTCAGGTTGGTGGCCTTCAAATACAGCTGCCACGGCGTGCCTTCATTGAAACGGCCGTTGTAGCTCACCCCCAGGTTCAGCATGCCGTATCCGGGCGTGGCACTTTCAAACTCTGCCACGCGGCTCTGGCGGGCGACTTGCACCCATTCGACCAGGCCTTCCCAGGCATTCCAGTGGGTGTCCAGCCGAATACCGGCGCGGGTAGCGGGGATGCGCGGCAGCAGGCCGCCGCCGTTGTTGAGCTTGGCGCGCACGGTGTCGCCAAACAGAGTGACGCCCAGGTTACGCGCGATGCGCTGGCGCACCTGGCCTTCGATGCCGGTAAAGGTGGCGTCGGCCTGGCTGTACTGCAGCAGTTGCAGGCCATCCACTTCATCGAGCGTGCGGCCGTAGATGTAGTTGCTGATGCGGTTCTTGAACACGCTGACGCCAAAGGTGGTGTCGCCACTCGTCTTGCGCAGGCTGACGTCGATGTTCTGCGAGGTTTCGGAGCGCAGGTCGGAGTTGCCGCGTTCATACGTGCTGGTGGCCATGTGCAGGCCCTGGGCGTACAGCTCTTCGGCCGACGGGGCGCGGCTGGCGCGGGTGAACGAGGTGCCCACCTGGTAGCCGGGCGTGAACTTCCACACTGCGCCCAGCGATGCGGAGGTGCCGTTGTGGCTGCGTTCGACGCCACTGGCCGAACCTGACGCGATGGCCTCGGCCGTCTGACGGTCGTGGCGCAGGGCGGCTTCAAAGCGCCAGTCGTTCCAGCGGAATTCCTCCAGCACAAACAGCCCTGTCTTGCGGGTGATGGTGGGCTGCACATAGGCCTCTTCGCCTTCTGCGCTGAACTTGCGTTGCGATGTTTGCAGGCCGATCACGCCCTTGAACCCGGCTATTGCGGAGTGCTGCAGCTCAATGCGGGTGTCGTAGGCCTTGTTCTTGAAGGTGGTGCTGACGGCGCCTTCTTCGATCTCGTCGTGCCGGTAGTCGGTGATACCCGCGCGCAGGCGCAGGGCCGAGAAGCCTGCAAACGGGTCGCGCAGCTCGCCACGGATATCGAGGCGCTCGCTGCGCAGGTCGACCACGGGCACATCGCCATGCTCTTCTGCGCCGTGGTCGTGGCCGTCGTCCTCTCCTTCGTGGGCACCGCAATGCAGGTGGCTGCCGTGGGGGTGGCAGCCCTCAAAGCTGTGGTTGTGGCCCGGCAGGCCGTATTTGGCGGTCTGGCGGGTGTAGGCCGCGCCCAGATAACCCCGGTCGCCCACCCACGACAGGCCCACGCTGCCGGTGTCGGTGCGGTTGAAGCTGCCCGGCACCTTGTTGCCACCCGTCCAGCCTTTGCCCACGCGGTAGTCGCCCGCGTCGCGCGCCACGCCTTCTACATGCACGGCGAGGTTGCCTGTGCCGCCGGTCAGCGAAAAGGCCCCTGCCCGCTCGGCCGCGCCGGTGTTGGCGCGCAACTCGGCGCTGCCTTCAACGCCTTTTTGCGGGATGGCGGTGGGCACCTTGCCGTCGAGCACATTGACCACGCCGCCCACGGCGCCGTTGCCATAGACCAGGGCCGAGGGGCCGCGCAACACCTCGATCTGCGTGGCCAGCATGGGCTCGGAGACCACGGCGTGGTCAGGGCTGATGGTGGATGCGTCGTGCAGCTCGGCACCGTCGCTCAGCACCTTGACGCGCGGGCCGTCCATCCCGCGAATGATGGGGCGGCTGGCGCCGGCGCCGAAGTGGCTGCTGGTGATGCCGGGCTCGCTGCTCAGCGTTTCGCCCAAGGTGGCCTCGCGGCGGCGCACCAGTTCGTCGCCCTCCAGCACGGTGACGGGCGTGGTCATGTCATTGGCGCCTAATTGCAGGCCGCTGGCAGACACGGTAACGGGGGGCAGGCTGGCGGCCGGTGCGGCCACGGGGCCGGCGTCTGCAGCATGGGCCAGGCTGCTGCCAGCCAGGGCCAGCCAGGTGGCAAGGGCCACGGGGTGACGTGAGTAAAGGTGGAGGGATGCAGAAATAGCAGTCATGGTTTATGTGTCTCAAGGCATGGCGCCACCCGCTTGGCAGGCATGGGGCGCTGCATACCGTTTTGCGCACAGGGCGCAGGATATGAATGAAAAGTGCCCTTAGCGCTTTATAGTTAAGCGCTAGCAGCTATGAAATCAGGAGTAATTGGCGCGTTGGGCACGCGCAGTGCGCCGCCCACGCAGCAGCAGGCGTCGGCGTGCAGTGGCGCGCCGGATCAGCCCACCAGGGCCGGTGGCCCCCGGGCCTGGAACAGCGCGACATGCCGCACCGCCCAGCGCTCGGGCGCGGGTGCGCTGGGCGCCACGGCCGGGGCAGCCGCAGGCAGCACCGGCGCACTGCAGGGCAATGCCGTGCCCAGGGCCAGCTGGTCGAGCAAGAGGCAATCGATGGGCGCATGGCCCGAGAACAGCGCTGCCAGCAGGCTGGGTGCGTGGGCGGCTGCGGTGGCGTGGGCAGAGACGCGCGCCCCGCCGTCATCGTGCAGCGCGACAACGGCCGACGGCGGGGTGGCGTGCAACACCTGGTGCCAGCGGCCCAGCGCGGGCGCGAGCACCAGGGCCAGCAGCAGGCCCCACACCGCAGCGCGGCGCAATGCGGCAGGCAGAGTCACGGAGGTGTTGTTTGGGGTGGAAGGTGCGGGCTGCATGGCGTGGGGGCAGCGCAGAGCACTGCAAAAGTGCCCCTGTCGATAGAGGGCTGCATTGTGCCTTGCAAAACTGCGCGTTGCAGCAACGCCGGGCGTTGAATCAATCGGGCTTCAGGTAACGCGCAAAGGTTTTGCGAAACTTCTCCACCTTGGGGCCCACCACAAATGCGCAGTAACCCGCGTGGGGGTTGTTCGCAAAGTAATCCTGGTGGTAGGCCTCGGCGGCGCTGTAGTTGGCTAGCGGTTTCACCTCGGTGGTGATGGGCGCGCCAAACAGCTTGTCTTGCGACATCTGGCGAATCATGTCGTTGGCGATGTCGCCATGCTCGGGGTTCTCAAAATAGATGCCGCTGCGGTATTGCGTGCCTACGTCGTTGCCCTGGCGGTTGAGGGTGGTCGGGTCGTGGGTGTGGAAGAAGATTTCCAGAATCTCCTGCAGGCTGATTTCGTCGGCATCGAAGGTCAGGCGCACGACCTCGGCGTGGCCGGTGTCGCCCTGGCAGATTTGCTCGTAGCTGGGGTTCAGCGTGTGGCCGTTGGTGTAGCCGCTTTCCACATCGGTGATGCCGCGCACGCGGTCAAACACCGCTTCGGTGCACCAGAAGCAGCCGCCTCCCAGGGTGATGGTTTGCTGTGTCATGGACGTTTCCTAGCCAGTGTGGATGTGCAGCGCCGCATTATGAATTGACGCGGCGGAAGGCGCTCGCTACATTACTAACCAGTCAGTCATTAAAAATGCACACCCCAACCTCCCCATCTCCCACCACTGCGGTCAAGCGCGAACGGCGCAAGGAGGCGCGCCCCGGCGAACTCATCGAAGCGGCGCTGGAGTTGTTTGTCGAGAAGGGCTTTGCGGCCACCAGGGTGGATGAAGTTGCAGCGCGTGCGGGGGTGTCCAAAGGCACGCTGTTTCTGTACTTCTCCAGCAAGGAAGAACTGTTCAAGGCCGTGGTGCGCGAAAACATCGCGGGCCGCTTTGCCGAATGGACGCTGGAGCTGGACGCTTTTGAGGGCAACACCGACGATCTGCTGCGCTATTGCTACAAGGTGTGGTGGGAGCGCATTGGCAACACCAAGGCCTCGGGCATCACCAAGCTCATGCTGAGCGAAGCGCACCACTTCCCCGAAATCACCCAGTTCTACCAGCGCGAAGTGATGGGCCCCGGCCAGGCGCTGATCCGCCGCATCCTGCAGCGGGGTGTGGACCGCAAGGAGATTCGCCCCCTCGACATGGACTACGCGGTGTATCTGGTGCTCGCCCCGATGATGTTTCTGATGCTGTGGAAACACTCCATGGGCGCCTGCGTGCCGGACGCCCTGGATCTGGACCCCGAAAAATACCTGGCCATGCAAGCCGACAACATCCTGCACGGTCTGTACACAGCAGCGCCCGCCTCTGTCACCCCATCGGCCTGACACCATGAAACGCTGGATTCTCTGGGTAGCCATCGCCATCGCCGTCGCGCTGGTGGGCGGCGGCGTCTGGCGCGCGCTGGCAGCGCGGCAGGCGCAGCAAAAAGCCCTGGCGGAATCCAGTGCGCAACGCAAGGAAGCCACGCTGGACCTGGCGCCGGGTGAGCTGGTTACCGTGCAGCGGCACCGCCTTGCCTTGGCCGTGCCGGTGTCTGGCGCACTGCGCGCAGTCGAATCGGCCATGGTCAAGGCCCGCGCTGCCGGAGAACTGCAGGGCCTGACCCTGCGCGAGGGCGACAGTGTGCGCGCCGGGCAAGAAATCGCCCGCATCGACAGCACCGAGGCGCGTGCCCGCCTGCGCCAGGCCCAGCAGCAGGCCGATGCGGCAAAGGCCCAGGTGGACATCAGCCAGCGCCAGTTCACCAACAACCGCGCGCTGGTGGACCAGGGGTTCATCTCTGCCACGGCGCTGGCCACCTCGCAGGCCAGCCTGGAGGCCGCGCAATCGACCTATCAGGCGGCACTGGCCGCTGCCGATGTGGCGCGCAAGTCGCTGGACGACACCGTGCTGCGCAGCCCCTTGACCGGCCAGGTGTCGCAGCGGCTGGCGCAACCCGGCGAGCGTGTGGGGGTGGACAGCCGCATCATTGAGGTGGTGGACCTGTCCCGGCTGGAACTCGAAGCCTTGCTGAGCCCGGCCGATTCCCTGGCCGTGCGGGTGGGGCAAAAGGCCAGCCTGCGGATCGAAGGCGTGGCTACGCCCATCGAGGCCACCGTGGCCCGCATCAACCCGAGTGCCCAGGCCGGCAGCCGCACCGTGCCGGTGTACCTTGTCATCGAGCAAGGCGCAGCGGCACCAGTGCTGCGCCAGGGCCTGTTTGTGCAAGGCACGCTCGACACCGGCCACGCCGAAGTACTGGCCTTGCCGCTGGATGCCGTGCGCACCGACAGGCCTGCGCCCTATGTGCAGGCGGTGCACAGTGGCCGCGTGGTGTATCTGCCGGTGAAAACAGGCGCCCGTGCCGTGGTGGGCGGGGACACGATGGTGGCGATTGAGGGCGCTCCCGAAGGCACACCGGTGGTGGCCGGGCGCATGGGTTCGCTGCGCGAGGGCACGCCGGTGCGCATCCAGGAAAGCGCGCAAGCCAATCCTGCAGCTGCCGCAACCCCTGCATCGCGCGCCGCACCGTAACCGGCCATGTGGTTCACCAAGGTCAGTCTGAAAAACCCGGTGTTCGCCACCATGGTGATGCTCGCCATCGTGGTGCTGGGCCTGTTTTCATACCAGCGCCTGAAGGTAGACCAGTTTCCGGACATCGACTTTCCGGTGGTGGTGGTCACGGTGGACTATCCCGGCGCTTCGCCGGAAATCGTTGAAAGCGAAGTTACCAAGAAGATCGAGGAAGGCGTCAACTCGATTGCCGGCATCAACGCCCTCACCTCGCGCAGCTACGAAGGCACGGCCGTCGTCATCATCGAGTTTCAGTTGCACATTGACGGGCGCAAGGCGGCCGAAGACGTGCGCGAGAAGGTGGCCATTGTTCGCCCCACGTTGCGCACCGAGGTGAAAGAGCCGCGCGTGCTGCGCTTTGACCCGGCCAGCCGTGCTGTGTGGTCGCTGGCGGTGCTGCCGGATGAAAAAACCGGCGGGACGGTGCGTAGCGCGGTGGAGTTGACCACCTGGGCCGAGCAGATTCTCAAGAAACGCCTGGAAAACGTGCGCGGCGTGGGCGCCGTCAACCTGGTGGGCGCCACCAAGCGCGAAATCAATATCTACCTGAACCCGCAGGCGCTGGAAGCCTTTGGCGTAACCCCCGACCAGGTGGTCGCGGCCGTGCGCAACGAAAACCAGGATTTGCCCGTGGGCGCCATCCGCTCGCTGGCGCAGGAGCGCGTGGTGCAGATCGACGCGCGCATGCAGCGGCCCGAAGACTTTGGCCGCATCATCGTTACGCGCAAAGGCACAGGAACCGCCGGCCAGGCCAGTGGGGGCGCCCCGGTGCGGGTTGAGCAGGTGGCCCGCGTACAGGACGGCGCGCAAGAGGTTGAGAGCCTGGCGCTGTACAACGGCGAACGCACGCTGCTGCTGTCGGTGCAAAAGTCGCAGGGCGAAAACACCATTGAGGTGGTGGATGGGCTCAACGCGGCAGTCATCGAGCTGCGCAACCAGTTGCCACCCGGTGTGCGCCTGGAGACCATTGGCGACAGTGCCCGCCCCATTCGCGTGGCCGTCAACAACGTGCGCCAGACCCTCATCGAGGGTGCGTTGCTCACGGTGCTGATTGTCTTTTTGTTTCTGAACTCGTGGCGCTCCACTGTCATCACGGGCCTCACGCTGCCCATTGCGCTGATCGGCACGTTCTTGTTCATGAACATGTTCGGCTTCACCATCAACATGATCACGCTGATGGCGCTCTCCTTGTGCGTGGGCCTCCTGATTGACGACGCCATCGTGGTGCGCGAGAACATCGTGCGCCATGTGCAGATGGGCAAAGGCGCCTACCAGGCGGCCATGGATGGCACGCAGGAAATTGGCCTGGCCGTGCTGGCCACCACGCTGTCGATCGTGGCGGTGTTCATGCCGATTGGTTTCATGGGCGGCATCATCGGCAAGTTTTTCCACGAGTTCGGCATCACCATCGTGGCGGCGGTGCTGATCTCGATGTTCGTCAGCTTCACGCTCGACCCCATGCTGTCGAGCATCTGGCATGACCCCAGCATCCATGCGCACGGCAAGCAGCACGAGCCAGTCACTTTTTATGACAAGACCATCGGCCGCGTCACCGGCTGGTTTGACCGCGCCACCGATGCCCTGGCCGAGGCCTACCAGGGCATTTTGCGCTGGTCGCTGGTGCACAAGCTGGCCACCTTGGGCATTGCGCTGGCGATTTTTGTGCTGAGCGTGTTCATGGTGCCGCTGCTGGGCACCGAGTTCGTGCCCAAGGCCGATTTTTCTGAAACCACGGTCAACTTCTACACGCCTGTGGGTTCGTCGCTGGAAGCCACCGAGGCCAAGGCGCGCCAGGTGGAAGGCATCCTGCGCGAGTTTCCCGAGGTGCGCTACACGCTGTCCACCATCAACACCGGCAACGCGCAGGGCAAGATGTACGCCAGTATTTATGTGCGGCTGGTGGACCGCAAGGACCGCAGCCGCAGCGTGGATGCCATGTCGGGCGTGCTGCGCGAGCGCCTCAAGCAGGTGCCGGGCATCACCGTCACCCATGTCGGCCTGCTCGACCCGGTGGGTGGCCAAAAGCAGGTGGAGTTTTCACTGCAAGGGCCTGATCTGCAGGAACTGGAGCGCCTGACCAAAACGGTTTCCGAAAAAATTCACGGCATCCCGGGCCTGGTGGACTTGGACACCAGCGCCAAACCCGACAAGCCCGTGATTGCGCTAGATGTGCAGCGCGATGCGGCGTCGGACCTTGGGGTTTCGGTGGCACAACTGGCTGCCTCGCTGCGCACGCTGGTGGCCGGCACCACGGTGGGCAACTGGCGCGCGCCCGATGACCAGACCTACGATGTGAATGTGCGCCTGGCCCCGGAAGCCCGCACCACCCCGCAAGACCTGGAGCGCCTGCCCTTTGCCCTGGCGGCGGCCGATGGCAGCACCCGCATCGTGCGCCTGAACCAGGTGGCCCGCGTGACGGAATCCACCGGCGCCAACCAGATCAACCGCCGCGACCTCACGCGCGAGGTGGCCGTCACGGCCAACGTTGCCGACCGTTCGGCGGGCGAGGTGTCGAGCGACATCCAAAAGGTCCTTGCCGATGTGGCCTTTCCACCCGGTTACCGCTACCAGTTTGGTGGTTCCACCAAGAACATGGCCGAGTCGTTTGGCTACGCCATCTCGGCGCTGGTGCTGGCCATCGTGTTTATCTACATGATCCTGGCCAGCCAATTCAAGAGTTTTTTGCAACCGCTGGCGCTGATGACCTCGCTGCCGCTCACGCTGATCGGCGTGGTGCTGGCGCTGTTGATGTTCCGCTCCACGCTGTCGATGTTTTCCATCATCGGCGTGGTGATGCTGATGGGCCTGGTCACCAAGAATGCCATTTTGCTGGTGGACTTTGCCATCCGCGCCCGTGAGGAACACATCGACGAGGCCGGTCACACCGTGCCCGGCCTGCCCCGCGCCGAAGCCCTGCTGCTGGCCGCCCGCGTGCGGCTGCGCCCTATCTTGATGACCACGCTGGCCATGATCTTTGGCATGGTGCCGCTGGCGTTTGCGCTGTCCGAGGGTTCGGAGCAGCGCGCGCCCATGGGCCAGGCGGTGATTGGCGGCGTCATCACCTCGTCGCTTTTGACGCTGGTGGTGGTTCCGGTGGTCTATTGCTACATGGACGATCTGGCCCGCTGGGCACTTGCCCGCATGGGCCGCGGCCAGCCTGCCCCCGTGCCCCCTAAAATCAAGGGTTTGTCCTGACCCGCCTTCCCCGGAGAGATTCCATGAACATGCCCCTGAACACGTCTGCCAACATCAGCGACCCCGTTGAACAGGCCCGCTACAACATGATCGAGCAGCAGATCCGCCCCTGGAATGTGCTGGATGCCGACGTGCTGGACCTGCTGGCTGTCGTGCGCCGCGAAGACTTTGTGCCCCCAGCCTGCCGCAGCATGGCGTTCATGGACATCGAGATCCCCCTGCTGGGCAAAGATGCCGAAGAGGCCGTGCGCCTGGGCCACAGCATGCTGCAGCCCCGCGTAGAGGCCCGCATGCTGCAAGACGTGAAAGTTTTGCCGACCGATCGCGTGCTGGAGATCGGCGCGGGCTCGGGCTACATGGCTGCGCTGCTGGCCCACCGCGCACAAAGCGTGGTCTCGCTCGAAATCGTGCCGGCCCTGGCCGACATGGCGCGCGACAACCTCCAGCGTGCCGGCATCACCAACGCCCATGTGCGCGTGTCGGACGGTTCCCGCGATGCCGTGCCCGAAGGCCCGTTCGACGTGATCGTGCTCAGCGGCTCCGTGGCTGAAATTCCGAAAAACCTTTTGTCGATGCTGCGCGAAGGCGGCCGCCTGGCTGCCATCGTGGGCCAGGAACCCGTCATGCGCTTCACGGTGGTGCGCCGCACCGGCGACCGTTTTGAAACCACCCAGCCCTGGGACACCATGGCACCGCGTCTGGTCGGTTTTGCCGAACCCTCGGGCTTTTCCTTCTGATCCGGTTCCGAGGAGTTCTGCATGATCGACCACGTCCGCCCCGCACAGCTGTCCGACTGGTTTGCGCAGGCCTTGGCCGAGGGCCAGCCCCTGGTGCTGGACGTGCGCGAGCCCTGGGAGCTGCAGACCGCCAGCGTGCGCACGGACGGGTTTGAGCTGGTCGCGATTCCCATGGGCGAGCTTCCGGGCAGGCTGACCGAGCTGGACCCGTCACGACCCCTGGCGTGTCTGTGCCACCACGGCGCCCGCAGCCTGCGCGTGGCCGCTTTCCTTGCGCAGCAGGGTTTTGGAACGCTGGCCAACATCACCGGCGGCATCGATGCCTGGTCCCGCGAACACGACAGCAGCGTGCCGCGGTACTGAACGGCCGTCAACCGCCGTGTTCCTTTCATCCCCTGCGCACAGTACTTCCTGAAGGACCACCATGACCCCGCTTCGGCTTCTTCCCCTGACCCTGGCACTCACGGCCGCCCTCTGCACGCCGGCGCAGGCCCAGAGCCTTTCGCAACTGGTGGAAGCAGCGCGTGGCTACGACACGGTCTGGCAGGCGGCCAAGCTCCAGCTGGATGCAGCGTCCAGCCGCGCCGAGCAGGCCCGCGCAGGGCTGCTGCCCAGTGCCGGGCTGAACGCCGGCGTGTCCCGCGCCAACACCGAAGTGACCCGTCCCAAGGTGGACTTCAACGGCAACACGCAGAACGTGGGCGTAAGTGCCTCGCAGCCGCTGTACCGCCCGGCCAACCGCATCAATTTTCAACAAGGCCAGCGTGGCATCGACGTGGCCCGCGCCCAGCTGGACGCCGCCACGCAAGACCTGCTGGTGCGCGTCAGCCAGGCTTACTTTGACGTGCTGGCAGCCCAGGACACGCTCAGCGTTGTGCAGGCGCAAAAGACGGCGGTCTCCGAGCAGCTGGCCTTTGCCAAGCGCAATTTCGAGGTGGGCACCTCCACCGTCACCGACTCCCGCGAGGCCCAGGCCCGCTACGACCTGGTCATTGCCCAGGAAATTGCGGCCGAGAACGACCTGCGTGTCAAAAAGCTTGCGCTCGACCAGCTGGTGGGCATCACCGGCACCCAACCCCAGCCGCTGGCCCAGCCGGTGCAATTGCCGACCGTGCAGCCCGACGACGTCAACACCTGGGTGCAAACGGCGCAGGACCAGCAGCCCGGCGTGCGCCAGGCGCAGATTGCCCTCGACATTGCGCGCCTGGAAACCCAGAAAGCCGGCACCGGACATTTGCCTACGGTGGATTTGCAGGCCGGCTACAACATTGCGCGCAACCCCAGCGGCACCGTTACCACGCCGGGCATGAACAGTCGCACCAACAATGCCAGCGTGGGCGTGGCATTCAACCTGCCCCTTTTTGCCGGCTTTTCGGTACAAAACCGCATCAAGGAAACCCTGGCCCTCGAAGAAAAGGCCCAGGCAGACCTTGAAACCACGCGCCGCAACGTTGCGCAGGCCACGCGGGCGGCGTTTTTTGGCGTGCAGTCTGGACAGGGCCAGGTGCGCGCCCTGGAGGCCGCCGAAGCCTCGAGCCAGAGCGCGCTCGACGCCAACAAGCTGGGTTACCAGGTGGGCGTGCGCATCAACATCGACGTGCTCAATGCGCAAAGCCAGCTCTTCCAGACCAAGCGCGACCTGGCGCAGGCGCGCTACAACGTGCTGCTGGGCACCCTCAGGCTGCGCCAGGCGGCGGGTACGCTGACCGAAGAGGACGTGGCTGCCATCAACCGCCTGCTGCTCCAGCCGTAGCAACCGCGCCGCTTTTGTAGGAAGGCCGCGGGACGCCCCTTACAACGTGTGGGTAACCAGCCTGAAATCGGCGTCGTCAGGATAGGGCTTGACGACAAAGCCCAGGCTGCGCATCAGCCGGAGCATGCCGGGGTTGTTGGCCAGCACCAGGCCCTCCATCTCGGCCAGGCCCTTGTCGCGTGCCACGTCCATGATGCTCAGCATCAGGCGTGAGCCCAGGCCCCTGCCATTGAAGTCGTCGGCCACCACCAGCGCAAATTCGCAGCTCGACTGGTCGGGGTTGGTGACGTAGCGCGACACACCCACGATGCGTTCGGTTTCGGTGACGTCACCGTCGGCGCCCACCGTGCGCTCGCGGAAGACGGCCACCAGCGCCATTTCGCGGTCATAGTCGATCAGGGTGAAGCGGGCCAGCATCGAGGCCGGCAGTTCCACCATGGACGAAATGAAACGGAAATACCGGCTTTCGGGTGACAGATGCTGCACCAGCCCCTGCAGCATCTGCGCGTCGTCGGGATGGATGGGCCGCACCAGGTATTCGCCGCCCCCGCGCATCGGCCAAAGATGCTCGTAGCGCGCGGGATACGGCAGGATGGCCAGGTGGCTGAAGCTGTCGGCCCGCCCGCCCGAGGTGTTGGCCGCGTGGTCGATGGCAATGCGCGCATCCACCGCCACGACGCCCTGCTCGTCCACGATGAGCGGGTTGATGTCCATCTCGCGCAGCTGGGGCAAGGCACACACCATTTCCGACACGCGCAGCAGCACCTGTTCCAGCGCATCGTGGTCCACCGCGCTGGCGCCGCGCCACTCGCCCAGCGTTTCGGCCACGCGCGAGCGCTCGATCAGGCGGCGTGCCAGAAACTGGTTGAGCGGCGGCAGCTCCATGGCGCGGTCGTTGATCAGTTCGATCATGGTGCCGCCGGCACCGAAGGTGATCACCGGGCCGAACGGATCGTCGGTGACGAGGCCGATACAGATCTCGCGCCCGCGCCGGGCGCCGGCCATGTTTTGCACCGTGACCCCGTTGATACGTGCCTGCGGCTGCAGGCGCGCCACGCGCTGGACCATGTCGGTGTAGGCGTCGCGGGCCGCGGTGCCGCTGTGGATGTTGAGGGCCACGCCGCCCACATCGGATTTGTGGCTGATGTCGGGCGAATCGATCTTCAGCGCCACGGGAAACCCCATTTGCGTGGCGATCATCATGGCTTCGTGCGCATTGCGCGCAAGGATGGTCTTGGTCACCGGAATATGGAACGCCGCCAGCAGCGTCTTGGATTCCATTTCGGTGAGCACCTTGCGCCGCTCGGCCAGCACGCTCTCGATGACCAGGCGCGCGCCTTCAATGTCGGGCTTGGCCAGCGTGGACAGCGGCGGCGGCGTTTGCTGCAGCAACTGCTGGTTCTGGTAGAAAGAAGCGATGTTGCCAAAGGCGCCCACGGCGGCCTCGGGCGTGCGAAAGCTCGGGATGGCGGCGTCGAGCAAGATGGCGCGCGCCGGCACCACCGAGGCGTCTCCCATCCAGCAGGCCAGCAGCGGCTTGCTCATGCGCTGCTTGACCTCGGCCAGCGCGGTGGCCACGGCGCAGGAGTCCGCGCCGATTTTGGGTGAGAAGATGGCCAGCACGCCGTCCACCTGCCGGTCACGGCTGGCCGCCTCGATGGCCAGGCGATAGTGCTCGGCGCCAGCGTCTTCCGACAGGTCGATCAGGTCCGACAGCGACGCCAGGGGCGGCAATTGGGGTGTCAGTGCCAGCACCGATTCGGGCGACAGCTTGCCCAGGTTGAGCAAAATTTCATTGACCCAGTCGGCCGCCAGCACGCCGGGCCCGCCGCCATTGGTGACGATGGCCAGGCGCTTGCCCACCGGCCGGTAGCGCGATGCCAGGCACTTGGCTGCCGAAAACAGCTCGACGAACGAGCGCACGCGCACGGCGCCCGCGCGTCGCAGGGCCGAGTCGAACACATCGTCGCTGCCCACGATGGTGCCACTGTGCGTCTGGGCGGCCTCGTTGCCCGCGGGCTTGCGCCCGGCCTTGAGCACCACCACCGGCTTGGCATTGGCGGCCGAGCGCAGCGCACTCATGAAGCGGCGTGCGTTGGAGATGCCTTCCATGTAGATGACGATGCTCTGCGTGCGTGCATCGTGGGCCAGAAAATCGAGCACCTGGGCAATGTCCACATCCGTGTTCGGCCCCAGCGACACCACGGTCGAAAAACCCACGGCATTGTTGCGGGCCCAGTCCAGGATCGACGACGTGAGCGCGCCCGACTGGCACACCAGCGCCAGCGAGCCATCGCGTGCGAGCGGGCCGGCGGCACTGGCATTGAGTTGCAGGTGCGGCCGCTGGAACCCGAGGGAATTGGGCCCCAGCAAATGCAGACCCTCGCGGCGCGCTATTTTCTTGAGGTTGGCGGCCTGGTCTGCATCCATGCCGCTCGACAGCACCAGTGCGGCACGGCAGCCAATGCGCCCGGCCACCTCCAGCGCAGCGGGCACTTCGGCGGGCGGCAGCGCGATGATGGCCAGATCGGACTTTCGTTGTGCCAGGTCGGCCAGCGTGCCGCTGGTGTGGGTGTCGACAAACTGCAGCGTGCCGGCAAAGCGCTGCGCCCGCAGGGCCGGGTGCAGTGCCTGTGCGTACGAGGTCAGCGTTTCGGGTTCATCGGCCTTGCCCGCCAGAATGGCAATGGAGGCGGGCGCAAAAAGCGGCGTGAGGTAGTGTTTGTCCATGGGTCTTGCAGCGGCATCGGGCCGCTCATCAATGATCAACCAGCAGGTGGGTGTGACTGTGGCACAGCTCGGAGGCAATCGGCACAAAGCCGAGTTCCCGAGGTGACATTTTCAGCGCGGAACCGGCATGGAGCGCGGGCACAGGCCTGGCACTGGCCCGGAATTCGCGCCCCAGCGGCCCCCATCATGGCGCAGCGGCAATGCCTAGCAGCGCCCCGACGGCAGCGGCGGTCAGCCTTGCGGCGCCCCGGTGCTGCTGCATGAACTCCTGGGTCAAACCACGGGCGGTGGCAAGCCGGTAGCTGTCGGTGGCCAGATCACAGGCCAGTTCCACGCCCTGACCGATCTCCGCCACACGGTGGGCCACGCCCTTCTCACAGGCCAGCGCGGCCGCCTCGGCAAAATTGAAGGTGTGTGGCCCCAGCACCACGGGGCAGCCACAGGCAATGGCCTCGATCAGGTTTTGCCCGCCCAGCGGGGCAAAGCTGCCGCCCAGCAAGGCCACGTCGGCCAGGCCGTAGTACAGCACCATCTCGCCCAGCGAATCGCCCAGCCAGACATCGGCGGGCTCGGGGGCGTCGGCCCACTGGCTGCGGCTCGATACGCTCAGTCCGGCGCTGCGCAGCAATTGCTGCACTTCGCCAAAGCGCTGGGGGTGGCGTGGCACCACCAGCCACTGCACCGTGCCATCACCTGAATTTGCTTCACTATGGATAGCTGCTTGCGCTTTCCCAATAAGCGCTGGAAGGCTTTTTTGCTTCAAAGCAGCCAACCACATCGCCTCTTCCCCTTCGCGGCTGCTGGCGAGCATCACCACCGGCCGGGCACTGCGCGCGCGCCATGCCCGCCCCCGCGCCAATTGCCCGGCATCGGGAACCACGTCGAACTTGAGGTTGCCAAAAACGCCCTGCACCGGCGCGCCGATGGATCGCAGGCGCTCTGCATCGGCCGCGGTCTGCGCCCAGACCGCCGCCAGAGCGCCATAGGCCGGGCGGGCCAGCGCCGCCAAGCGCTGCGACTTGCGCAGCGAGGTGGCATTGAAGCGCGCATTGGCCAGCACCAGCGGTATGCCGCGTTGCTGGCAACCGGCCACCAGGTTGGGCCAGACCTCGGTTTCCATGAGGATGCCGATGGCGGGCCGGAACTGGCGCAGAAAGCGGCGCACCGCGCCCGGCGTATCCCAGGGCTGCCAGACCTGCACATCGCCCGGCAAGAGCAGTTTCTCGCCCTCGGCCCGGCCCGTGGCGGTGCCATGGGTGAGCAGCAGGCGCATGCCGGGCAACTGCCGGCGCAACTCGGCCAGCAAAATGGCGGCGGCCCGGGTTTCGCCCAGCGATACGGCATGGATCCAGACAAAGCCGCCCAGCGGATCGCTGCTGCTCGGGGGGATCAGGCTGTCCATGGGCCGCGCATAACGGCCAAAGCGCTCGCTCACCGCGTGGCCATAGCCGGGCTCGGCGACGGCGCGGCGCCGCAGTTTGCGCAGCAGCAGGGGCTGGGCAGCCCAGGTCAAGGCCGAATACAGGGCGCGGGCAAGGGACATCTCAGCGATACCTGATTCCACATGCCACCCATAACCGATGCAACTGACGCAGCACATGCGCGGGCAGCCGCGCAAGGGCCGCCATCACAACGTGTAGGCGCTGGCTGCGTCCCCCTGCCCGCAGCGCACAGCGCTGCAAGAGCGGGGGCTGAGGGTCGCGGCTCCAAGCCTGCCTGCGCAGGCTTGGAGGACCCCGAAGGGCAGGTGCCTCTGGCGGCAGGACGGAGGCGCGAAGCGACTCAGGGGGGTGTTTCACTTCAGTGCGCCGCGCTGCCCACCTGGGCATCGGGCTTCACGCGCTGCAACAGGGCCAGCATGGCCGCCTCGATGCGGGCCAGCGCCTCGGGCGTGTGGCCTTCAAAGCGCAGCACCAGCACGGGCGTGGTGTTGCTGGCCCGGATCAGGCCAAAACCGTCGGGCCAGTCCACGCGCAGGCCATCAATGGTGTTGATCTGCGCCGGTGCGGCAAAAGTGTCCGCCGCCAGGGCCTGCAGCTCGGCCGTCAGGCGGTGCGGCTCGCCCTCGGCACAGGCGACGTTGAGCTCGGGCGTGCTGAAGCTGGTGGGCAACGCGTTGAGCACGGCACTCGGGTTGGCGCTGCGCGAGAGGATTTCGAGCAGGCGGCAACCAGCATAGGTGCCGTCGTCAAAACCAAACCAGCGCTCCTTGAAGAAGATGTGGCCGCTCATTTCGCCGCCCAGGGGCGAATTGAGCTCTTTCATGCGCGCCTTGATGAGCGAATGCCCGGTCTTGTACATCACCGGCTGGCCACCGGCCTCGGCAATGGCCGGCGCCAGGCGCTGGGTGCATTTCACATCGAACAGGATGGGCGCGCCCGGCACGCGGCTGAGCACGTCCTGCGCGAACAGCATCATCTGCCGGTCGGGGAAGATGTTGGTGCCGTCGCGCGTGACGATACCCAAGCGGTCGCCGTCGCCGTCAAAGGCCAGGCCCAGTTCGGCGTCGCTGGCCTGCAGTGCGGCAATCAGGTCGCGCAGGTTTTCGGGCTTGCTGGGATCGGGATGGTGGTTGGGGAAGTTGCCGTCCACCTCGGAAAACAGCTCGATCACCTCGCAGCCCAGCGCTCGAAAGATGGCCGGGGCCGATGCGCCCGCAATGCCGTTGCCGCAATCGACCACGATCTTCATGGGGCGGGCCAGCTTCACGTCGCCGGTGATGCGCTGCGCATAGGCCGGCAGCACATCCACCGTGCGCACGCTGCCGCCGGGAAGCAGTTGCCAGCTTTCGGCCTCCATGGTGTGGCGCAGGGCCTGGATTTCATCACCGTAGATGGCGCGGCCGTTCAGCACCATCTTGAAGCCGTTGTAGTCGCGCGGGTTATGGCTGCCCGTGACCTGGATGCCGCTGGCGCACAGCGTGCTGGCCGCGAAATACAGCAAGGGCGTGGTGACCAGGCCCACGTCGATCACCTCGATGCCCGCCTCGATCAGGCCCTGCACCAGGGCGGCACTGATGGCGGGGCCGGACAGCCGGCCATCGCGCCCACCGCCACGGTGGTCTGGCCTTCGGCGCGGGCTGCCGTGCCAAAGGCGCGGCCCAGGCCCAGGGCCACTGCTTCGTTCAGGGTGGACGGCACGATGCCGCGGATGTCGTAGGCCTTGAAGATGGCGGGTGTGGGTTGCACGGGAGGGTCTTTCGCTGCGAAGGAGGTCAAACGTCCGCTGCATTGTAGGGGCGCCCCGACCGCGCCCGTAGGCGCAGGCACAGGTCCGAAAACGGCCAGTGCGGTGGTAGCGTCGGCGTACCATCTGGCCCATGACCGCGCCCGCCCTGCCCTTTGCCACTCCGACCGATGGCGCGACCGACGACGGCTGCTACCGTGCCCTGCAGGCCCGGGATGCGCGCTTTGACGGGCGGTTTTTCACCGGCGTCACCTCCACCGGCATCTATTGCCGCCCGGTCTGTGCCGTGCGCACACCCCGGCGCGAAAACTGCAGGTTCTTCACGCTGGCCGCGCAGGCCGAGGGCGCGGGCTTTCGGCCCTGCCTGCGCTGCCGGCCCGAGCTGGCGCCGCAGGCGCTGGTGTGGTCGGTGCAGGACGCCAGCGGCATTCTGGTGCAGCAGGCCGTCCGGCTGCTCGATGCGCCGGATGCGTGGTGCACAGGCGACGAGCGCACCGCCACCGTGGCCCGGCTGGCCGCCCGCCTGGGCGTGAGCGACCGGCATCTGCGCCGCATCTTCGAGGCGGCACTGGGGGTGTCGCCGCTGCAATACCTGCAAACCCGGCGTTTATTGACCGCCAAGCAGCTGCTGACAGACACGCCCATGCCCATCACGCAGGTAGCGCTGATTAGCGGCTTTGCCAGCGTGCGCCGCTTCAACGCCGCCTTTGCCCAGCACTATGGCCTGAACCCGACCGCGCTGCGCCGTGGGGGCGAAAGGCCTGCGGGCGCTCAGGCGGCCACGCTGCGGCTGGCCTACCGGCCGCCGCTCGATGTGCTGGCCTTGCTGGCCTTTTTCGCTCGCCGCCAGTTCCACGGCGTGGAGTGGGCGGGCGACGCCGCCACCCCGGCGCTGCGCCGCACGGTGCGGCTGCAAAGCCAGGGGGCTGCCGGGCCGCACGATCACACCGGCTGGCTGAGCGCCTGCTTCGACCCCGCCCGCCACCAGGTGCTGGTGCAAACCAGCGACAGCCTCTACCCCGTGCTGCCGCAGGTGATTCGCCGCGTGCGCGCCATGCTGGATCTGGACGCCGACCCTGCGCCCATCAATGCCGTGCTGCACGCCAGTTTTCTCGAGGGCGATGGCCTGCGCGTACCCGGCGCCTTCGATGGCTTTGAGCTGGCCGTGCGCGCCGTGCTGGGTCAGCAGATCACTGTGGCGGCCGCGCGCACGCTGGGGCAGCGGCTGGTGGAGCGGTTTGGCGAGCCCATCGCCACGCCTTGGCCCGAACTTACCCGGCTTTTCCCTGCCCCGGCCGTGCTGGCGCAGGCGCCGGGCGAAGCCCTGGGGCAACTGGGCATCGTGCGCCAGCGCCAGGCGGCCATCGTGGCGCTGGCGCGGGCGGTGGATGCGGGCCAGTTGCAGCTGCAGGCGGGCGCGGACGTGGGCGCCACCACAGCGGCCCTTTGCGCACTGCCCGGCATTGGCGACTGGACGGCGCAGTACATCGCCATGCGCGTGCTGCGCTGGCCCGATGCGTTTCCGGCCGGCGACGTGGCCCTGCAAAAGGCCATGGGCGTGCAGGCCTACCCCCACCCCGCCCGCGCGGCGACCGAATCGTCGCGGGCCTGGCAACCCTGGCGCAGCTATGCCGTGGTGCGCGCCTGGGCGGCGGGCAGCACGGCCGACACCGGCCATCTCACGGCGTCGTAAAAGCTATCAAAAACATAGCTGCTAGCGCTTGTTGAATAAGCGCTTAACAGCAATTTCATCTAACATTCCATGACCATGCAATTTCACCCATCCACCGTGCAGACAAGCACCGCCACCCGTCTTGGCACCGTGCGGCTGGCCGCTTCCCCGCTGGGTCTGGCCGGCCTGTGGTTTGATGGCCAGCGCCATCTGCCCGAGCAACTCGACGGGCCCCATGCCTGGCCACACGACCCACATCACCCGGTGCTGGTTGCGGCCATCGAGCAACTGCAGCAATACCTGCGCGGCGAGCGCACCCGGTTCGAACTGCCGCTGGACCTGGCAGGCGGCACGCCCTTTCAGCAGGATGTGTGGCGTGCGCTGCTCTCCGTCGGTTGCGGCCACACCACCAGCTACGCGGCGCTGAGCCAGCAACTGGGCCGCCCGACGGCCGTGCGCGCCGTGGGAGCCGCCGTGGGACGCAACCCGATCAGCGTGGTGGTGCCCTGCCACCGGGTGCTGGGCAAGGACGGCTCGCTCACGGGCTACGCCGGCGGTCTGGAGCGCAAAGGCGCCCTGCTGCAACTGGAAGGCGCAGCGCTGCGCCCGGTGCAGATGCTGGGCGAGGTGGGTGCATGAACGCCCCCGCGACCCAACCCGTGTCGGCCTGGCTGGGCGAGTTCGTGCTGCTGGCGGCCCTGTGGGGCGCATCGTTTCTGTTCATGCGGCTGGGGGCCTCCGAGTTCGGGCCGCTGCCTACGGCCGGGCTGCGGGTGCTGCTGGCTACGCTGTTCCTGTGGCCCATCCTGCTGCGGCACGGCCAGTGGCCTGCGCTTCGCCGGCATTGGCGCCCCATCCTGCTGGCCGGTGTCATCAATTCAGCCATTCCTTTTGCGCTTTTCTCCTGGGCCGTGCTGCACATTGCCACTGGCCTGACGTCCATCCTCAACGCCACGGTGCCGCTGTTCGGCGCCCTGGTGGCCTGGATGTGGCTGGGCGACCGCATCAGCCGGCTGCGCTGGCTGGGGCTTGCGCTGGGCTTTGTCGGCGTTGCCCTGCTGGCATGGCGGGCGCCGGCCGGCACAGGCTTCAAGACCGAGCACGCCGCCTGGGCTATCGCGGCCAGCCTGGTGGCGTCGTCTTGTTATGCCATCGCCGCCAGCTTTGCGCGCCGTTACCTCACGGGTCTGCCCCCTCTGGCCACGGCCACGGGCAGCCAGCTCGGCGCCACGCTGGGCCTGGCGCTGCCCGCGCTGTGGTTCTGGCCGGCGCAGATGCCGGGCCTGCGTGCCTGGGCGGCCATCGTGGCCATTGCGGTGTTGTGCACGGGCATTGCCTACATCCTCTACTTTCGCCTGATTGCCCACGCCGGCCCCAGCCGCGCCCTGGCGGTGACGTTTCTGGCGCCGGTGTTTGCCCTGCTGTACGGCGCCGTGTTCCTGCACGAGGCCATCACGCCCTGGATGATCGGCTGCGGGCTCATCATCGTGTGCGGAACGATGTTGTCAACGGGGCTTATCGGGACGGCGCGCGCACGGCCGGGAGCCACGGAACGGGCCTAAACTCGGCACATGGATCTTTTGCCGGACCTAAAAACCAGCCTCGCCGCCGAGCAGCAGGCCAACCATGAATTGCGCCAGCGCAACCAGCAAATGCGCCTTGCCCTTGATGCATTGGGCGGCGGGCGCTGGGTATGGGATATTTCGCGCCAGAAGCTGGCCTGCCATGGCCGCTTCTATGCCGCCTTCGGCATGGACGCTGCCGACACCGAGGACGCCTGGGACCGCTGGCACACGCGCAAACACCCGGCCGATTCCGCGCGCCTTGCCGATAAGCTCGAGCGCACCATGCGCGGGCAGCTCGACATCTACGAAGCCGAGTTCCGCATTCTTGATACCGCGGGCCGCTGGCGCTGGGTGATATCGCGCGGGCTGGTGGGCGAGCGCGATGCCGACGGCCGCCCGCTGACCCTGCTGGGCATGGACGTGGACGTCACCGCCCAGCACGAGATTGAGGAGGCGCTGCGGGCCTCGGAAGCCAAATACACCACGATCTACCAGACGCTGCCCGATCCTGCGGGCATTTCGCGGATTTCGGACGGGCGCTATCTCGACGTGAATCCGGCCTTCTGCGCGCTGCTGGGTGCAGAGCGTGACGCGGTGCTGGGACGCACCTCCACCGAACTCAATATCTGGCACTCAGGCCAGGAACGAGCGCGCATGCTGCAAACCTACCAGCGCGACGGCAAGGTGGACCGCCTGCCCATGGTGGCGCAACGCGACGGTGTTCGTGTGCCGGGCCTGATGTCGGCGCGGCCCGTGGTGGTGGACGGGGAAGACTGTTTCCTGTTCGTCTTTCACGACATGACCGAGGCGCAGCGCGCCAGCGACGAGTTGCGCGCGCTGAACAACCTGCTGCAGCAGGCCGGCCGCATGGCGCGCCTGGGGGCGTGGGAGATTTCGCGCACGCGGGGCGTGGTGTACTGGTCGGATGTCTGCTATGACATCCACGGCCTGCCCCCGGGCGCCGCGCTGCCGGACGACTACATCGAACGTTTCGTGGCGCCCGCGTGGCGGGACGCCATGCGCAGCAAATCGCACGACTGCATTCACCGCCGAGAGGAATGGAGCCTGGAAGTCGAAATCGTCCGCACCGATGGCCGCCATGCCTGGGTGCGCGCACGCGGCGAGCCGGTGGTGCACGAGGGCACCGTCACCGGCATGCGCGGAGTGATGCAGGACATTGACGAGGCCAAGCGCGCCGAGCAGCGGCTGCGCCAGTCGGAAGACCGGTTTTCACGCATCTTCCACCTGATGCCCTACCCCATGGGCATGACGCGGCAAAGCGACGGCGCCTATGTGGAAGTGAACCCCGCGTGGGAGCAGGTGCTGGGCTTCACACGCGCGCAGGCGGTGGGCAGCTCGGCCATCAAACTGGGCATTTTTGAGGCGCACGATCGTGCCCGCTTGATTGACGTGGCCCGGCAGGTCGGCCAGCTCGATGCCTACGAGGTCAACATCATCACGCGCAGCGGCGAAAAGCGCACGGTGCTGCAGTCCATGCGCGCCACCGAGTTCGATGGCGAACCGTGCTGGCTGTTCGCGCTGCAGGACATCACCGACCGCAAGCGCAGCGAAGAGCAGGTGCGCGAGCGCGAGGCGCTGCTGTCGCTCACCATTTCGGCCGCAGCGCTGGGGCTTTGGGACTGGAATCTGCAAACCGGCGTGGTCCATGGTGATGCGCGCTGGCGCACCCTGCGTGGCGCCGCCACCGGCGAGGCCGACGCCTGCGCCGTGCACTGGGCGACGTCGGTGGCCGCCGACGCGTTGCCCGGCATTTCGGCCGAACTCGCGCGCCACACCGCAAATCCGGCCACCCCATTCGATGCCACCTGGAAAGTGATACTGCCCCAGGAAGGGGCCCGATGGATCCGCAACCTGGGCAAGATCATCAGCCACGACAGCGCCGGCCAGCCCACGCGCATGCTGGGTGTGTCCATTGACGTCACGCCGCAGCGCGAGCAGGAAGAGCTGCTGCAAAAACTGGCCCACTACGACGCACTGACGGGCTTGCCCAATCGCGTGCTGCTGGCGCACCGGCTGCAGGACGGCATGGCCCAGGCCCGTGCCCAAGGCACCCAGCTGGGCGTGGCCTACTTGGACCTTGACGGCTTCAAGCCCGTCAACGACCGCCTGGGCCATGGCGCGGGCGACCGGCTGCTGGTGGTGGTGGCGGGCCGGCTGTCGCGCGCGTTGCGCCCGCAAGACTGCGTGGCCCGCCTGGGCGGCGACGAGTTCGTCATCCTCATGCCGGGCCTGGCAACGCACGGCGATGGCGAACGCCTGCTGCAACGGGTGATGGAGAGCATTTCTTCGCCCTACACGCTGGACACCGAGCGCGTGGCCGTAACGGCCAGCATCGGCTACACGGTGTTCCCCTCGGACGACGCGGACGCCGACACCCTGCTGCGCCACGCAGACCAGGCCATGTATGCCGCCAAGCAGGCGGGGCGCAACCGGTTTCACCAGTTCGACGCTGCGCAAGAGCGCGCCCAGCGCGAGCAACGTGAGCAGGGCCTGCGCCTGCGCGAGGCGCTGATGCAGGCGCAGTTCGTACTGTTTCTGCAACCCAAGGTGGTCATGCAGACCGGCCAGGTCGTCGGGGCCGAGGCGCTGGTGCGCTGGCAGCACCCCGAGCGCGGGCTGCTGCCACCGGGCGCTTTTCTGCCGCTGCTGAATGGAACCGAGCTGGAGATCGATTTTGGCCAATGGGTGGTCGACGCGGCACTGGCGCAGCTGGAGCAGCTGCTGGATGCGGGCCTGAACCTGCCCGTGAGTGTCAACATCTCGGCCCAGCAGATTCAGCACCCCGATTTTGCCGGCTGGATGGTTCTGTGCCTGGCCCGCCACCCCCGGGTGGCGCCCCAACTGCTGGAGCTGGAAATCACCGAAAGCGCGGCGCTGTACGACCTGACTGCGGTCACCGAAACACTGGCCACGCTGCGCGCGCTGGGCGTAGCGATTTCGCTCGATGATTTTGGTACCGGCTATTCATCGCTCACCTACCTGCGCCGCCTGCCCATGGACACGCTCAAGATTGACCAGAGCTTCGTGCAGGGCATGATGGCCGACCCGGGGGACAGGGCCATCGTGCAAGGGGTGATCGGGCTGGCGCAGTCGTTTGGCTACCAGGTGATTGCCGAGGGCGTGGAAACCATCGAACAGGGTCAGTTGCTGCAGCAACTCGGTTGCGCCCAGGCCCAGGGCTATTGCATTGCACGCCCCATGCCCTTGATGCCTTCATCGACTGGAGCCGCCACTGGCAGCAACCCACAGCGTGGCAGCATCTTCCCTCCGAAGGCTACTCGATATAAAAACGGCTGCAGCGCTTATCCATCAAGCGCTTGCAGCTATTGTTTTTGATGCGGCTTGCGCTGCATCGCACCCGGCCGTCAGGGGCCGACCAGGTCTTTGACCTGCTGCAGCGCGGCCGGATCGTCCATGGTGGTCAGGTCGCCCGGGTCACGGCGCTCGGCCACGGCCTGCAGGGCGCGGCGCAGCAGCTTGCCGCTGCGTGTCTTGGGCAGCACCGTCACGAAGTACACGCGCGAGGGGCGGGCCACGGCGCCGAGCTGGCTGTCCACCTGCTTCATCACTTCGCCTTCGAGCTTCAGGCGCGCGGCGTCGTCGGTGAGGGCCGAGGCATCGCGCGGCACGGCAAAGGCCATGGCCACCTGGCCCTTGAGGCTGTCGGCCACGCCGACCACGGCCACTTCGGCGATGTTGGGGTGCGACGAAATGGATTCCTCTATTTCGCGCGTGCCCAGGCGGTGGCCGGCCACATTGATCACGTCGTCGGTGCGGCCCAGGATGAAGTGGTAGCCGTCGGCGTCGCGGATGCCCCAGTCGAAGGTGCTGTAGATCAGCCGGCCCGGAATGCTCTTCCAGTAGGTGTTGACGAAGCGCTCATCATCGCGCCACACCGTCTGCATGCAGCCCGGTGGCAGCGGCCCCTCGATGGCCACCACGCCCTTCTGGTTGGGCCCCGTCAGCTCTTGGCCGTTGCTCTCGTCGATCAGCTTGACGTTGTAGCCATACATCGCCTTGCCAGGGCTGCCAAAACGCGTGGTCTGTTGCTCCACGCCGTTGGCCAGCGTGAGGATGGGCCAGCCAGTCTCGGTCTGCCAGTAGTTGTCGATGATGGGCACCTGCAGTGCATCGCTGATCCATTGCGCCGTGGGCTCATCCAGCGGCTCGCCCGCCAGCCACAGCGCCTTGAGGGTGGAGACGTCGTATTTCTTCAGCCACGAAGCATCGTGCTTTTTCAGCACCCGCACCGCCGTGGGCGCCGAGAACATGTGCGTGACCTTGTATTTCTCGACAATGCTCCACCACACGCCCGCGTCGGGCCGCGTGGGCAGGCCTTCGTACATGATCGTGGTCATGCCAGCGATCAGCGGGCCATAGATGATGTAGCTGTGCCCCACCACCCAGCCGATGTCGCTGGTGGCAAAGTAAGTCTGGCCCGCCTTCGCGTCGAAAATGTGCTTCATGCTGGCGGCCAGCGCCACGGTGTAGCCGCCCGTGTCGCGCTGCACGCCCTTGGGTTTGCCGGTGGTGCCGCTGGTGTAGAGCGTGTAGCTGGGGTGGGTGGATTCCACCCATTCGCAGGGCACGCTGGCGTTCAGGTGCTGCGCGCGCAGCGCCGCCCAGTCGTGGTCGCGGCCGGCGCGCATGGCCATGGGTGCCAGGCCCCGGTCCACCATGAGCACGGCGGCAGGCTTGTGTTTGGACAGCGCAATCGCCTCGTCCAGCAGCGGCTTGTAGGGCACGCCCTTGCCGCCGCGCGAGCCGGCGTCCGCGCTGACGATGGCCACGGGCTCGGCATCCTCGATGCGCGAAGCCAGCGAGCCCGAGGCAAAGCCGCCAAACACCACCGAGTGCAGCGCACCGATGCGCACGCAGGCCAGCATGGCGAAGGCGGCCTCGGCGATCATGGGCATGTAGATGAGCACGCGGTCGCCCTTCCTCACTCCCAGGCTCTGCAGCACGGCGGCCATGCGCTGCACTTCGGCGTGGAGCTCGGCAAAGCTGTAGCTGCGCTCGGTGTCGGTTTCGGTGGAGATGGCCACCAGCGCCGGCTGGCTGGCGCGGTCTTTCAGGTGGCGGTCGATCGCGTTGTGGCACAGGTTGGTGGTGCCGCCGACAAACCACTTCGCAAATGGCGGATTGCTGTAGTCGCAGATCTGCTGGGGTTGCGTTTGCCAGTCAATCAGTTTCGCCTGCTCGGCCCAGAAGGCGTCGCGTTGGTCGATGGACTGGCGGTAAAAGTCGGCGTAGCTGGGCATGGGGTGTCTCCTCGGCATCTCTCGCCCTGCAAGGGTTGCAGGTTTTGAATTCATAATTATTCATGACGGGCTTGCGGGAAGCTGACGCAGCCCTGCCTTCACTATGCTATTTATTCAATAGCTACTAGCGCTTGATGAATAAGCGCTAGATGCCAAAAAGATCCAAAATCACCAGCAAACCAGCGGAACTACTTCACCAGCGCCAGAACCTCCTTGAACACGGGGTTTTCGCAACTGCGCAGCCACTCGAATGCCACCATCTCGGTGGTCACCAGCTCGGCACCCGCGCCAGCCAGGCGGTCGAAGGCGGCGTCGCGGTTGCGTTCGGTGCGCGAGCTGCAGGCATCGGTCACCACCCACACCTCGAACTCATCCTCGATCAAATCCAGCGCGGTCTGCAGCAGGCACACATGGGCCTCGCAGCCGGCAATCACGATGGTGCCGCGCTCAGGCGTTTGCTGGGCGGGCTTTTGCAAATGCTTGGGCAGGCTGCGGGCATTGCCGCCCTGCTGGGGTTTTGCGGGCGGGCGCAGCCATTCGCCCAGGCCTTCTTCGGCGGCGCTGAAATGCATCTTGGCCAGTGTGTTCTGGCACAAGGCTCGCAGCGCGGCATCGTTGCCCCCCAGGCGCGAGGGATTTTGCTCGGTGCCCCACACAGGCACTTCCATCAGCTGGGCCACTTTGGCCAGGCGCAGCGCATTGGCCAGCACGGCAGGGCCCTCAAAAATGGCGGGCATCAGGCGTTCCTGGTAGTCCACCAGAACGAGTTGGGATTCAGAGGCGTCGAGCAGCATGGTGTCTTTCGAAAGCGGTCAGTGGCACGCGGAAGGCGCTGATTGTCGCAGCCCGGTTCAGGCTGGCAACAGCGAACGCAGCGCCCGCGCCAGAGGCTCGGCCATGGGCACGGCGTTGCTGGCGTGGGGAATGCAGTCGGTGCTCCACACCTCGCCCACCCCGGCATCGTGCAGGGCCTGCAAGGCATCGCCGGCAAACAGCGCATGGGTGACGGCCACATCCACCGAGGCCGCGCCCGCCGCCCGCAGCAGCCGGGCCGCCTGGGCCAGCGTGCGGCCGGTGCTGGCCATGTCGTCCAGCAGCACCACGGCGCGCCCCTGGGCGTTGAGCGGCGGCAGCTCAATGGTCACTTCGCGGTCGCCGTGGCGCACCTTGGTGCATACGGCATGGTCAAAGCCATGGCGGGCGGCCGCCTGGGCAATCCACTGGGCCGACTCACCATCGGGCCCGACCAGCAAGGCACCCGGGCGCCGCTGCGCAATCAGGTCGGCCAGCGGTTCGGCACCGCTGAGCACGATGGCGTCGGGCACGGCAATCGCCTCCTGCAGCGTCGCCACGCGATGCAGGTGCGGGTCCACCGTGATGACGGCATCCACCAGCCCGGCCAGAAACCCACCGACCACCTGCTGGCTGACCACCTCGCCCGGCGTGAAGGCGATGTCCTGCCGCATATAGGCCAGGTAGGGCGCCACCAGCGTGATGTGCCGGGCGCCCAGCGTGCGCGCGGCGCGGGCCGCCAGCAGCAGCTCCACCAGCTTTTCATTGGGGTCATGCAGGCTGCGCAGCAGCACCACATGGGGCGGCAGGCACCCTGCCCCATCCACGGGTAGCCTCAGTTTTAGCTCGCCATCGGGGAACCGGTGGCGGTCGATCGTCTCCACGGGCAACTGTGCGGCTTGTCCGAGGCGCCGGGCGGCATCGGCCTCGTCCGCAAAATGCAGCAGGCAGGCCTGCAGGGGAGTAAGCGGCATGGTCAGAACTCCACAAACACCTGGGGCACGGCATCGGCATCGCCCAGGCGATAGCCAATATCGCGGGCGCTGGCCTGCCGGGCAAATTCGAGGTCGGCGGGGTAGCCGGCGTGCACGCGGTACAGCACATCACCCTGCGCCACCGTGGCGCCCAGCTTGTGCATGAGGTCAACGCCCGCGCCCTGCACCTTGGGCGCCCCGGCCAGGCGCGCCACGCGGGCAATCTGGAAATTGTCGATGCCCACCACGGTGCCGCTCTCCGGTGCGCAGACCTCAAAGGTCAGCGGGCCCAGTTGCGGGTGCAGGTGATCGAACCCCTTGCTGCCCTGCGCGTTGATGATGTCTTCCATGCGCCGCAGCGCCCGGCCCGAGTCGAGAATGTCGCGCGCAATGGCATAGCCGTCGCCACCGCGCACGTCGGGGTCGCATTCAATCAGGCGGCCCGCCAGTCGCAAGGCCTTCTGGCGCAGGTCGTTGGGCGCGTCTGGGTCGTTTTGCAGCACGCGCATCACGTCACGCGCCTCCAGCACCGGGCCGATGCCGTTGCCCACGGGCTGGCGGCCATCGGTGATGACCACATCCAGCGACAGGCCCATGCGCCGTGCCACATATTCAAACAGGCGGCGCAGGCGCTGGGCCTCGGGCATGGAGCGCACCTTGGCCGTGGGGCCGATGGGGATGTCGAGCACCAGGTGGGTGGCGCCGGCGGCCACTTTCTTGGACAGGATGGACGCCACCATCTGCCCGGCCGAGTCGATCGACAGCGGGCGCTCCACGGAAATCAGCACATCGTCGGCCGGGGAAAGATTGGCCGTGCCGCCCCAGGCGAGGCAGCCGCGGTAGTCGCGCACGATGTCGGCCAACTGCTCGAAGGGCAGCTCGACATTGGCCAGCACCTCCATGGTGTCGGCCGTGCCCGCCGGGGAGGTGATGGCGCGCGACGATGTCTTGGGGCACAGCATGCCGTGCGCCGCCACGATGGGCACGACCAGCATGGTGGTGCGGTTGCCGGGAATGCCGCCGATGCAGTGCTTGTCGACCACCAGCGGCTCGTGCCAATCGAGCCGCCGGCCGCTGGCAACCATGGCGTCGGTCAGGAAGAATACCTCTTCGCGGTCGAGTTCGTCGCGGTTGCAGGCCACGACAAACGCCGTCAGCTCGATCTTGGAATAGTGGTGGCCGGCAATGTCGCGCACGATGGCGGCGTAATCCGCCCGCGTCAGGCGCTCGCCAGCGATCTTGCGGAACAGCGCGCCCATCGACTCAGGGGGCTCGGCCTGCGTCACCGATACGGTGTGGCCGTTTTCCACGTCGAGCTGGGCAAAGGCGTCTTCCGACAGCCCGAGTTCGTTGCAGCCAACGATGGCGGCGTCGTCCACCACATTCACGGTAGCCAGGATGTGGCGCCCGTTGGCGCGCACCTCGATCTTGGAAAGCGCCTGAAAGCCCTCGGCCCGGTACACCGCGCAATCGCGGTGCAGGTAGGCGACGTTTTCGCGCCAGGTGTCGATGGCGACACGGCGCAGCGCCAATTGCGAGGGGATCTGGCTGGAAACGGGTGCAGCGGGAACGTCCCGCGGTTCGCTGGTCTCAATGTGCATGGGCAGCAGACTACACCGGAAATGCCCCTGCCGAAATCGGAAAGCAATTCAAATCAACGACTTGCGCAGAACACCGGATTCCAGGCCTGTAAGAAAAGCATGTTACCCTCCGCCCCCATGTCCCGTTGGTTCATTGCCTTACTTCTCACCTGCGCCTCTGCCGCCCAAGCTGCCCCTTCAGCGGCATCCCCCGAGGACATCGAGCGTTTTCTGGCCGACAAAGGGTTGATTTCCCAGCTCGATGAAGTGCGCCATTCCGTCGCAGACAAAGCCCATGTGGTCGCAGACCGCACCGCGGATCTGATCGGCAACGCCATGGGGTTCATCGGAGTGCCCTACCGCCGCGGCGGCACCACCGCCACGACCGGGTTTGATTGCAGCGGATTCGTGCGCGCGGTATACGAAAAAACCGTGGGCATGGTCCTGCCCCGCAAGGCCGACCAGCAAGCCGCCAGCACCGAAATCATTGACAAGAAAGAGCTGCAACCCGGCGATCTGGTGTTCTTCAACACCATGCGCCGCGCCTTCAGCCATGTCGGCATCTACGTGGGCGACGGCAAATTCATCCATTCACCGCGCTCGGGCAGTGAAGTGCGGGTGGAAGACATGCGCCAGTCGTACTGGCAGCGCCGCTTTGATGGCGCCCGCCGCGTCACGGTGGAAGCCAAGGCCCAGCCCTGAGCCTGCACCCGCAGCGCTGCCTGCGCGCAGCAGCGCCGCCCCAACCGGTCATGGTGCGACCGTCGTCACCGTTTCAGTGCTTCGTATCGGACCACCCGTGATATTCACGGGCCCGAGGCCAGGATTGGTGCGCATGGCGCGTGCATTGGCCATGTCCTGCTGGTAGCGAGACCGGGCCTCAGCCTCGCAACCCTTGCGTTCCTTGCCCTGGGGCATCGCCCGGCACTCCTCCAGGCTGACTTTCAGCCCGCCGCCCGCCTCGCGGATGGCTGACTGGTACCGCTGCTGGGCAGTGGTGTCCGGGACGGCACCACGCGCCAGCGATGCTTCCTCGCCCGCTTGGGCAAAGGCGGGTGCCGAAAAAACACCTGCCGCCACCCACGCAGCGGCGGCCAACAGGCCAGAGGCCGAATAGTTCTTCATGCAATTTCCTTGGAAGTCCATCAGTAGCCCAGACTGTAGGCGCGCGGCACGGGCGCACCCATAGTCCCGTTCCCAGGCAGAGCGCAGGCCCGAAGCGCGCGGGCATGTCGGACAAGGCCCACACGCATTTCCCTGGCAGGCCGCGACATGCCGCGATGCAAGCCCCATATCCGTCGGGCAATAGATTGACTCGATGCGCAAGGTCTTGTCTGACACGCGCGGCTGGTGAATCTGTCATACAGTGCCACTCATCTTCATTACCAGGTGCTGCCATGCTCTCAATCCTCGGGACTCTCATCGTCGGCCTCGTCGTTGGCTTCATTGCGCGGGCGCTCAAGCCCGGCGACGACAAGATGGGCTGGATCATGACGGCGTTGCTCGGCGTGGCGGGCTCGTTTCTGGCCAGCTACGTGGGGGCCGCCATGGGCTGGTACACCCAGGGCGCACCGGCAGGCTGGATCGCCTCGGTGATCGGCGCCGTGGTGTTGCTGGCAATTTACAGCCTGGTCCGAAGCAAGACGTGATTGCAGGCAAGCTCGCGGCACTTCAGGCCAGGCGCCCTACCCATGCCATCCGCCCGCCAAATGGCCGCTGACAACCCTGAGCTGGCTGCGGCCGTGCAGCGCAGCCGCCGCCTGCTGCACCGGCGTGCCCTGGTGGCGGCTGCGGCCAGCGCGGTGCCGGTGCCGGGGCTGGACTGGGCGGTCGACGCGGCCTTGCTCTCCCGCCTTCTGCCGCAAATCAATTCCCAGTTTGGCCTGACCCCCGAACAGCTCGACCAGCTGGACCCCAAAAAGCGCGAGCAGGTGCAAAAAGCGGTGACGCTGGTCGGCTCGGTGCTGATCGGCAAGTTCATCACCAAGGAGCTCGTGCTGCGCGCCACCCGCACGGTGGGCCTGCGCCTGACCACCAAGCAGTTGGCCAAATACGTGCCGCTGGCAGGCCAGGCGGTGGCGGCGACGGTCGGCTATGCCACCTTGCGCTACCTGGGCGAGCAGCATCTGCGCGACTGTGTGCAGGTCGTGCAACAGGCCCAGTTGCGTTTGCCGGCTCCTGCCGGTCGCTCCTGAAAAAATAGCTATCAGCGCATACGGCGATTTGGGGCAACGCGTTTTTCGCCATATACCCGTCGCGTCCCAGGTTGGCGCACGGGGTTCTACCCGCGCCGCCACCGGGCAATATCCGGCACCCGGCCACAAGGCAAAATTGCAGCCCATGGCTACCGCTGGCAACAACGCCCCTTCCTCCTCCCGCCCACATGCTGCGGCGCGCGAAAAGGCCGTGGCGATGTGGCTCCAGGCACTGCGCAGCCATGCCGATGCCGCCACCCTGAAAGCGCTCGCACCGCTGTCGGGCGCGGAAGCCGCCCGCGTCATGGCCTTGCTGCGCGAGGAAACACCGTTAGCGGCACCGCCTGCCCTTGAATCCGCGCCCACCGACCCGCCCGGGCTTCTTGTGCACGGGCAGTTCTGCCCCCGCATCACCCTCATGACTCTGGGCCGGGGCGACGGCCTGCTGGGCCTGCAACCGCAGGGCAAGCTGGGCCCACGCGGTGACAGCGTGACGCTGGTGCAGATCGACTGGACCTACCGCACCGACGGTGGCGCCACCTGGCAAACGCCCGCGCCCACATCCATCCTCAACGCCCGCCCCGCCGCGGTGCAAGACCTGTTTGACACCGGCGGCCCCGTGGTGCGCATGCAGCGCAACCTGGCGGCTGAATCGGACGCCATGGACCGCGTGTGGGACTTGGGCCTGATCCCCGTGGACGCCACCAAGCTGCAATGGCGCCACCGCGCCGCCGCCGCCACGCTGGGCCCCGTGTGGACGCTGGCGCAGGAGGCGCACTTTGGCGACTTCTGGGCCGAGCAAATCCCGCAGCTGCGCGCCGAGGGCTGGAGCGTGGTGGTGCACCCCGGCTTTGCACATGAAAGCGTGCCCGTGCAACGCTGGAAGCTGCACATCGCCCCCGACACCGGCGAGCTGCTGGGCAAAGAGGTAGCTGGCCCGCTGGCCGAGCGCCAACGCCCCGTGCAAAAGCTGCAACTGCCCGAGCGCGAAGGCGCCTGGCTGCTGAGCTTGGGGCTAGAGATTGACGGCGAAACGCTGGACCTGGCCCCCCTGCTGGCCGACCTGCTGCGCCGCGACGCCCGCTGGCTCAACGCGCGGCAGATGGCGGCCATCGACGACATCGCCATCATTTCACTGCGCGCGCCCGGAGGTAAACGCATCGACGCGCCCGCCGGGCCGCTCAAGGCCATCGTGGGCGCCATGGTGGACCTGCTGACCGACCCTCTTCGCAATGCAGGCAAACAACTGAAGGATGGCGACCCGCTGCGTCTGGGCGCCTGGGAGGCCCGCCGCGTCGAAGCCCTGCGCGCCGGGCTGCTGCAGGCCCACCGCGTGGGCACGGTGAACGGGTGGAACAACGACTGGCAACTGCAGGGCGATGCTGGCCTCGCGCAACTTGCCAAGCGCCTGCACAACATTGGCACCCCGCAGCCGGTGGCTGCGCCGCAGGGCTTGCAGTTGCAACTGCGCCCCTACCAACTCGAAGGCCTGGCCTGGCTGCAATACCTGCGCGCCCAGGGCCTGGGCGGCATCCTGGCCGACGACATGGGTCTGGGCAAAACCGCACAGGCACTGGCCCATGTGCTGGCCGAAAAGGAGGCCGGGCGCCTCACCCGCCCCGCCCTGGTGGTGCTGCCCACCTCGCTGCTCTTCAACTGGCAGGCCGAGGCAGCGCGCATGGCGCCCGGCCTGCGCGTGCTGGCGCTGCATGGCGCGAGCCGGGGCCAGCGCTACCGGCAAATTGCCGACCATGATCTGGTGCTGACGACCTACCCGCTGCTCTGGCGCGACGTGGAGGCGCTGGCCGCACAGCCGTTTCACCTGCTGATCCTGGACGAGGCGCAGTTGGTGAAAAACGCCGGCAGCCGCAGCGCCCGCGCCCTGCGCCGCCTGCAGGCCCCGCACCTGCTGTGCCTGACCGGAACACCGCTCGAAAACCACCTGGGCGAGCTGTGGGCGCAGTTCGACTTCTTGATGCCGGGCTTTCTGGGCGATATGCGCAGCTTCAACGCCCGCTGGCGCAAGCCCATCGAGGAAAACGGTGAAACCCTGCGTGCCCAGCTGCTGGCCCAGCGCGTGCGCCCCTTCATCCTGCGCCGCCGCAAGCAGGACGTGGCCACCGAACTGCCGCCGCGCACCGAGACCATCCTGCGCGTGCAATTGCAAGGCAAGCAGCGTGAGCTGTACGAGGCCGTGCGCACCACGGCCGACAAGCAGGTGCGCCGCGCACTGGAGCGGCAGGGTTTTGAAGGCTCGCAAATCGCCATCCTGGACGCGTTGCTCAAGCTGCGCCAAGTCTGCTGCGACCCACGATTGGTCAAAGGCACCACGAAAACGGCGCACTCGATGGAGCGCGCCAAGCTCGAACTGCTGGCCGACCTGCTACCCGCCCTGGTCGATGAAGGCCGCCGCGTGCTGGTGT
The DNA here is from genome assembly GCF_002157145.1 of Acidovorax carolinensis. Taxonomy (NCBI): domain Bacteria; kingdom Pseudomonadati; phylum Pseudomonadota; class Betaproteobacteria; order Burkholderiales; family Comamonadaceae; genus Acidovorax; species Acidovorax carolinensis. The sequence continues at coordinate 2,110,112 of NZ_CP021361.1, forward strand.
TCTCGCAGTTCACCGAGATGCTCGGCTTGGCGGCCGAGCTGCTCGAGACCCTGGCCCTGCCCCACCTCACCCTCACCGGCCAGACGCCACCCCGCCAGCGCGGCGCGGTGGTGCGGCAGTTCCAGGCGCAGGACGAGGCCAGCGCCCCCATCCTGCTCGCCAGCCTCAAGGCCGGGGGCCTGGGCCTGAACCTCACGGCCGCCGACACGGTGATCCACCTCGACCCGTGGTGGAACCCCGCCGTCGAAGAACAGGCCACGGCCCGCGCCCACCGCATCGGGCAGGACCAGCCGGTGTTTGTCTACAAGCTCGTGGTGGAAGGCAGCATCGAAGAGCGCATGCTGGAGCTGCAGGCCCGCAAGGCCGCGCTGGCCCAGGGCGTGCTGGGCCACGACGCCGAGGGCGCCATCAAGTTCAGCGAGGCCGACCTGCACGCCCTGCTGGCCCCTTTGAGCGAGCCAGCGAACAACCCGCTCGGCATTTCGGACGAAGACACGCTGCGCTGGGGCGGCACGGGCCAGCGGCGGCCCCGGCCATTGCAGCCACCCGAAGTTTGAGCGATTTTGGCCTTCGGCGCATATCAATCAAGCGCTTTAAGCTATTTATTTCGTAGCAAATCACCCATCCCGCAGATGCCATGAACCCGCCCACCCGTCTGTTCGACGACCCACCGCAGCCCGCCCAACCGCCCGAGGTGCTGGAGCCCGGCGCCCTGGTGCTGCGCGGCTTTGCACTGGAGCAGGCCGCCGATTTGCTGCGTGCAGTGGGGCAGGTGGCGGCGCAGGCGCCGTTGCGGCACCTCGTCACGCCCGGCGGGCTGCGCATGTCCGTGGCCATGACCAACTGCGGCGCGCTGGGCTGGGTCAGCGACCGCAGCGGCTACCGCTACGACCCCATCGACCCCGACAGCGGCCAGCCCTGGCCCGCCATGCCGGCGCGGTTGCGCCAGTTGGCAGGGGACGCAGCCCAGGCGGCGGGCTATCCCGGGTTTGTGTCCGATGCCTGCCTCGTCAACCGCTATGCACCCGGCACGCGACTGTCGTTGCACCAGGACCGCGACGAGGGCAATTACGCGCACCCCATCGTGTCCGTGTCCCTGGGCATTGCGGCCATGTTCCTGTGGGGCGGTGCCCAGCGGGCCGACAAGGCGCGGCGCGTTGCGCTGATGCATGGCGATGTGGTGGTGTGGGGCGGCCCGGCGCGGCTGCGTTTTCATGGCGTGCTGCCCCTGCCCGATGGCTCCCACCCGCTGACGGGCACGCACCGTATCAACCTCACGTTTCGCAAGGCGGGTTGAGGGCAAGCGCCACGGCCCCCCTGGATTTGCCACAATGGCCGCCATGATGCCGCCGCCCACAGCCCCTGCCCGCGCGCCCCGCTACTGGCTCATGAAGTCCGAGCCGGACGAATGCTCCATCGACGATGCCCTGGCCGCCCCCGGCGCCACGGTGTCCTGGACCGGCGTTCGCAACTACCAGGCGCGCAACTTCATGCGCGACGACATGCAGGTGGGCGATGGCGTGCTGTTCTACCACTCCAGTTGCGCAGAACCCGGCATCGCCGGCATCGCGCGGGTGGCCAGCGGTACGCGCCCCGACCCCACGCAGTTCGACCCCGCGTCGCCCCACCACGACCCCAAATCACCGCCCGAGCAGCCCCGCTGGTTGCTGCTGGATGTGCAGGCCCTGCGCAAAACGCGGCTGCTGCCCCTGCCCGAACTGCGCAGCCACCTGGAACTGGCCGACATGCGCGTGCTGCAAAAAGGCAGCCGCCTCTCCATCACGCCGGTGGACGCCGCGCACTGGCATCGCATCGTGGCGCTGCTCGGGGAAGGCTGAAACCCGGGTTCCGCAACCGCTTGACCCACCAGACATCGGCGCCCTGCGCCTAGTGCCAGCCTGGGCCCGCGCACCTATGATGGCCTGCTGACCACCATGCCCGCGGCACCCCTGCCCGCTCACTGCCATGCGCAACATGCTTGACTTCAGCTCCTGGCCAGCCCTGCTCTCCACGGTGATGGGGCTGCTGATTGCCTCGCTGCTCATGGTGGGTATCCGGCTGATCTTCATGCAGACCATGCAACGCCGCCGCGAGCGCGAAAACCGCCAGATCAACGAACGCCTGAAGACCTTGATCGCCGCCTACAAGACGCTGGGCGGATCGTTCACCGGAGAGCTGCAGGTGAACCCGGCGCACCGGCGCGATGTGCGTGATGCGCGCGACCTGAGCACCATGGTTCCTTCGGGGCCTGGCTCGGCGCTCGGGCCGGATGGCGCCGACGAAGTCTCTGTGGCGGCCACGGCGCTGTCCGATACCGAGCCCGATGCGCCATCCCCCAGCGGCAGCTCCGCCCGCCAGCGGCGCATCCGCGACGCGGTGGAGGCCGCCCTGTCGGATGTGATCCTTCTCGGCACCGAAGAACAAGTGCAACTGGCCGCCACCGCTGCCAACGATATGGTGGCCGGGCGCAGCGTGGAAGTGGCGCAGCTGGTGGTGTCCCTGCGGCAGTTCATCCGCGCCGCGCTGGATCTGGAGCCCATCCCGACCAGCCTGGTAATCCCCCAACAGGGCCCACTGCGACCCGGTGGCGGAGGTGGCAGCGGCGCATCGGGCCGACGGGGCGGCGCTGAGCGCGGTGCAGATGCCGCGGGCGGGCGCGCTGGCGGTGGGGGTGCCGGTGCGGGTGGAGCGGGCTGCGGTGGTAGCGGCGGCGCCATGGCACTCGGGTTGGGTGCGCACAGCCTGGCCGATGAGACACCTGCGGCCAGCAGCACGTCGTAGGTCGGGCAGTTTCAGCGCGGTGGCGGACAGGGGCGGAGGATGGACCGTCCGTCATCCGCGCTCCCATCGGGCATGTGAGAAACCTGCGTTTTGAGCGTTTTCGGCCCGTAACGCCCGTTGGATAAACGCTTGCAGCTATCCAATTAAAAGCAACCCGCGAAGCGGTGCGCACTGCTGTCGGGTCGTGCGTCCTTCACCCGCCTTGGCCGGGCAGCTCGGGCGCCTGGTACACCAGCACCTTCAGTGCCCTGCCCTCGTCCACATCGGCAAACACGGCCGGGTTGGCCACGCGCTCGACAAACTTCAGCTCGGGCGCGAGTTCCTGCATCTGGCTTTGCAAAAAATCCACGCCCAGCTCGGGTGCGTTCAGGCACAGCAGCGCGTGACCGCCCGGTGCCAGCAAATCGGGCAGGCGGCGCATGAGGCGGGCGTAGTCCTTGGTGGCCACAAAGCTGCCCTTCTGGTAGCTGGGCGGGTCCACGATGACCAGGCCATAGGGGCCGCTGCGCGTGATCTTGCCCCAGCTGCTGAAGATGTCGTGCGCCAGAAAACTGGCACCGGTGGTGATGCCGTTGAGCTGGTGGTTCTGCTGCCCGATGGCGATGGCGCCGTGGCTCATGTCCACGTTGACCACCTGCTTGGCGCCCGCCTGCAGCGCCACCACCGAAAACGCGCAGGTGTAGGCAAACAGGTTCAGCACCTTGAGGCCATAGCGGTCGGCACTGCGCGCGGCGGCATAGTCGCGCACCCAGCGGCGGCCTTGGGCCATGTCGAGGAACAGGCCATGGTTCTGGCCGCGCAGCACATGCACCTTGAACCGGGCGCCCTGCTCGGTCACCCCATGCGGGTCGGGCACGCTGCCGGCCATCAAGCGCGTTTCGGTGCGGCTCTGGGTGCGCAGCGCCTCATTGCGGCACTGAAACACCCAGTTCAGCGGCTGCCCGGGCGCCAGGGCCTCCCATCGCCGGGCCAGCGCGGCGCCGATGGTAGCCAGTTGCGCCTCGGTCTCGTCGCCGGCGGGCAAAAAGCTGGTGAGCACGAAGACCGGCGGGTAGGCATCGAGCGTCCACTGCTCGCAGCCAGGAAAGCGCCCGCCCCGCCCGTGGAAGATGCGCTGGGCGTCGGTGGGCAGGGGCATCTGAGCGATGGCGTCGAGCAGGTCTTGCATAGATTTATTGAGTGTTTCAGGGCTCCAGCGCTTACCGGATAAGCGCTGGTAGCTATTGATATGGAAGCTTTCCGCCCCCTGCCAGGCCCTGTTCAAGTGGCTTCTCGTCCCGCCCTCCGTCGGAATCCGCAGCGTCCTTGCGGCAGGCAGAGCGTGGGCAGCGGGAACAGCATCGTCACAGCGGCGATGTCGGCCTACGGCTGCCGATGGCTATGCTTGCAGATTGCCAGCTGGGTAATGATGGCGCCGCAGTGCGGCACGGTGTCCATGCCGCCCGCGGCCATGGCACCCACTCATGGCAACGGGCTCAAGCCCAGGTCTTTCAGAAAATCGTTGTGTTTGTGCTTGGCCGCCGCAATGGCTTTCTCAATCTCGACCAGTCCACCATGCGTGGCCGACAGGTCAATCTCCGCCTCACCCACCGCCGTGCTGATGTAGCGCGAAATATTCAGGTTGAAATCGTTCTTCTCGATCTCTGCCATCTCCACGCGCCGCGAATAGCGCGCCTCTTCATCGCGGAACTGATAGGTTTTGATGATCTTGGCAATGTGCTCATCCGTCAGCTGGTTCTGGCGCTTGCCTTTGGCAAAGTGTTCAGCCGCATTGATGAACAACACGTCGTCCGGCTTCTTGCACTTTTTCAGCACCAGGATGCACACCGGGATGCCCGTGGAATAGAACAGGTTGGACGGCAAGCCAATCACCGTGTCGATGTGGCCGTCCAGCAATAGCTTCTTGCGAATGCGCTCCTCCGCACCGCCGCGGAACAGCACCCCGTGCGGCAGGATGATGGCCATCACACCCTCGTCCTTCAGGAAGTGAAAGCCGTGCAGCAAAAAGGCAAAGTCAGCGGCGGACTTGGGTGCCAGGCCGTGGCTTTTAAAGCGCACATCGTCCGCCATCGCCTCGTTGGGCTCCCAGCGGTAGCTGAACGGCGGGTTGGCCACGATGGCATCGAACGTGGGCTTCTTGGCCGGGTTCAGCTCGCGCAGCATGTCCCAGTCGTTGGCCAGCGTGTCGCCGTGGAAGATTTCAAACTCCGTGTCTTTCACCCCATGCAGCAGCATGTTCATGCGCGCCAGGTTGTAGGTGGTGATGTTCTTCTCTTGCCCGTAAATCTTGCCAATGCCATGCGGCCCCATGCGCTTGCGCACGTTCAAAAGCAGCGAGCCCGACCCACAGGCAAAGTCCATCACGCTGTCCAGGCGCTGCTTCACGCCGGTTTTGGGCTCCTGGCTGTCCAGCGTCACGATGGTAGAGAGGATGTCCGAAATTTGCTGCGGCGTATAAAACTCGCCCGCCTTCTTGCCCGAGCCTGCCGCAAACTGGCCAATCAAGTACTCATACGCATCGCCCAGCGCATCCACGTTGGTTGAAAAGTCTGCCAATCCTTCCGCAATCTTCTGGATCACCACGCACAGCTTCGCATTGCGCTCGGTGTAGGTCTTGCCTAGCTTGGGCGAGCCCAGGTCAATTTCAGAAAACAACCCGCCAAACGTGCTCTGAAAAGACTCGGTTTCGATGTATTTGAAGCCCTCTTGCAGTGTGTTGAGCAAGCCCGCGTGCTGCGTGCGCGCCATGTGCGCAATACTGCTCCACAGGTGCTGCGGCTCGATCACGTAGTGCACCTTGCGGCGCATCTGTTTTTCAAACGCGGGCACATCGGCTGCGTTGTCGGCATACCAAACGGCCAGGGGCACCCTGCCGTCATCTTCTGCCAGCTTGGGGTAGTCGCTGCCCAGTTCTTTTTTGGCGGCAGTTTCGTAGTTGTCTGACAGATAGCGCAGAAACAGAAACGACAGCATGTAGTCGCGGAAATCATCCGCATCCATCGCACCGCGCAGTTGGTCGGCAATGGCCCACAGGGTCTTGCCCAGTTGTATTTGGTTTTGTTCGGTCATGGTTTACAAGTCTTCAACCCTGTATTCGCTGTAGCCTTCGTAGTAATAACTCACGTCGATGCCCTTCATGTACAGCTCGCGGTCATTGATCTTGTCGGTCAAGGCATTTTTGAGCAGGTGTTTGATCTCCAGGTCTTTCACTACGCTGCGCTCCATAGCCGACAAATACTCCGCCTTGTCCACTGCGTTCCAGTCAATGACCTGCTGGAGCTCCTTTTTCAGTATCAAGTCCAGCCAGATGCGCGTTGCGCGTCCGTTGCCCTCTCTGAAGGGATGGGCCACATTCATTTCCACGTATTTTTCAATGATCTGATCAAAATTCAGCTGCGGCATGGCGCTGATATGCGCCAGCGCCTGCTGCAAATACATGACCGGAGCAAACCGAAAATTGCCCTTTGCCAAATTCACGTCACGCACTTGCCCGCAAACGCATACACCTCACCAAACAGATACGCATGGATATAGGCCAACCCGGCGAAGGTGCCCACTTCCACGTGGTCGATGTCACCGCTTTCAAACAACTGCTTGGCCTTTTGCTTGCTCAGTTTTTCTTCTGCCCGGTTGAGTTCAACCTGGCTTGTCAGCTGCAGTTTGTTGCCTAAGACCATGGTGTGACCTTTGCGTTAGAAGTTGATCGGGTGTGAAGCGTCATGGTTTAGTGCGATTCTTGAGGGTGTTTTCCAGCGCCTTGAGTTCAGCTTCATCCTGAGCATCCGCGGCACGAGCTTCTTCAGCCTTGCGGCGTAGGTCAAAGTCCAGATACAGCGGCTCCAGCTTTTGCTCCATGCGGGCGTGGCTGACGGTGCCAGCCCCGCTGAGCAGCTGGAACCCGTTGGACACAATGATCTGCCCCACGTTCTCGCGCCAAAAGCCCATGCTGGTCACGGTTTGCCGTTTGGCGCGCAGCTCGGCGGTTTCCAAGAAGATCACCACCAGCCGGTTCAGTGTGTCCACTTCGTCTTCGGTCAGGTAGTTCTTGGCCACCAAAATGTCCTGCTTGCGCACCTGGGTGCCCTTCCAGGTCAGCAGGCCGAAGTGCGGGTCGGCTGGGTTGGCGCGGCTCACGATGAGTTCTGCCGCCGTCTTTTGCGTCACCGCATACAGCAGCAGGTTCTGCACCGTGGCAAAAAAGGTCTGCGTGGCCTCATCCGTCTTGTCGTAGTCCGCCGCCAGGGCAAACAGGTCGCGCACCTTTTGATAAAAGCGCTTTTCCGAGGCCCGAATGTCCCGGATGCGCGCCAGCATCTCGTCAAAGTAGTCCGGGCGGCCATCCGGGTTCTTAAGCCGCTCGTCGTCCATCACAAAGCCCTTGACCAGGTACTCCTTAAGCACCGTAGACGCCCAGCGGCGAAATTGCACACCACGCGGCGAGCGCACGCGGTAGCCCACGGCCAGTATGGCGTCGAGGTTGTAGAGCGTGACGGGGCGCTGCACCTGGCGCGTGCCCTCGGTTTGAACTACCGAGGATTCCTCGGCAGTTGCCCCCCGGCTCAGTTCGCCATCTTCATAAATGTTCTTGAGGTGCAGCCCGACGTTGTCCGTACTGACATCGAACAACTCGGCCATTTCCCGCTGAGAGAGCCAGACGGTTTGGTCTTTGGCGCGCAGTTGAATCTGGCTCTTGCCGTCGTCGGTGGTGTACAGAATCAGGCCGCTCATACCTCCACCGCCTGCGCCGAAGGGAAGAGCTGCTGCATCAGCCCTTTCTTGTGGATCTTGAGGGTTTCGAGTTCTTGGGTGGCGGCGGTGATGAGGGTGTCGAGGGAGGTGAGGCAGTCGGCGATGCGTTGTTGCTCATCGAGAATTGGGTGAGATATCGCGAGAGGCTCCAGTTCCGTGTAATACAAATTCTTTACGTTTTGCCCCTCGACTACAGCTGCAAACTGTCTATACATATTTCTAAAGTAGTGGGTGAAGAATAATGGGTTTTGCTTCGTTTCAAACACACTAATCATTTCACCAATAGCAATATTTTTGATTGGAAGATAACTACAGTTTTTCCCAAAATCCTCTGGCTTTTCGCCCACGCGTGGCACAAGAATTTCGCCACCTTTACTAAAACGTAAATTTTTCGGATCTATATTTGTTTTTGAATAAGTTTCAGTGATTACAGCTCCGAATTTCGTATAGAGCTCGCCATATCGCACACATGGGGTCGCAGCACTTTCCTCTAATGACCATTTGGGGGCACTTTTCCCGTAGTAAAAACTTCCAATAGCACCGATTGTTGTTGGCACCCAATCCCCCGCGCCCCGAAACTCAGGAAACCGCAGACGCGGTTGGGTTTCGCCTTCGCGGGGGAAAAGCTGCTGCATCAGCCCTTTTTTATGGGTCTTGAGCGCATCCACTTTGCGCACTTGCGCGGCGATCAGTTCGTCCAAGGAACTCAGGCAATCGGCGATTTCTTGTTGTTCTTGTAAAGTTGGAGTGGGAATTTGGACCCCAAAAAATGCATCCTTGCTAATATTCAGTAGACCGTTACTTCGTGCGCCGCTCGTGATGTGCCTTTTTAGCTGCTTCCCATGAAAATTTGCTTCAAAGCAGTTCTGAAAAAAGCCATTTGAATATCCATATTTGAGGCGAAAGCAAATGAAAACATTTGGCGCAGCAACTTGCCCCCAGTCCTGCAAAAGATAGATGCAGCCTTCGGGGAATTTGAGAGAGTTGCCCTTGTTGTAAACAAAGTCCCCATCTTTTACCAACGTGTAGAGCTGATATTGATTACCAGAAATATCCCTTCCAAATTTTTCAGCCTGGGGGACAAACCCGATCCCAGCAGAAATGCTCACGGGAATTAGCTTCCGTTCACCAACCCGCTCAGTCACCGGGGTAGATGCCTCGCCCAACGCAACCGGCCTCCAAGGCTCAGCCCCTTGAAACCCAGGAAACCGCAGTTTAGGCACCAGCGCCGACTTATCCGTATTACTCATACGCACTCAACCCCGAAATATCCCGTCCCTGCGCTCGCTTTTGCAGCAATGGCAGCAACTCTTTCATCAGCGCCGTTTCCGCCTGCGCCCGTGCCTTCCAGCCCAAATCCAGCGGGGCCATCAAATCGCTCAGCGCCTCGCCATCAAAAATCATGCGCTGCAAGATGCCGTCCACAAAGGTTTGCAGCGCGGCGGGGGCCAGTTGGTGGCGGGTGGCTATTGAACTCAGCTCGGCGCTGTCTTTTTCCTTCTTGAACTGGGTGTAGCCCTCGCGGATGGCGGCCTCGCTCAGGCCCTCGCCGGCCTTCAGGGTGTGGATGTAGGCAGCGATGTCGTCGCGCTCGTTCATGAATTTGGCGTCGGACAAGATCAAGCCCAGCAGCTCGTCTTTGGTCATCTTCTGCTTGCCGCCGCCCTGCAGCCCTTGCTGCGAAAAGCGGGACATGAGGCCCATGATGTAGTCGTAGTCGATCACGCTGCTGGCAAACAGCACAAACTCAAAGTCGAGCTGATCCACCGCATCGGTTGCACCACCCTGCGCCTTGCCGCTTTGGTCGTACTGGGCTTGTTGCTGCTTTAGAAACTGGGCGGTTTCGAGGTAGGCACCGCGAAAGGCTTGCAGTTGCTCGGCGGGCAGGATGTGGTCGATGGCTGTGGCGTTGTCTGCGGTCAGGTCGGTGTATTGGTCCAGCTGGGTTTTCAGGCGCTGCACTTCTTTGAAGTTCTGGATAAAGGCGGCGCGGGCGTCGTCTCCCTTCAGGCTGTGCACGGCCTCGGGCGTGCAGGCCAGGCCCTGGCTTTGCATGAATTCGGCCAGTTTTTGCACGGCGGCGTCGAGCTTTTGGATGACCACCGGGGCTTTGTCTACCAGCCAGATCTCTCGCGCTTGGTCGCCCGTTTTTTCGCCCGAGAACAGGGCAATGGCGGCATCGACATTGGCCTGCTGCTGGCGAAAGTCGAGGATGTTGCCGTAAGGCTTGGTGCCGTTGAGCACGCGGTTGGTGCGCGAAAACGCCTGGATCAAGCCGTGGTGCTTGAGGTTTTTGTCCACGTACAGGGTGTTGAGGTATTTGCTGTCAAACCCGGTGAGCAGCATGTCCACCACGATGGTGATGTCGATCTTTTTGGCTGCCGGGTAGTCGGCATTGGGCCATTGCTGGTCTTTGATGCGCTTTTGTACGTCCTGGTAATACAGGTCGAACTCGCTGATGCTGTGGTTGGTGCCGTAGCGGGCGTTGTAGCGGGCCAGGATGGCTTTGAGGGCGGCTTTTTTTCCCTCTGGGTCTACCTGGTTGTCTTCTTTTTCCTGCGGCAGGTCTTCCTGGATTTGCCGTACATCGGCATCGCCCTCGGCCGGTGGCGAGAACACGCAGGCGATGTTGAGGGGCACAAAGGCGGGGTCTGCGGCCTGCCTGGCCTGTTGCAGCTCGTCAAACAGGCGGTGGTATTCAATGGCGTCGTTGATGCTGGCGGTGGCCAGCACGGCGTTGAAGCGGCGGCTGGCGGTGGCCGTGTCGTGCTTGGCGAGTATTGCTTCGATCACGGCCCTTTTGGCCAGGGCCTCGCCGGGTTTGGGCGGGTTTTTACCCTCGGGCTTGTAGTAGTCCACATGAAAGCGCAGCACGTTGGCGTCTTCAATGGCGTGGGTGATGGTGTAGGCGTGCAGTTGTTTTTGGAACAGGTCTTCCGTGGTTTTCATGGAAGCCTGCTCGTCCTCGATCTGCGTGCGGCTGGAGTTGGCCTCAAAAATGGGCGTGCCGGTAAAGCCAAACAGTTGCGCCTTGGGGAAGAACTCTTTGATGGCCTGGTGGTTGTCGCCAAACTGCGAGCGGTGGCATTCGTCAAAGATGAAAACGATGCGCTTGTTGGCCAGCGGTGCCAGTTGCTCTTTGTAGGTGGCCTTGCCGTCTTTCGTTTGCTGCTTGTTTCGCTTGCTGTTTTCATCCAGCGCCAAACCCAACTTCTGGATGGTGGTGACGATGACCTTGTCGGCGTAGTCGCTAGACAGCAGGCGGCGCACCAGCGTGGCGGTGTTGGTGTTTTCTTCTACGCAGCCTTCTTGAAAGCGGTTGAATTCTTCGCGGGTCTGGCGGTCCAGGTCTTTGCGGTCCACCACAAAGAGGCATTTTTCAATGTCGGGGTTGTCTTTGAGCAGCGTGGACGCCTTGAAGGACGTGAGCGTTTTGCCGCTGCCCGTGGTGTGCCAGATGTAGCCGTTGCCGCTGTTTTGGTGAATGCACTCGACGATGTGCTTGACGGCATAGACCTGGTAGGGCCGCATCATCAGCAGCTTTTGCTCTGATGCCACCAGCACCATGTAGCGGCTGATGGTTTGGCCCAGGGTGCATTTGCCCAGAAACTTCTCGGCAAACTCGTCGAGCTGGGTGATCTTGTGGTTGGCCTCGTCCGCAAACTGGTAGATGGGCAAAAACCGCTCGTCCGCATTGAACGCAAAGTGCCGCGCGTTGTTGTTGGCGAAGTAATAGGTGTTGGTGCGGTTGCTGACGATGAAAAGCTGCAAAAAGCTCAGCAAGGTCTTGGTGTAGCCGTTGCCGGGGTCGTTTTTGTAGTCAACGATCTGCTCCATGGCCCGGCGGGGGTTGATGCCCAGCGTTTTCAGCTCGATCTGCACGCACGGCACGCCGTTGATGAGGATAAGCAGGTCGTACCGGTGGTGGCTGTAGTCGGTGTTGATGCGCAGCTGGTTGATAACCTCGAAGGTGTTTTTGCACCAGTCTTTGATGTTGACCAGGGTGTAGTTCAGCGGCGTGCCGTCTTCGCGGGTGAAGGCGTTGATGCTGCGCAGCGTTTTGGCTGCGGTGAATACGTCGGGGGTGACGATTTCGTCCAGCAGGCGGGTGAACTCGCCATCGGTCAGGTGCACGCGGTTCAGGGCCTCGAACTTCTCGCGGAAATTGCGTTCCAGCGACGCGCGATCGCGAATGTCGGGGCGAAATTCGTATTTGAGATTCTGGAGCTTGCCAATGAACCCGTATTCGATCTGCTCTTCTTTGACTGCAAGGCTGGAAGCGCCTAGCGCAGGAGCGTATGTGGGGGTGGATGAAGGCATGGAGAGCAATGGCGTTATCAACAATCGAACGGCTAGTCAGATGAGGCCGTATTGTCCGTGCTTGGTCTGCTGAATCCGTGATCGCCGGGGCTACGAATGGCCTGCTTTATACATTGGCACCAAAAAAACCGCACAACCCTGACAGGACTTGCGCGGTGCCTTTGTGGTTGGGGCTTGTGCCAACGAAATGACTGGGGCTTGGCCAGCAACGTCTAGTGCGCACCCAAGACGAGTTCAGGGATGGGGTGAACGTTCAGGGCCAGGGGGTTGCTCGGCATCTACCGTCTTTTCATCAGCGTCCAAGCCCCACTGGTCCCAATCGTCGCCGAACAGCTCCGCCGGATGTTGTGTGCGGTCGGAGCCATTGCCGCAGCGCATGTCCTTGGCGGGGCAGTAGAGGTTACAGCCCCAGCACACCCGCTCGGGATGCGCGGGGGCCTTGGGAAACTTCTTGACTGCCATGGCTGCTCTCCAATTTCTGGGTGCCGGGCTCCCGCCGTGCTTCTTTTCTTACTTGCGCGCCGGTGGCACGTCGGTGCAGCTGCCGTGTGCAATCTCCGCCGCCATGCCGATGCTTTCGCCCAGCGTGGGGTGCGGGTGGATGGTCTTGCCGATGTCCACGGCGTCGGCGCCCATCTCGATGGCCAGGGCGATCTCGCCAATCATGTCGCCCGCATGGGTGCCGACGATGCCGCCGCCGAGGATCTTGCCGTGGCCGTGCGCTTCGGGACTGTCGTCAAACAGCAGCTTGGTTACGCCTTCGTCGCGGCCGTTGGCAATGGCGCGGCCCGAGGCATTCCACGGGAACAGGCCCTTCTTGACCTTGATGCCTTGGGCCTTGGCCTGGTCTTCGGTGAGGCCGACCCAGGCCACTTCGGGGTCGGTGTAGGCCACCGATGGGATCACGCGGGCGTTGAAGGCGGCGCTGGCCAGCTCCTTATTCCCCTGAATTTCACCGGCGATCACTTCGGCCGCCACATGCGCCTCATGCACCGCCTTGTGCGCCAGCATGGGCTGGCCCACGATGTCGCCGATGGCGAAGATGTGCGGCACGTTGGTGCGCATCTGGATATCGACGTTGATGAAGCCGCGGTCTGTGACGGCCACGCCGGCCTTGTCGGCGGCGATCTTCCTGCCGTTGGGGGTGCGGCCCACGGCCTGCAGCACCAGGTCGTAGACCTGGGGCGCCGGGGCGGTGCCGCCCTCTTCCGCCGGCGCGAAGGTGACTTCGATGCCCTCAGGCAAAGCGCGTGCGCCCACCGTCTTGGTCTTGAGCATGATGTTGTCAAAACGCTTGGCATTCATCTTCTGCCAGATCTTGACCAGGTCGCGGTCAGCGCCCTGCATCAGGCCGTCCATCATTTCGACCACGTCGAGGCGCGCGCCCAGGGTGGAATACACCGTGCCCATTTCCAGGCCGATGATGCCGCCGCCCAGGATCAACATGCGCTTGGGCACTTCTTTCAGCGCCAGCGCGCCGGTGGAGTCGACCACGCGCGGATCGTCGGGCATGAAGGGCAGGCGCACGGCCTGGCTGCCTGCGGCGATGATGGCTTTTTGGAAGGCGATGACCTTCTTGGTGCCCGTCTTGTCCTGGCCGGTGCCGGTGGTCTCTTCCACCTCCAGGTGGTTGGCGCCGACAAAGGCACCGTAGCCGCGCACGGTGGTGACCTTGCGCATCTTGGCCATGGCGGCCAGGCCGCCCGTGAGTTTGCCGATGACCTTTTCCTTGTGGCCGCGCAGCTTGTCGATGTTGACCACCGGTGCGCCGAAGTCCACGCCCAGGTCGGCCATGTGGCTGACCTCGTCCATGACCGCCGCCACATGCAGCAGCGCCTTGGACGGGATGCAGCCCACGTTCAGGCACACGCCGCCGAGCTGAGCGTAGCGCTCGACCAGCACGACCTTCAGGCCCAGGTCGGCCGCGCGGAAGGCGGCGCTGTAGCCGCCGGGGCCGCCGCCGAGCACGAGCACGTCGCACTCGAGGTCGGCCGTGCCCGCAAAACTCGACGCTACTGGATTGATAGCTGTTTGCGCTTGTTTCTCGAGCGCTGGAGCCGATTTTTGCTCAGATACTGCAGCCACGGGGGCTGCAGGGGCCGGTGCAGCTGCCGGGCCGCGGCGCCGGCGCCCTGCACCTCCAGCGTCAACACCACCGAGCCTTCGGCGATCTTGTCGCCGAGCTTCACTTTCAGCTCTTTCACCACGCCCGCATGGCTGGAGGGGATCTCCATGGAGGCCTTGTCGGACTCCACGGTGATCAGGCTCTGCTCGGCCTTGATGGTGTCGCCGGGTTGGACCAGCACTTCGATGATGGCCACTTCGGCGAAGTCGCCAATGTCGGGCACCTTGATGTCGATGATTGCCATGGGTATTGCCCTCGCGTTACATCACGATGCGGCGGAAGTCCGCCAGCAGCGAGGCAAAGTACACGTTGAAGCGCGCGGCGGATGCGCCGTCGATCACACGGTGGTCCCAGCTCAGGCTCAGCGGCAGCATGAGGCGCGGGGCGAACTGCTTGCCATCCCACTTGGGTTCGATGCTGCTCTTGCACACGCCCATGATGGCGACTTCCGGCGCGTTGATGATGGGCGTGAAGTAACGCCCGCCAATGCCGCCCAGCGAGCTGATGGAGAAGCAGCCACCGGTCATGTCGGCCGGGCCCAGTTTGCCGTCGCGTGCCTTCTTGGCCAGGTCGCCCATCTCTTGCGAGATCTGGACGATGCCCTTTTGGTCGGCGTCGCGGATGACGGGCACAACGAGGCCGTTGGGCGTGTCGGCCGCAAAGCCGATGTGAAAGTAGTTCTTCAGCACCAGCTGGTCGCCGTCGAGCGAGCTGTTGAACTCGGGGAACTTCTTGAGCGCAGCCACTGCCGCCTTGATCATGAAGGCGAGCATGGTGACCTTGACGCCGCTCTTCTCGTTTTCCTTGTTGAACTGCACGCGGAAGGCTTCGAGGTCGGTGATGTCCGCGTCGTCATGGTTGGTGACGTGCGGGATGACGACCCAGTTGCGGTGCAGGTTGGCGCCGCTGATCTTCTTGATGCGCGAGAGGTCCTTGCGCTCCACCGGGCCGAACTTGGTGAAGTCCACCTTGGGCCAGGGCAGCAGATCGAGGCCCACGCCGGAGCCGCCAGGCGCTGCAGGCGCCTTGGCGGCCTGGGCCTTGGTCTGCACGGCACCCGCCATCACCTGCTTGGTGAAGGCAGCCACGTCGTCCTGCGTGATGCGGCCCTTGGGGCCGGTGCCCTTGACTTCGTCGATGGGCACGCCCAGTTCGCGGGCGAACTTGCGCACAGACGGCGAGGCATGGGGCAGACCCGCCGAGGGCGTGCCCGGCTGGTGGGCGGGCACGGCCACCGATGTCACAGCAGCAACAGGCGCTGCCGCTGCAGCGGCGGCAACTACAGGGGCTGGCGCGGGTGCTGCAGCTGTTGCCGCAGCGGGTGCGGGCGCTGCGGCAGCTGCCGTGCTTTCCAGCACGGCAACCAGGTCACCAATATTGACGGTGTCGCCAATCTTGACCTTGAGTTCCTTCAGCACGCCAGCTGCGGGCGAAGGGATCTCCATGGACGCCTTGTCGGACTCGACGGTGAACAGCGACTGGTCCAGCGCGATGGTGTCGCCAGGCTTGACCAGCACCTCGATGACGGCCACATCCTTGAAGTCGCCGATGTTGGGCACGCGCACTTCCACCGGGCCGACAGCCGCCGCTGCGGCGGGCGCCGGTGCAGCAACGGCAGCGGTGGCGCTGAGCGCCGGCGTGGTTGCTACTGTTTTAATAGCTGCCTGCGTTTGCTGCGCATGGGCTGGCGCTGAATTTGACTCAGAAACAGCACCCGCCACTTCGAGCGTGAGCACCACCGAGCCTTGCTTGACCTTGTCGCCAATCTGCACGCGCAGCTCTTTGACCACGCCCGCGTGGCTGGAGGGAATCTCCATCGATGCCTTGTCCGACTCCACCGTGATCAGCGATTGCTCGGCCTTCACCGTGTCGCCGGGCTTGACCAGCAACTCGATCACGCCGACTTCGTCGAAGTCACCGATGTCCGGAACGTGAATTTCTACCAATGCCATGTTATGCCTCCTGCCGAGCCGCCTCAAAGGAGGCATGTGCCCCCTTGGGGGGCAGCGAATGAATATGAGCGTGGGGGGTCAAGGTTTGTCTCCGGTGCGGTTTACGCATAGAGCGGGTTGACCTTGTCGGCCTGGATGTTGTATTTGGCAATGGCCTCCGCCACCTTGGTGGCGGGCAACACGCCGTCTTCGCTCAGCGCCTTGAGGGCGGCCACGACGATGTAGTGGCGGTTGACCTCGAAGTGCTCACGCAGCTTGCTGCGGAAGTCGCTGCGGCCAAAGCCGTCGGTGCCCAGCACCTTGTAGGTGCGGCCCTTGGGAATGAACGGACGGATCTGCTCGGCATAGGCCTTCATGTAGTCGGTGGATGCGACCACGGGGCCGGTGCTGGTTCCGAGCTGTTGCGCCACGAAGGGCACGCGCGGGGTTTCCAGCGGGTGCAGCAGGTTCCAGCGGTCGGCGTCCTGGCCCTCGCGGGTGAGTTCGTTGAAGCTGGGGCAGCTCCACACATCGGCCTGCACGCCCCAGTCGGCCGCCAGCAGGGTTTGTGCAGCCAGCGATTCGCGCAGGATGGTGCCCGAGCCCAGCAGCTGCACGCGGATGTCGCCGGCATCGGAGGTGCCCTGCGGTGGCACGGCGCCCGGCTTGCACAGGTACATGCCCTTGATGATCTGCTCTTCCGTGCCCGCCGTGAGGCCGGGCATGGGGTAGTTCTCGTTGAGCAGCGTGATGTAGTAGAAAACGTTCTCCTGCTGCTCGACCATGCGCTTGAGGCCGCGGTGCATGATCACGGCCACTTCGTGCGCGAAGGTGGGGTCGTAGGTCACGCAGTTGGGGATGGTGTTGGCCAGAATGTGGCTGTGGCCATCTTCGTGCTGCAGGCCTTCGCCGTTGAGCGTGGTGCGCCCCGACGTGCCGCCCAGCAGGAAGCCTCGCGCCTGCATGTCGCCGGCTGCCCAGGCCAGGTCGCCAATGCGCTGGAAGCCGAACATCGAGTAGTACACGTAGAACGGCACCATGATGCGGTTGTTGGTGCTGTAGCTGGTGGCCGCGGCGATCCAGCTGGCCATGCCGCCGGCTTCGTTGATGCCCTCTTGCAGGATCTGGCCGGCCTTGTCTTCGCGGTAATACATCACCTGGTCGCGATCGACCGGGGTGTAAAGCTGGCCCTTGGGGTTGTAGATGCCGATCTGGCGGAACAGACCTTCCATGCCGAAGGTGCGGGCCTCGTCCACCAGGATGGGCACCACGCGCGGGCCCAACGCCTGGTCGCGCAGCAACTGCGTGATGAAGCGCACATAGGCCTGTGTGGTGCTGATCTCGCGGCCTTCGGCCGTGGGGTCGAGGATGGCCTTGAACGTTTCGATGGCAGGCACGGTGAAGTGCTCGTCAGCCTTTACGCGGCGCTTGGGCAGGTAACCGCCCAGCGCCTTGCGACGCTCGTGCAGGTACTTGATTTCGGGTGTGTCGTCGGCCGGCTTGTAGTACGGAATCTTGTGCAGTTCGCTGTCCGGGATCGGAATGTTGAACCGGTCGCGGATGTACTTGATGTCTTCGTCGCTGAGCTTCTTGGTCTGGTGCACGGTGTTCTTGCCTTCACCGGCCTTGCCCATGCCGTAGCCCTTGACCGTCTTGACCAGCAGCACCGTGGGCTGGCCCTTGTGCTCGTTGGCGGCGTGGAAGGCTGCGTAGACCTTGGTGGGCTCGTGGCCGCCGCGGCGCAGTTCGAACACTTCCTCGTCGGTCATGTGCTCGACGAGCTGGAGCGTCTCGGGGTACTTGCCGAAGAAGTTCTTGCGCACAAAGGCGCCGTCGTTGGCCTTCATGGCCTGGTAGTCGCCGTCAAGCGTCTCCATCATCAGCTGCCGGAGCTTGCCCGTCTTGTCGCGGGCCAGCAGCGCATCCCAGCCGGCGCCCCACAGCAGCTTGATGACGTTCCAGCCGCTGCCCCGGAACTCGCCTTCAAGCTCTTGCACGATCTTGCCGTTGCCGCGCACCGGGCCGTCCAGGCGCTGCAGGTTGCAGTTGACCACGAACACCAGGTTATCGAGGCTCTCACGCGCGGCCAGGCCGATGGCGCCCAGCGATTCGGGCTCGTCCATCTCGCCGTCGCCGCAGAACACCCAGACCTTGCGGTTCTCGGTGTTGGCAATGCCGCGGGCATGCAGGTACTTCAGAAAGCGCGCTTGGTAGATCGCCATCAGCGGACCCAGGCCCATCGACACGGTGGGAAACTGCCAGAACTCGGGCATCAGCTTGGGATGCGGGTAACTCGACAGGCCCTTGCCGTCCACTTCCTGGCGGAAGCTGTCGAGCTGTTCTTCGGTCAGGCGGCCTTCCAGGAAGGCCCGGGCGTAGATGCCGGGCGAGCTGTGGCCCTGGATGTAGAGCAGGTCACCACCGTGGCCTTCGCTCTCGGCATGCCAGAAATGGTTGAAACCCGCACCAAACATGCTGGCCACGGATGCGAACGAGCCGATGTGCCCGCCCAGGTCGCCGCCGTCGGCAGGGTCGAGCCGGTTGGCGCGCACCACCATGGCCATGGCGTTCCAGCGCATGTACGCGCGCAGGCGCTTTTCGATGGCGATGTTGCCGGCGCAGCGGGCTTCCTGCTCGGGCTCGATGGTGTTCACATACCCCGTGTTGCCCGAAAACGGCATGTCGATGCTGTTCTGGCGGGCGTGTTCCAGCAATTGCTCGATCAGGAAATGGGCGCGCTCAGCACCTTCTTTGTCGATGACCGCGGACAGCGCGTCCATCCACTCACGGGTTTCTTGCTGATCGGTGTCGATCGCGGGCGCGGCGCCGTTTCCGGCCAGAGGGGCGGGCTGAGCTGACATGCTTGTCTCCTGTGTATAGGTGTGCAATTTAGTACGTTGTCACTAGTTTCGCATATTTTTTTTATCATTTCAAATAGTGCTTTGTCGTTTCATATAATGGTATTTTGCTGCAAACGCACATCCAGCCGGCAGCCCATAAACCGCTCCAGCCTCCTCTACACTTGCCGCATGGACAACACCCCCGCCACTGCCCAGCCCGCGCCGGCCGCTCCCATGGCCGCCCTCGCGCGCAAGTGGCGCACCTGGTGGCGCAGCCTGTCGCCCGCGCGGCAGGACCGATTTGCCGCGCTGGCGCCCTTGGCCGCCGTGCTGCTGTTCATGGCGGCCATCGTGTCAGCCTTCTGGTATCTGCGAGCCGAGGAAGTCGAGCGCGAACACGAAGCCCTCAAACGCGATGTGGAATACGCCCAGCAACGCGTGCGCCTGCGTCTGCTGGAACGCCAGGAGCAACTGATGCGCATCGCACGGGACCTGTCCAACCAGGAACTGGATCGCGCCGAGTTTGTCGGCCGGGCCGAATCCCTGATCAGCCAATACCCCGAGCTGCAGGCCATCACCTGGATCGATGAAAAGCGGCGCATCCGCGCCAGCCATGCCGCCCCCACGTTGGGCAGCAGCGAGTTGCGCGTGGCCGGCGAAGTGCTGACCCCCGGCGACACCGCAGACGCCTACGAGCTGGCACACGACCTGCTGCAACCCGTGTATTCGCAACCCATCGCCACCCAGGGCGACTCCACACCGCTGCTGCAATTGCAGGTGCCGCTGAACCAGCAGGGCAAATTCAGTGGCGTTGTGCTGGGGGAATACTCCACCGACAGCCTGCTGCGCTATGGCACGCCCACCGAGGTGCTGGCACGCTATGCCGTCACGCTGCTCGATGGCAAGAACCAGGTACTGGCAGGCACGCCCCTGGCCCGCCGCAACCCCAGCACCCAACTGCTGCCATGGAGCCCGAGCGCCAACGAGTACGAAGTGCCCGTCTCGCCGGTGGGCAACGGCCTGGTGCTGCGTGCGCAGGCCTACCGCACTTCGCTGGGCGTGGTGGGTAACGGCCTGTTCTGGCTGGTGGGCACGCTCAGCGCCATGACGGCCTGGATGCTGATTGCCACCTGGCGACACACCCGCCGCCGGATGCAGGCCCAGCAGGCACTGGTGGCGGAAACCAACTTCCGCCGGGCCATGGAAAACTCCGTGCTCACCGGCATGCGCGCCCTGGATCTGCAGGGGCGCATCACCTACGTCAATGCAGCTTTTTGCCAGATGACGGGGTGGAGCGAGGCCGAGCTGGTGGGCCTGACAGCCCCTTTCCCCTACTGGCCAGAATCCGATTACGAGGCGCTGTATGCCAAGCTGCGCGACGAAATCAGTGGCAAAACCATGGCGGGCGGCTTTCATGTGCGTGTGCGGCGCAAGAACGGCACGCAATTTGATGCACGCCTGTATGTGTCGCCGCTGATCGACGCCCATGGCCAGCAGACCGGCTGGATGACATCGATGACCGACATCACCGAGCCCAACCGCATCCGCGAGCAGCTGTCGGCATCCTACGAGCGCTTCACTATCGTGCTGGAGTCGCTGGACGCCTCGGTCTCGGTGGCGCCTCTGGGCAGCCAGGAATTGCTGTTTGCCAACAAGCTCTACCGCCAGTGGTTTGGCTCGCAAACCGTTGGCCACCTGCAACTGGTGGCCCAGGCGGGCGTGGTGCCAGCGGCAGGCAGCAACCCGGCCGGCATGGACGATGAGGATGGCCTGATGGGCCTGCCCACCGACTCGCTCACCAGCGCCCGCACCGAAAACGCCGAAATCTATCTGCCCGACCTGGGCAAATGGCTGGAAGTACGTTCACGCTACCTCAACTGGGTGGACGGGCGCCTGGCCCAGATGGTGATTGCCACCGACATCACCCCGCGCCGCCTGGCCGAGGAACAGGCGGCCCGCCAGGCCGAGCGGGCCCAGTCGGTCAGCCGCCTGATCACCATGGGCGAGATGGCGTCGAGCGTGGCGCATGAGCTCAATCAACCGCTCACGGCCATCAGCAACTACTGCAGCGGCATGGTCTCGCGCATCCAGAGCGGCCAGATCACCGAGGAAGCCCTGCTCGCCGCCCTGCAAAAGACGGCCCACCAGGCGCAGCGCGCGGGGCAGATCATCCAGCGCATCCGGGCTTTCGTGAAAAAGAGCGAACCCAATCGCGCACTGGCCGATGTGCATTCGATGGTGAACGAGGCGGTCGAGCTGGCCGACATCGAGCTGCGCCGCCACAACGTGCGCCTGACGCACTACATCGCTGCGCGACTGCCGCCCGTGATGGCCGACACCATCCTGATCGAGCAGGTGCTCGTCAACCTCATGAAGAACGGCGCCGAAGCCATCCAGATGGCCAACCGCCCCACGTCCGGCCGAAGTGTGGAACTGCGCGTGGTACCCAAGCACATCGGTGACCAGGACGTGGTGGAGTTTTCCGTGCAGGACACGGGCAAGGGACTGGCTCCCGAGGTGCTCGAACGCCTGTTTGAAGCCTTCTTCTCCACCAAGGAAGAAGGCATGGGCATGGGCCTGAACCTGTGCCGCAGCATCGTCGAATCGCACCACGGCCGAATGCAGGCGGAGAACCTCTACAATGGTTCCGAGGTCACAGGCTGCCGGTTCTCCTTCTGGCTTCCGCTCGCCAAGCCTGTGGATGCCACTACAGATTCTGTAGCAAACCCACAACCCCCAAGGACAATTGCATGAGTTTGATTCCGAAAAAAGGCACCGTTTACGTGGTGGATGACGACGAGGCGGTTCGCGACTCCCTGCAATGGCTGCTCGAAGGCAAGGACTACCGGGTACGCTGCTTTGATTCGGCCGAAACCTTTCTCTCGCGCTACGACCCGCGCGAGGTGGCCTGCCTGATCGTGGACATCCGCATGGGCGGCATGACAGGGCTGGAGCTGCAGGACCGCCTGATCGAGCGCAAGTCGCCCCTGCCCATCGTGTTCATCACCGGCCACGGCGACGTGCCCATGGCCGTGAACACCATGAAGAAAGGCGCGCTCGATTTCATCCAGAAGCCTTTTGACGAAGAAGAGCTCGTCGGGCTGGTGGAGCGCATGCTGGACCACGCCCGCGAGGCCTTTGCCGGCTACCAGCAGGCCGCCAGCCGCGATGCCCTGCTCTCCAAGCTCACCGGCCGCGAAGCCCAGGTGCTTGAGCGCATCGTCGCCGGCCGCCTGAACAAGCAGATTGCCGACGATCTGGGCATCAGCATCAAGACCGTGGAGGCGCACCGCGCCAACATCATGGAAAAGCTCAACGCCAACACCGTGGCCGATCTGCTCAAGATTGCCCTGGGCCAGAACACCGCCAAAGCCTGATTGCTCACCTTTTAATAGCTTGCAGCGCTTATCTACAAAGCGCTACAGGCCATTTTGACCTGTATTTTCTGACATGACCGCACAACTCATCGACGGCAACGCCCTGTCCCGCCAATTGCGCACCGAAGTTGCCCAGCGCGCCGCAGCCCTCAAGGCACGCGGCACCACGCCAGGCCTGGCCGTGGTGCTGGTGGGCGACAACCCCGCATCCCAGGTTTATGTGCGCAACAAAGTCAAGGCGTGTGAAGACAGCGGCCTGCATTCGGTGCTCGAAAAATACGAAGCCGACATGACCGAAGCCGCCCTGCTCGCACGCGTGCAGGCGTTGAACAACGACCCGTCCATTCACGGCATCCTGGTGCAGCTGCCGCTGCCCCAGCACATCGATGCGCAAAAGGTGATTGAGGCCATCTCGCCCGCCAAGGATGTGGATGGCTTTCACATCGCCAGCGCCGGCGCGCTGATGACCGGCATGCCCGGCTTCTGGCCCTGCACGCCGTATGGCTGCATGAAAATGCTCGAATCGCTCAATGATGGCAAGGGCTACGACCTCAAGGGCAAGCACGCCGTGGTCATTGGCCGCAGCAACATCGTGGGCAAGCCCATGGCGCTGATGCTGCTGGCCAAGAACGCCACCGTCACCATCTGCCACAGCGCCACGAGCGACCTCAAGGCGCAAACGCTGCAGGCCGATGTGATCGTCGCAGCCGTGGGCAAGCGCAATGTGCTCACGGCCGACATGGTCAAGCCCGGTGCCGTGGTGATCGACGTAGGCATGAACCGCAACGACGGAGGCAAGCTTTGCGGCGATGTGGATTTCGAAGGTGTGAAGAATGTGGCCGGCTGGATCACCCCTGTACCCGGAGGGGTGGGCCCCATGACCATTACCATGCTGCTGGTCAACACCCTGGAAGCCGCCGAGCGCGCTGCGGGCGCCTGAAGCCCGCCGCCGCGTCCCGGAGGCCTCGCAACTTGAACCCGCGCCGCGAGGCGCCATCTAGAAACGCATGAGCAACGCCCTCCTCGACTTCTCCGACCTTCCCCAGTTTGACCGCATCACTCCCGCCGACGTTGCCCCGGCCATCGACGTGTTGCTGGAAAAGGCCAACGCGGCCCTTGAAACGGTTACTGCCACCGATTTTCCGGCCCGCTGGGATGCCATTGCGAAGGTGCTGGACGTCGCCACGGAGCATCTGGGCACCGCTTGGGGGGCTATCAGCCACCTGAACAGTGTGGCCGACACACCAGAACTGCGGGCCGCCTACAACGCGGCCTTGCCCCGGGTCACCGAGTTCTGGACCCGCCTCGGCGCCGATGAGCGCCTGTATGCCAAGTACAAGGCCATTGACCCCGCCACGCTGACCCCTGAGCAGCGCCAGGCCCACAAGAACGCCGTGCGCAATTTTGTGCTCAGTGGCGCCGAGCTCACCGGGGCTGCGAAAGAGCGCTTTGCGCAGATCCAGGAACGGCAGGCCGAGCTGAGCCAGAAGTTCAGCGAAAACGCGCTCGACGCCACCGACGCGTTTGCCTACTACGCCACGGCAGAAGAACTCGATGGCGTGCCCGCCGACGTACAGCAAGCAGCGCTGGCGGCGGCCCAGGCCGAAGGCAAGAGCGGCTACAAGCTCACGCTCAAGATGCCCTGCTACCTGCCGGTGATGCAGTTCGCCACCCACAGCGCGCTGCGCGAAACGATGTACCGTGCCTATGTGACGCGCGCCTCCGATCAGGCCGAAGGCGATGCCCGGCGTTTTGACAACTCGGCACTCATCCGTGAAATCCTCGTGTTGCGCCGCGAGGAGGCGCGCCTTCTGGGTTACGACAATTTCGGTCAGGTTTCGGTGGTGCCCAAGATGGCTCAGTCCCCCGACGAAGTGGTGACCTTCCTGCGTGACCTGGCGCGTCGCGCCCGCCCCTATGCCGAAAAGGACGTTGCCGATCTGCGCGACTTTGCGGCCAGCGAATTGGGCCTGCAGGACCCACAGGCTTGGGACTGGTCCTACCTTGCCGAGAAGCTCAAGGAAGCGCGCTACGCCTTCAGCGAGCAGGAAGTCAAAAAATACTTTACGGCCCCCAAGGTGTTGGCGGGTCTTTTCAAGATCATCGAAACGCTGTTCGAGGTCAGCATCTGCCGCGACAGCGCCCCCGTGTGGCACCCTGCCGTCGAGTTCTATCGCATTGAACGCAACGGCCCCAACGGCACGGAACTGGTGGGCCAGTTCTATCTCGACCAGCCCGCCCGCACCGGTAAACGCGGTGGCGCCTGGATGGACGATGTGCGCACCCGCTGGTTGCGCCCCGACACCGGGGTGCTGCAGACCCCGGTGGCGCATCTGGTGTGCAATTTTGCCGACGGTGTGGATGGCAAACCGCCGCTGCTCACGCATGACGATGTGATCACGCTGTTTCATGAATTCGGCCACGGCTTGCACCACATGCTGACGCAGGTGAACGAACGCGACGTATCGGGCATCAGCGGTGTGGAGTGGGATGCCGTCGAGTTGCCCAGCCAGTTCATGGAGAACTTCTGCTGGGAGTGGGACGTGCTGCGCAACATGACCGCCCATGTCGATACCGGGGCGCCGCTGCCCCGCGAACTGTTCGACAAGATGACGGCGGCCAAGAACTTCCAGAGCGGCATGGGCACGCTGCGCCAGATCGAGTTTGCCCTCTTCGACATGCTGCTGCACACCGACCACGATCCCGCCGAGGATTTCATGCCCCTGCTGGCCGAAGTCCGCAGCGAAGTGGCGGTGCTGCCACCCCCTTCATTCAGCCGCACGGCCCACACCTTCAGCCATATCTTTGCTGGCGGCTATGCCGCAGGCTATTACAGCTACAAATGGGCGGAAGTGCTGAGCGCCGATGCCTATGCGGCCTTTGAGGAAACCTCCGGCAGCGATGGCCTGCCCAGCACCGAAACGGGCCGCCGCTACCGTAAAGCCATTCTTGAGGCGGGCGGCAGTCGCCCGGCCATGGAATCCTTCAAAGCGTTCCGTGGCCGCGAGCCCAGCCTGGATGCACTGCTGCGACACCAGGGCATGGCAGACTAGCCGTTCTTTTGCACCGACGCTGCTTTATCAGGAGATCAACCATGCGCGAACTGTTGTGTACACCCGTGCTGGCCTCGTTGCTGCTGGTTCTGGCAGGTGCCGGGGCGCAGGCCCAGACTGTGTACCGTATTGTCGGCCCCGATGGAAAGGTGACCTTCTCCGACCGGGCTCCCGACAACAATGCCAAGCCGGCACAAATCGCCGCGCAGGGGCCGGCCACCACGGGCGCCGCTCTGCCCTACGAGCTGCAGCAGATCGCCACGCGCTTCCCGGTCACGCTCTACACCGGCAGTGACTGCGCTCCCTGCAACAGTGCGCGCAATCTGTTGGTGGGGCGCGGCATTCCCTTTGCCGAGCGCACCATCACCACCAATGAAGACATTGATGCGCTGCAGCGCATGAGTGGCGGCAGCGGACTACCGTTCGGCACGATCGGCGGCCAGCAGCTGGCGGGGTTTTCTGACACCGAGTGGACGCAGTACCTGGACGCTGCCGGATATCCCAGGCAGTCACAGTTGCCGTCGAACTACCGCCGCCCACCCGCTGCGCCCCTGGTGGCCGTCAAGGCAGTACAACCTGCTGCGGCCGATGCGCCGGCAACCAAGAGGCCAGCGGAGCGCCAGCGCCCCGCCCTGCCGCGGACGGCCCCACGCCCAGCAACCCGGCGGGTATCCGCTTCTAAAACCCGCTGCTGAGGCAGGCATGGCCCGGCATGGCCATGCCACCATGCAGGAATTTCAGTAGGTGAAGGTCTTCACCATGCCCTGTGCCGTTCCCACAAGGCACACCGATGCTTTCTGGTGCGCAAACACTCCCACCGTCACCACACCGGGCCATTGGTTCACATCGGACTCGAACGCCGATGGATCCTTGATGGACAGGCCCGTGACGTCCAGTATCTGCTGGCCGTTGTCGGTGACCAGCGGTTGCCCATCCTTCAGGCGCAACCGTGCCACGCCACCCAGCGCGGCAAAGCGTCGCGTGATGTGTTGCACTGCCATCGGAATTACCTCCACCGGCAATGGGAAACGTCCCAATGTCGGGACTAGCTTGGACTCATCGACGATGCAGACGAACCGGCTGGCCAGGGCCGCTACGATCTTCTCGCGCGTCAGTGCGGCACCGCCGCCCTTGACCATGTAACCCTGCCTATCGATTTCATCGGCGCCGTCGATGTATACCGCCAGAGATTCCACCTCATTGGCATCAAACACTGCGATTCCAAGCGCCTTGAGCCGCTCGGTACTGGCCACCGAGCTGGACACAGCGCCGCTGATCTCATTCTTCATGCCCGCCAGGGCGTCGATGAACTTGTTGACGGTGGAGCCGGTGCCCACCCCCACAATGCCACCCGGCACCACGTATTGCAGCGCTGCCTGACCCACAAGGGCCTTGAGTTCGTCTTGGGTCAGAGGGGAGGAATTCGTCATGGGGGAGAATTAGAGGATATTCGTTGAATTATCCCTCCATGTCATTGATCCCCTACGCTCTTACCCGCCCCTTTCTTTTTGGCATGGATGCCGAAGCTGCCCACGAGCTCACCATGGGCATGCTTGCGCGGGGCCAGCACACCCCCATGCAATGGGCTTGGTGCAACGAAACAGTGGACGACCCCATCGAGCTGGCCGGGCTGACCTTTCCCAACCGGGTGGGCATGGCGGCAGGCCTGGACAAGAATGCCCGCTGCATCGACGCCCTGGGCGCCATGGGTTTCGGGTTTGTGGAAGTGGGCACAGTCACACCCAAGGGACAGCCGGGCAACCCCAGACCCCGCATGTTCCGCCTGCCCGAGGCCCGGGCCCTGATCAACCGGCTGGGCTTCAACAACGATGGCCTGGATGTGTTCATTCACAACGTGCAGCAGGCCCAGTTTCGCACCCAGAAACGCAAGCACCCCATGTTGCTGGGCCTGAACATCGGCAAGAACGCCAGCACGCCGATTGAAAATGCCACCAGCGATTACCTCACCTGTCTGGAAGGCGTGTACCCGCACGCCGATTACGTGACGGTCAATATCAGTTCACCGAACACGCAGAACCTGCGCGCACTGCAAAGCGATGCAGCACTCGATGCCCTGCTGGGCGCCATTGCAGAACGCCGGGAAACACTGGCCGTGCAACACACCCAAACAGACGGCAAAGGCGCCACCAAGGCGCGCCGTGTGCCGATCTTCGTCAAGATAGCCCCGGACCTTGACGAGGCGCAGGTGTCGGTGATCGCCGCCACGCTGCAACGTCACGGCATGGACGGCGTGATCGCCACCAACACCACCATCAGCCGGGACGCCGTCAAGGGCTTGCCCCATGCCAATGAACTGGGCGGACTCAGCGGCGCACCCGTGCTGGAGGCCAGCAACCAGGTCATCCGCCAACTGCGCGCCGCGCTGGGAAGCCGTTTCCCGATCATCGGAGTGGGCGGCATCCTGAGCGCCGAAGACGCCCTGAGCAAAATCCGCGCTGGAGCAGACGTGGTGCAGATTTACACCGGCCTCATTTATGAAGGACCCGCACTCGTCGCGAAGGCAGCGCGCGCCATCAAGGCGATGGGCTGACCGGCTGAATTAGGGGGCGACAGACGAGGCATTGCGCCCCGTCGTCGGGAACCTCCTTCGCTCCAGCGCTACTGCGCTCTAGCGCCGCAGGCGCATCACCAGCGGTAGCACCACCCCGGCCCACCGGATCAGCCGCCGTGGACCGGTTGCAATGGCCACGCCAGCCAGAGCAGCCACGGCCGCGGGGTGCTGGCGGGCAAAGGCAATGGCGCGAGTCAGCAACGGGGCATCGGCATCCTCTGTCCCCGCCACGGCCGCCAAGGCCTGGGACTGCAACCGGGCGGCGCGGCGAGCGCGCAAACGCTCGCGCTGTACGGCAATGCGGTCCAGCACCTGCTGCTGCGCTGCCGTTGCGTGCACTGGCAAAGCCGGTTCGGAAGTCTTCACAAGCGCTCCTTGATTTCACGCCAGTCTTGCGACAACTCGCGCCGGGTCAGCGCAAAGCCACTGCCTGTACTGCGCACCACCGAAGCGAGCTTGATGATGGCAAAAAACCAGGCCACCAGCCAGACACCTGCTACCACCCATGCAACCAGCATGCGATTCGGCGTGTCCCAGAACTGCACCAGCACCGCCATCGACAACAGCACCAGGGTCACCACGGTAAGCCCCGCCACGGCAACCAACAGCACCAGCAATTGCTGCAAGCGCCGCTTCTGGTCCAGCCACTCCAGGCGTGCCAGTTCCAGCCGGTCTTCTGCGGCGATGGCGCCTTCGATGACATTCGCCCGCCAGCGCGCCGCGAATGCCTCCAGCCCAAGCAGGGAGAGCCAGTTCATAGGTACCGTCCCTGCATGAGCGGGATGGACGACAGTTGATCAGCGCCGCGCAAGCAAAAAGCCCACCAGAGCGCCCACGGCCAACGCCGCACTGGCCACGCGCCATGGCTCGTCGTGCGCGTAGCGGTCGGCCGCCAAGGCGGCGTCTTTGGCCTGGCGTGCAGCCTCTTGGGCCGCGCGCACTGCCGATTCCCGCACCGAATGCATGCCGTCGTCGATACGCTGGCGAAGCACCTTGATCTCGGGAAAGGAATCCAGATCCCTGCTGGCCAACAAGCCGCGCAAATCGGATACGAGTTTTTCAAGTTCGCCCTGGGTGGTGGTGGTGTCAGAAGCAGTCATAAAGGCCTTTCGTTGCAATAAAGGAGCAGCGGCTGCAGAGCAGATGCTGCAGCAGCTTGTGGACCATCTTAGCGACATGCCCAGAAACCGTCACGCCGCATGGTCGCTAAACGTTACCAAAAGACCGGGATTTGACGCATGTCAAACCAAATGGAGCACATGATCAGCAATGGCCAGCGCGCTGGTGAGGCCCGGGGATTCGATGCCAAACAGATTCACCAAGCCCGGCACGCCATGGTCGCGCGGCCCCTGGATAAGAAAGTCTGCTGCGGGTGCGTCGGCGCCATGGATCTTGGGGCGGATGCCGGCGTAGCCCGGCGCCAGCGCACCGTCGCGCAAGCCGGGCCAGTATTTGCGCACTTCGCCGTAAAAAGCATCCCCCCGCGCCGCATCAACCAGCAGGTCATCGGCCGAATCCACCCATTGCACGTCCGGCCCGAACTTGGCCTGCCCACCCAGATCCAGCGTCAGGTGCACCCCCAGGCCCGCTGCCTCGGGCACCGGGTAGATCAGGCGGCTAAATGGTGCTTTCCCGGTCAGTGTGAAATAGCTTCCCTTGGCGAAGTGCGCGACAGGAACATGGCGTGCGTCGAGTCCCAGGAACTGCTGGGCCAGCGTCGGCGCATGCAATCCCGCTGCATTGACCACGGTGCACGCTTGCAGGCGCGTACCGTCTTTTGCTTCCAAAACAATAGCATCTTGCGCACATTCTGCAAGCGCCAGAGGCGAATTCAATGCCACAAGCCCACCGGCATGTTCCAGATCACCCTGCAGGGCGAGCATGAGCGCATGGCTGTCCACGATCCCCGTGCTGGGCGAATGCAGGGCTGCCACGCATTCAAGTGCGGGCTCGAGTGCGCGGGCTGCGTCGCGGTCGAGCCACTGCAGATCCAGCACGCCGTTTGCCGTGGCACGCGCCTGAATTGACCGAAGGCCTGGCAGCTGATCGGGCGAAGTCGCCACCAGGAGCTTGCCGCAGCGGCGATGCGGCACGGCATGGTCGGCGCAATAGGCGTACAGCAGATCGCGGCCCTGAACACACAGGCGCGCCTTGAGGGAGCCCGTGGGGTAATACAGCCCGGCGTGAATGACCTCGCTGTTGCGCGAACTGGTACCCGTGCCGATGGCGTCCGCAGCCTCCAGCACCATCACCTCCCGCCCTTGCAGCGCCAGCGCGCGGGCCACCGCAAGGCCCACCACCCCGGCACCCACGACCACGCAATCGACTGTGTCCGTCATCTTCTTCTTCCTGGGTTGTTCAACGACATTGCCCACTTTAATGGCTGGCTCAAAGCGCTTCTTGTGCATCGACCCATCACAGCCCGTCGCCTGGCGTGGTGCCGGTGAACATTCTTGATATTGGTCAAACAGGGGGCCAATGGCTGCGCTGCCGCTTGAAGGGGACTGTGAATCGGCGTCTAATGGTCCGCATTTTCACGATAGGAGAAACCCCATGAATTTCACACGACGTCAATGGATGGGCGCAGGCGCCGCAGGCGTGCTGGGCGCAGTGGCGGCGGGCATGAAGCTGACTCCGCTGGCGCAAGCCCTGGCCGCCACCGAAATGGATCCGGCCGCGCAGTTGGCAGCGCTCAAATCCTTCAGTGGCAAGGTTCCGCATGCCACCCACTACGGCCCGCTCATTGCCACGGTGGAGAATGGCCGCATCGTCAAGATCGAGGCGCAGGCCAGCGACAAGATGCCCACCGGCATGCTGACCGAGGGCGTGCTCGATCGCACTTACGACAAGACCCGCGTCGCCGGCCCCATGGTGCGCAAGTCCTACCTGGAATGGGAACAGAACGGCCGCAAGGGCAGCAACAAGCCGGAGTTGCGCGGCAAGGACGAGTGGGTGCAGGTGAGCTGGGACACGGCCCTGGGCCTGACCGCCAAGGCCATTCTGGACACCATTGAAAAACACGGCAACGAAGGCTGCTTCTCCAGCTCCTACGGCGGCTGGTCGCACGCGGGCATCTTCCGCCCCAACGTGCTGCAGGGGCGCTTTTTCAACCTGCTGGGCGGCTCGTCCATGACCACCGGTGACTACTCGGCCGGTGCCGGCCAGATCATCATGCCGATGGTGATAGGCGACATGGAGGTGTATTCGGGCCAGACCGCGTGGGAGCAACTGCGCGACAACACCGAGCTGGTGGTGTTTGTAGGCTGCGACCCCGACAAGAACAACCGCATCGAATACACCGTCCCCGACCACGAGATGTACAGCGGCTGGGATGCCATCAAAAAGGCCGGTTGCCAATTCATGTCCATCAACCCGCAGGTGACCACCACCGACGAGAAGATGGGTTCGGAGTGGGTGCGCATCGTCCCCAACACCGACACGGCGCTGTTTTTGGCCATGGGCTACCACCTGCTCAGCAAAAACAAGCACAACCAGGCTTTCATCGACAAGTACACCGTCGGCTTCGACAAATACCGCGCCTACCTGGAAGGCAAGGACGGCACGCCGCCCAAGACGCCCGAGTGGGCCGCAAAGATCACGGGCATTCCCGCTGCCAAGATCCGCTCGATGGCCGAGCTGATGGCATCCAAGCGCACGCAGTTGTGCGGCTCGTGGGCCATCCAGCGGGCGCACCATGGCGAAATGCCGTACTGGGCCATCGTCAACTTCGCCTGCATTCTGGGCAACATCGGTCTGCCCGGGCAAGGCGTGGGCTTTAGCTGGCACTACGGCGGCGGCGGCATGCCGCAGTCGGGCGGCACTGCGCCCACGGGCCTGTCGCAAGGGCGCAACCCGGTCAAGAAGATCTGCCCGGCATCGCGCATCAGCGAGATGTTGCTCAACCCCGGCAAAGAGTTCACCTACAACGGCAGCAAATACACCTACCCCAAGGTCAAGCTGATCTACAACGCCGGCAACAACGCCTATTCGCACCAGCAGGACCTGAATGAGCTGGCGCGTGCCATCAAGGACGTGGACACCATCATCTGC
Source organism: Acidovorax carolinensis (assembly GCF_002157145.1). Taxonomy (NCBI): domain Bacteria; kingdom Pseudomonadati; phylum Pseudomonadota; class Betaproteobacteria; order Burkholderiales; family Comamonadaceae; genus Acidovorax; species Acidovorax carolinensis. The sequence continues at coordinate 2,141,910 of NZ_CP021361.1, forward strand.
CAGGAACCCTGGTGGAATGGCTCGGCGCGCTGGGCCGATATCGTGCTGGCGGCCACCACCACGGTGGAGCGCAATGACATCACGTCGGCCGGCACGTACAGCATCGACAAGGTGTATGCGATGAAGCAGATCATCGCACCGCAAAACGATGCGCTGGACGACTTTGAAATCTTCCGTCGCCTGTCGGTACTGTGCGGCGTCGAGTACGCCTTCACCGAGGGCAAGACGCAGCTGGACTACGTCAAGGCAGCCTACGAAGCCAGCAGCGCCGCCAAGGACACGCCCTTTGACAAGTTCTGGGCCGAGGGCATGGCGCGCATTCCGGTGCCCAAGGAGGCGCACAAGTGGGTACGCCACGGCGACTTCCGCGCCGACCCCGCGAAAAACCCGCTGCACACCACCAGCGGCAAGATCGAGATGCATTCATCCATCATCGAAAAGATGAACATCCCCGACATGCCGGCCATGCCCAAGTGGCAGGAACCCGGCGAGTACCTGGGTAATGCGCGCAAGGGCCAGGTGCATGTGGTCAGTCCGCACCCCTACTGGCGCCTGCATTCGCAGATGAACAACTCCGAAACGCTGCGCAAGCGTTACACGGTGCAGACGCGCGAGCCGCTGACCATCAGCGTACAGGACGCCAAGACCCATGGCATCCGCAACGGTGACCTGGTCGAGCTTTATAACGACCGCGGCGCAGTGGTGGTGGGCGCGCGGGTGTCCGACAAAATCATGCCCGGCGTGGTCAGCCTGTATGAGGGCGCCTGGCCGCAGCTCGACAGCAAGGGCCGCTGCAACAACGGCCTCGTCAACTTCCTGACCTCCAGCCGGCGAGCCAGCGGATTGACGCAGGCCACCACGGCCAACACCTGCATTGCCTCGATGCGCAAGTGCACCGATGCCGATCCAGGCGGCACCAAGGCCTTCGATCCGCCCAAGATCGTCAAGAGCGACATCAAGTTTGATGAGAAGTTTTTCGGCATTGAACGGGCCACTGCGCTGCGCGAAAAGGCCACCGCCTCGCTGTCGCCAGCCGAGAAGATCTTTTACCAGCGCTGCACCGTGTGCCACGGCCCGCGCGATCCGGGCCAGTTCACCGAGAAGCAATGGCAAGGCATCACGCCCAGCATGTTCCAGCGCGCCGGCCTGAACCCCGACGAGCAAAAGATCGTGCTCGACTTCCTGCTGGAAAACGCCAAGCATTAAGGCACAGCATCGCCGCATCATGAAGCCCCGCGCAAGCGGGGCTTTTTCTGTGTGGGCCACAGCAGGCCATAGTGCTGCAGAAATGACAAACCCGGCACAAGGCCGGGTTGTAAATGGTGGGCGATACATGGATCGAACATGTGACCCCTGCCGTGTGAAGGCAGTGCTCTACCGCTGAGCTAATCGCCCGTCATACCTGCATTTGCAAAGAACACAGGTTGAAAAACATTGGTGGGTGATACATGGATCGAACATGTGACCCCTGCCGTGTGAAGGCAGTGCTCTACCGCTGAGCTAATCACCCAAAGTGTCTTTATGACAGCCCGCAATTATGGCATAGCTTTTTGAAGGCCTTCACAATTTCGCCAAATTGTTTTACCGCCGCTGGCCTTGTCGATTTGCGTCAGAACTTCCTCGTGCGCAGCTGCTTCCTGCTCGCTGGCCGGCAAAACGGGCAACACAAAACTGCGCAGATCGATCTGGACAAAGTTGGCACCCCCGGCACTGTCCTGCGCATCGTCGATGATCAGCAGCGCATCCTGCCCCCGGGTGAGGTTGATGTACACATCTGCCAGCAGCTCGGCATCCAGCAAGGCGCCGTGCAGCGTGCGGCCCGAATTGTCTACGCCCAGGCGGTCGCACAACGCGTCGAGCGAGTTGCGCTTGCCTGGATAGAGCTCCTTGGCCATGGCCAGGGTATCGGTAATGCTGTCCACAAAGCTGCGGAACGCGGGGCGCCCCGCAAGCTCCAGTTCCTTGTTCAGGAAGCTCACGTCAAATGCCGCGTTGTGGATGATGATCTCGGCGCCTTGCAGGTAGTCCAGCAGTTCGTCAGCCACAGCAGCAAACTTGGGCTTGTCTTTCAGAAACTCGTTGCTGATGCCGTGTACCCTCAGCGCATCCTCGTGGCTGTCGCGCTCGGGGTTCAGGTAGAAATGCTTGTTATTGCCCGTGAGCTTGCGCGCTACCAGCTCCACACAGCCGATTTCGATGATGCGGTCGCCGCCTTCGGCGGACAGACCGGTGGTTTCCGTGTCGAGAACGATCTGGCGCGACATCAGGCCTCCCGTGGTGCAACCGCCGCGCGGCGCAGGGCATTCATGCAGTGCTGGGCAATAGCACCGCGCATATCAATGATTTTCCTTGGCATGGTTGATGGAGTATTTGGGTATCTCCACCACCAGGTCTTTCTGTGCAAGGATGGCCTGGCACGACAGGCGCGACTGGGGCTCCAGACCCCAGGCGCGGTCGAGCAGGTCTTCTTCTTCTTCCTCGGCCGCATTGAGCGATTCCATGCCCGCCCGCACAATGACGTGGCAGGTGGTGCATGCGCAACTCATGTCGCAGGCATGCTCGATGTTGATGTGGTTCTCCAACAGCGCTTCGCAGATGGATGTGCCCGCAGGCGCGGTGATCTCGGCGCCGGAGGGGCAATATTCAGGGTGGGGCAGTATCTTGATGACGGGCATGGCGTCGCTTGGATGATCAGGGCTTGCACCAGCAGTGCTGAATTCCAGAAGGTTTTTTCGCCGGAATCGGCGATTGATCCTCTGCGTTGCGGCAAGCCATGAAGGGGTTAAAGGGTTTGCACGTTCTTGCCGGCCAAAGCCTGCCGGATGCCGCGGTTCATGCGCTGCGCGGCAAAGGCCTCGGTGCCCTTGGCCAGGGCCTGGGTCGCCGCTTCGATGACAGCGGCATCGTCGGCATCGCGCTGCCGGGCCAGGGCAGCCATCAACGCCTCGATATCGGCACGCTCCGAAGGGGACAACACATCGCCATCGGCGTCCAGGGCGCTCTGGGTGGCAATCAGCATGCGGTCGGCATCCACGCGCGCCTCCACCACGGCCCGGGTGCGCATGTCCTGCGCGGCCGTGGCAAAGCCGTCCTGGAGCATGCGGGCGATCTGGTCGTCTGACAGGCCATAAGAGGGCTTCACGTCGATACGGGCCTCCACGCCACTGCCCTGCTCTTTCGCATTCACGCTCAGCAGACCATCGGCATCCACTGTGAAAGTCACCCGGATACGGGCCGCGCCTGCCGCCATGGGCGGAATGCCACGCAACTCAAACCGCGCAAGGCTGCGGCAGTCTTGCACCAGGTCGCGTTCGCCCTGCACCACATGGATGGCCAGTGCGGTCTGGCCGTCCTTGTAGGTAGTGAAATCCTGCGCCTTGGCGGTAGGAATGGTTTCGTTGCGGGCGACGATGCGCTCCACCAGCCCACCCATGGTCTCGATGCCCAGAGACAGGGGAATCACATCGAGCAGCAGCAAATCACCCGCCGTGTTGTTGCCCGCCAGTTGATTGGCCTGGATGGCAGCGCCGAGCGCAACCACTTCGTCCGGGTTGAGGTTGGTCAGGGGCTCTTTGCCAAAAAACTCCGCCACCGCGCGCTGCACCTGCGGCATGCGGGTGGAGCCACCCACCATGACCACCCCCTGCACGTCATCGCGCGCAAGCTTGGCATCCCGCAACACGCGGCGCACCGCCGCCATGGACCGCGCGGTCAACTCGGCGGTAGCGGCTTCAAAATCAGATTTTTTGACATCAAATCGCACGCTAGCGCCCGCCAGATCAACGGTAAACGCTACTGTTTCAGTAGCAGTCAGAGCCTCTTTGCAGGCTCTGGCTGTCATGCGGATTGCTGCCTTGTCGGCGGGCGTGTCGGCGGTCAAGCCCCGTTGCTCAAGCACCCAGTTGGCGAGCGCTGCGTCATAGTCGTCGCCGCCCAGGGCGGAATCGCCGCCCGTGGCAATCACCTCGAAAACACCTTGCGTCAGCCGCAATACCGAGATGTCGAAGGTGCCACCGCCGAGGTCGTAAACGGCGTAAACGCCTTCGCTGGCATTGTCCAGCCCGTAGGCAATGGCGGCGGCGGTGGGCTCATTGATCAGCCGCAGCAGATGGATGCCGGCCAGCTTGGCCGCGTCTTTGGTGGCCTGGCGCTGCGCATCGTCAAAATAGGCCGGCACCGTGATCACCGCACCGTACAGATCGTCATTGAAGGTGTCTTCGGCGCGGTAACGCAGCGTGGCCAGGATCTCGGCACTGATTTCGACCGGCGACTTGATGCCCCCTGCCGTCATCAGACTCACCATGCCACCCGCGCTGGCGTCAGAGCTTTGGACGAATTCGTAGGGCAGCTGTCCTGCCTGCGCCACGTCCTGCAGGCCGCGGCCCATGAAGCGCTTGGCCGAGGCGATGGTGTTGCGTGCATCGCTGGACTGCGCCGCCACCGCGTCGTAGCCAATCTGCCGCCCACCCTGCTCCAGGTAGCGCACCACCGAGGGCAGCAGCACACGTCCTTCGCCATCGGGCAGGCACTCGGCCACGCCATTGCGCACAGCCGCCACCAGGGAATGTGTCGTACCCAAATCAATGCCGACCGCAATGCGCCGCTGGTGCGGATCCGGGGACTGCCCGGGCTCGGAAATCTGCAAAAGCGCCATGAAAATCTTGTGTTCTACGTAATGAGGCACTGCCCTGCGGAAGATGCCTCGAAAAGGGAAATGGTGCCGCTATTGTCCCAGTTGATCCCGGCGACGCTCGATATCGTCGGCAAATCGCGCAATGAACATGAGGGCTCTGACCTGTTTTGCAGCAGCCGCGTAATCGCCCTGCTGGTCGATCAGTTGCCCGCAAAGTGCCAATGCCTGGCTTTGGGCCTGCTGAACGCCATCGTCCAGCGCGTCCAGTTCGGCGGCTGACTGCGCCTCTTCCAGCGATTCGCGCCACTCCATCTGCTGCATCAGAAAGGCTGCGGGCATGGCGGTGTTGTCCTCGGCCTGGATGGGCGCGCCATGCAGTTCGCACAGGTAGGCGGCGCGGCGCATCGGGTCTTTCAGGCGCTGGTAGGCCTCGTTGATGCGCACCGACCACTGCATGGCCACGCGCTGGGCGGCAGCGCCCTGGGCTGCAAATTTATCGGGGTGCGCTTCGCGCTGCAGTTCTTTCCAGCGCGCATCCAGTGCCGCCCTGTCCTGGGCGAAACGTTGCGGCACGCCAAACAGCTCAAAGTCGTCAGATTGCAGATTCATGCCCATACCAGGTCACACCGGATCAATAAAAAACCGCCAGCACGCAGCGCGATGGCGGTTTGGCAGCAACGCAGATGGCAGCATCAAACGCGGAAGCTCTCTCCACAACCACAGCGGTCACGCTCATTGGGATTGTTGAACTTGAAGCCTTCGTTGAGACCTTCGCGCACAAAATCGAGCTCGGTGCCGTCAATGTAGGCCAGGCTCTTGGGATCGATCAGCACCTTGACGCCGTGGTTTTCGAACACGATGTCTTCGGGTTCGGAGTCGTCCACATATTCGAGCTTGTAAGCCAGGCCCGAGCACCCGGTGGTCTTGACCCCCAGGCGCACGCCCAGCCCCTTGCCTCGACGCGCCAGGTAACGGGTGACATGCCGGGCTGCAGCTTCAGTCAGCGTAATGGCCATGGTCAGGCTGCGGCCACCGCGCTGTTGTGCTTGGCCTTGTAGTCGTTCACGGCCGCCTTGATGGCGTCTTCGGCCAGGATGGAGCAGTGAATCTTGACGGGCGGCAGGGCCAGTTCTTCGGCAATCTCGCTGTTTTTCAGGGCCGCCGCTTCGTCCAGCGTCTTGCCCTTGACCCATTCGGTCACCAGCGACGACGAGGCAATGGCCGAGCCGCAGCCATAGGTCTTGAAGCGTGCGTCTTCGATCACGCCGGTTTGCGGATTTACCTTGATCTGCAGCTTCATCACGTCGCCGCAGGCAGGCGCACCCACCATGCCGGTGCCGACCGTTTCGTCACCCTTGTCGAACGAACCCACGTTGCGGGGGTTTTCATAGTGGTCAACCACTTTGTCTGAGTAAGCCATGATGTGTACCTCTTCAATGCTTCCAAAATCTTCAGGGATTCAGTGCGCAGCCCACTGGATGGTGCTGATGTCGATGCCGTCCTTGTACATCTCCCACAACGGGCTGAGTTCACGCAGGCGGGCCACGTTTTCGCGGATGGTGCCAATGGCGTAATCGATCTCTTCTTCGGTCGTGAAACGGCCAATGGTCATGCGCAGGCTGCTGTGGGCCAGTTCGTCGCTGCGGCCCAGGGCGCGCAACACGTAGCTGGGCTCCAGGCTGGCGGACGTGCAGGCCGAGCCCGACGAAACGGCCAGACCCTTGATACCCATGATGAGCGACTCGCCCTCGACGAAGTTGAAGCTCATGTTCAGATTCTGCGGCACGCGGCGCTCCAGGCTGCCGTTGATGAACACCTGTTCGATGTCCTTCAAGCCGTTGAGCAGGCGCTGCTGCAGCGCCTTGGCCTTGGCGTTGCTCTCGGCCATTTCTTCCTTGGCGATGCGAAAGGCCTCGCCCATGCCCACGATCTGGTGCGTGGGCAGCGTGCCCGAACGCATGCCACGCTCATGGCCGCCACCGTGCATTTGCGCTTCCAGGCGCACACGCGGCTTGCGGCGCACAAACAAGGCGCCCACGCCCTTGGGGCCGTAGGTCTTGTGGGCGGTCATGCTCATCAGGTCGATCGGCAGCACGTTCATGTCGATCTCGACCCGGCCGGTGGCCTGGGCGGCATCCACATGCAGCAGGATGCCCTTTTCACGGCACAGTGCGCCGATGGCCGGAATGTCCTGGATCACGCCGATTTCGTTGTTCACGAACAGGATGCTGATCAAGATGGTGTCGGGGCGAATGGCGGCCTTGAGAGCGTCCATGTTCACCAAACCGTCTTCCTGCACATCCAGATAGGTCACCTCAAAGCCCTGGCGTTCCAGTTCGCGCATGGTGTCCAGCACGGCCTTGTGCTCGGTCTTGAGGGTGATCAGGTGCTTGCCCTTGCCCTGGTAGAAATGGGCAGCGCCCTTCAAGGCCAGGTTGATGGATTCGGTGGCACCGCTGGTCCAGACGATTTCGCGGGGGTCGGCACCAATCAGGTCGGCCACCTGCACGCGCGCCTTCTCCACAGCCTCTTCTGCTTCCCAGCCCCAGGCGTGGCTGCGGGATGCGGGGTTGCCGAAATGCTCGCGCAGCCACGGAATCATGGCATCCACGACGCGTGGATCGACCGGGGTGGTGGCGCCGTAATCGAGATAGATGGGGAAATGCGGTGTCATGTCCATGGCTGGCTCAGTAAAGGGTTCTGGCTGGCAACAAAAAGCAAGCAATCAAAAAATCGTTCAGGGCGCGGCTGGCCCCGAGGCCGAAACGGGGGCGCGCAGTTCAGGACTTGGCGAACACATTGCCCAGCGCAAACACCGAGTTCGGCGCGTTCACACGGATGGGCTTGACCACGGGAGTGGTCGAAATCGCGCGCCGTGCAACCGGCTTGTCCTCGATCTGGACGCCCTTGGCCAATTGCTCGTCCACCAGTTTCTGCAGCGTGACGGAGTCCAAAAACTCCACCATGCGCTGGTTGAGCGAAGCCCACAACTCGTGCGTCATGCAGCGGCCCGCTTCGCCCAGGCAGTTTTCCTTGCCACCGCACTGCGTGGCATCAATGGGCTCGTCCACCGAGACAATGATGTCTGCCACCGTAATGTCGGCCGCCTTGCGGGCCAGCGTGTAACCACCGCCGGGCCCACGGGTCGACTCCACCAACTCATGGCGGCGCAACTTGCCAAAAAGCTGCTCCAGGTAGGACAGCGAAATTTGTTGCCGTTGGCTGATGGCCGCCAGCGTGACGGGGCCATTGTTCTGGCGCAGTGCCAGGTCAATCATGGCGGTGACCGCAAAACGGCCTTTGGTTGTGAGACGCATCGCAAGCTCCTTGTCTAGGCTTGTTCGTTGTTAAAACTGCCGGCTTAGGGCAACTGCGCAGTGCCGGCACCGTCTCCGCCCCTTACCCCGCCCAGCCTTCTGGTACGAGGCCCTTCATCGTCGGGCTCTTTTCTTGAGTATTTTGGAGGAGTATACCACAAATCCCAATCGAATTAGTCGGGTTAAAATACCAACAGGTCACAATTTCGGTAGTCAAGTTTTATTAACCCCAAAACCCGCATATTCAGAGCGCTACCGAATCGTTGCCATGCGCTCCAAAAGCCTGGTCCTTGAGCCGCGTCAACTGGTCACGCACGCGGGCTGCCTGCTCGAATTCGAGGTTGCGCGCATGCTCCAGCATCTGTTTTTCCAGCCGTTTGATCTCGCGCGCCACGTCTTTCTCGGACATGTCCTCCACCTTGGCACGCTGCAGGGCTTCCTGCTCCAGCCGCTCGGCGTCCTTGCCGGCTTTCTCGCTGTAAACGCCGTCAATCAGGTCTCTTACCCGCTTGACAATGCTGCGCGGCGTAATCCCGTGGGCCTCGTTGTGTGCGATCTGCTTGATGCGCCGGCGTTCCGTTTCGCCCATCGCTTTTTTCATGGATTCGGTGATGCGGTCCGCATACAGAATGGCCCGGCCATTGAGGTTGCGCGCCGCGCGGCCGATGGTCTGGATCAGGCTACGCTCGGCCCGCAGGAAGCCCTCCTTGTCTGCGTCCAGAATGGCCACCAGCGACACCTCGGGAATGTCCAACCCCTCGCGCAGCAGGTTGATGCCCACCAGCACGTCAAACGCCCCCAGCCGCAGGTCGCGAATGATTTCCACGCGCTCCACCGTATCCACGTCGCTGTGCAGGTAGCGCACCTTCACGCCGTTGTCCGTCAGGTAATCAGTCAACTGCTCCGCCATGCGCTTGGTCAGCGTGGTAATGAGTACGCGCTCATGCTTTTCAGCACGAATGCGTATTTCTTGAAGCACATCGTCCACCTGGTGTGTGGCGGGGCGCACCTCCACCTCCGGGTCCACCAGGCCCGTGGGCCGCACGACCTGGTCCACGATCTGGCCTGAGTGGGTCTTCTCGTACTCGGCCGGCGTGGCCGATACAAAAATCACCTGGCGCATGCGCTGTTCGAACTCCTCGAACTTCAGGGGCCGGTTGTCCAGCGCCGACGGCAGGCGAAAGCCATATTCGACCAGCGTGGTCTTGCGCGAGCGGTCGCCGCTGTACATGGCGTTAAGCTGGCCGATCATCTGGTGGCTTTCATCCAGGAACATGATCGCGTTCTTGGGCATGTAGTCGGTCAGCGTGCTCGGCGGGTCGCCCGGCGCCGCGCCCGACAGGTGGCGCGTGTAGTTCTCAATGCCCTTGCAGTGCCCGACTTCGCTGAGCATCTCCAGGTCAAAGCGTGTGCGCTGCTCCAGCCGCTGCGCCTCCACCAGCTTGCCGTCGGCCAGCAATTGCTGGAGGCGGTCGGCCAATTCGATCTTGATGGTCTCCACCGCCGCCAGCACCTTGTCGCGCGGCGTCACATAGTGGCTGCTGGGGTACACGGTAAAGCGCGGGATCTTCTGCTTGACGCGGCCGGTGAGCGGGTCAAACAGCTGCAGGCTCTCGATCTCGTCGTCAAACAGCTCGATGCGGATGGCAAGCTCCGAGTGCTCGGCCGGGAACACGTCGATAGTGTCTCCGCGCACGCGGAACTTGCCGCGCGAGAAATCCGCCTCGTTGCGCTGGTACTGCATGCGAATGAGCTGGGCAATCACGTCCCTTTGGCCCAGCTTGTCGCCGGTGCGCAGCGTCATCACCATCCGGTGGTAGCTCTCGGGCTCACCGATGCCGTAGATGGCCGACACGGTGGCCACGATGACCACATCCGTGCGCTCCATCAGGCTTTTGGTGCACGACAGGCGCATCTGCTCGATGTGCTCGTTGATGGCGCTGTCCTTCTCGATGAACAGGTCGCGCTGCGGCACATAAGCCTCGGGCTGGTAGTAGTCGTAGTAGCTGACGAAGTATTCGACCGCGTTCTTCGGAAAGAACTCGCGGAACTCGCTGTAAAGCTGCGCGGCCAGCGTCTTGTTGGGCGCGAACACGATGGCCGGGCGGCCCATGCGGGCAATCACGTTGGCCATGGTGAAGGTCTTGCCCGAGCCCGTCACGCCCAGCAGAGTCTGGAAAGTTTCGCCGTCGTTCAGGCCCTCGACCAGCTTGTTGATGGCCTCGGGCTGGTCGCCTGCTGGCGGGTAGGGCTGGAACAGCTCAAAGGGGGAATTGGGAAAATGGACGAACTCGCCGTCTTGCTTTTCCGTGATGACTTCTGTGATATCCGGCATGGGGGCAGTCAACGAGTGAGAGGTAGCGACCGTTAAAATCGGCGGAACCCGGCACAGTACACCACGCCCGGATTCTTCGCTACTGACAACCTTTCAAGGATTTTCATGTCTCTGTTCACCGCCGTCGAAATGGCCCCCCGCGACCCTATCCTGGGCCTCAACGAGCAATTCAACGCCGACACCAACCCCAACAAGGTCAACCTGGGCGTCGGTGTTTATTTCGACGACAACGGCAAGCTGCCGCTGCTGCAATGTGTGCAGGCCGCAGAAAAAACCATGATGGCCACCCCCACCGCCCGTGGCTACCTGCCCATCGACGGCATCGTGGCCTATGACAACGCCGTCAAAAGCCTGGTGTTCGGTGCCGACAGCGAACCCGTGAAGTCTGGCCGCGTGGCCACCGTGCAGGCCATCGGCGGCACCGGCGGCCTGAAGATTGGCGCCGACTTTTTGAAAAAGGTCAGCCCCAACGCCAAGGTGCTGATCTCCGACCCGAGCTGGGAAAACCACCGTGCGCTGTTCACCAACGCCGGTTTTGAAGTCGGCACCTACGCCTACTACGACGCCGAAAAGCGCGGCGTCAACTTTGAAGGTTTCCTGGCCAGCCTGAACGCCGCCGCCCCCGGCACCATCGTTGTGCTGCACGCCTGCTGCCACAACCCGACCGGCTACGACATCACGCCAGCGCAGTGGGACCAGGTGATCGCCGTCGTCAAGGCCAAGAACCTCACGCCCTTCCTCGACATGGCCTACCAGGGCTTTGGCCACGGCATTGCCGAAGACGGCGCCGTGGTCGGCAAGTTCGTGGCCGCCGGCCTGAACTTCTTTGTCTCCACCTCGTTCTCCAAGAGCTTCAGCCTGTATGGCGAACGCGTGGGCGGCCTGTCGGTGCTGTGCGCCGACAAGGAAGAAGCCTCGCGCGTGCTGAGCCAGCTCAAGATCGTGATCCGCACCAACTACTCCAACCCGCCCATCCACGGCGGCGCGGTGGTGGCTGCCGTGCTGAACAACCCCGAGCTGCGCGCGCTGTGGGAAAAAGAACTGGGCGAAATGCGTGTGCGCATCAAGGCCATGCGCCAGAAACTGGTCGATGGCCTGAAGGCCGCCGGCGTGAAGCAGGACATGTCCTTCATCACCCAGCAGATCGGCATGTTCAGCTACTCGGGCCTGACCAAGGACCAGATGGTGCGCCTGCGCAACGAGTTTGGCGTGTACGGCACCGACACCGGCCGCATGTGCGTGGCTGCCCTGAACAGCAAGAACATCGACTACGTCTGCCAGGCGATTGCCAAGGTCATCTGATCCGATTGCGCAATTCACGCGTCCCAATAAAAACCGCCTTCGGGCGGTTTTTTTATGGTCTTTTTAGCCGCCAGCGCTTTAACAGCAAGCGCCATGCGCTATTAATATTGACTATTACATGGGGCGGGGAGCGTTGTTGATTCTGTATAACGCGGGGAGCGAACCCGCGCGCCAGTCGAGTTTCCGGCGCCGGTCTCCTTGAACGCCGTCACCCGCATCACCACCCTCACCCCGTCCATGGCCACTTCCACGCCTCAGCCGCTGCGCAACACCCGGTTTCTGAACCTCGCGCTGTACCTGCCCGGTACCGCAGCCCTGATGCGCTGCGCGCGCATGGGCGCCGAGTGCACCAAGCTGGAGCCGCCACCCGCGCCCGGCCTTCCCAGCGCCGAGCCCATGGCGCTGTACAGCCCGCAGGCCTACCAGCGGTTGCACGACGGTATTGCGGTGCTGCACGCTCACCTCAAGACACCCGAAGGCCAAGCCGCGCTGCAGGCAGAACTCGCCCACACTGACGTGCTGATCACCTCCTTTCGCCCCTCGGCCTTGGCCAAGCTGGGCCTGGGCTGGGACGCCCTGCAATCAAAATACCCCAGCCTGTCGCTGGTGCGCATCGTGGGCGCGGCGGGCGAGCGCTCCGAAGAACCCGGCCACGACCTCACCTACCTGGCCGACGCCGGCCTGATCACCGGCACCGAGATGCCGCCCACGCTCTGCGCCGACATGGGCGGCGCCCTGATGGCCAGCGAGGCCGTGCTGCAGGCCTTGCTGGAGCGCGCCCACACCGGTAGCGGCGTGTGCATCGAAGTGGCGCTGGCCGACGCCGCCGCCTGGTTGGCCCAGCCGCGTGGCCGGGGCCTGACGGCGCCCGATGGCGACGTGGGCGGCAACCAGACACGCGCGCAGCCCGAAGCCCTAGCGCTGGCGTGACCGTCCTGATCCCGCTGATCCTGGTGTCCGGCTGGGCCGCGCTGCTGGCCTGGGGCGCATGGACGGAGCAACTTCCGCTGTGGCTGCCCGGCGCCTTGCTGGCCATCAACCTGCTGACCTTTGCGATCTATGCCGCCGACAAGCGCGCGGCCCAGCGCGGCGGCTGGCGCACGCGCGAGAAAAACCTGCACCTGCTGAGCCTGGCCGGCGGCTGGCCCGCGGCCTGGTTTGCCCAGCAAACACTTCGGCACAAATCGCGCAAGGCCGCGTTCCGGGCGGTTTACTGGGTCATGGTGACGCTGCACTGCTGCGCGCTGGCAGCTTGGGTTCTGGGCCGGCTTGGATAGCGTCTTCCGCTTCTATTTTGATAGCTTTTGGCGCTTTATTCATAAGCGCTGAAAGCGCTTTTTTCATCAAAAATTGGGGCGACACGCCCGCAAGTGCGCCTGGACATTCCCAAATGTAAATAGCCAAATGGCCTACACGCAGCGGACGCAGGTACGGGTTCAATGCATGCTTGTGCAACACATCGGGAGATGCCATGAAACCCCTTCTTCTTGACTCCTCCATGACCAGCATGGCCGGGGTTTTCTACCCCACCGGCCATGTGTTTGCGCTGTTCCCCGACGAGGATTGCGTGCGCCAGGCCGCGGTTGCGCTGCAAACGGCCGGTCATTCGGGCGAAACCGCCTACGCCAGCCCCGAGGTCATCCTGCAGGAAATCGTGCAGACGCTAGGCCCGGGCGACTCTCCCCTGCCCTCGTTGGGTGCGGAAGGCGACATTGTTCGCCGCATGGCGGACCTGGCCGGCACCGGCCACCACGGCATGCTGGTGGCACTGGCCGACAAGGACGACCCCCAGGCCGTGGCCACCGCCATGGCCTCCGAGGGGGCCGTGGCCGCATTCCACTACCGGACCTTCGTGATTGAAGACCTGATTACACCGCCAACGGTTCAGGACATGCCGACCGCCACCGACACCCATTTGGGCGACGCTTGACGCGTTATCGAACTGCAGCACTTCAATCAAGCCACGCGCGGCTCGACTTTCCGATGGCCGCCGCCAGCGTCGTGAGCGCAGGCACAAAACGCTTTTGCAGATCAGCCGGCGCCACGGCCGCTTTCGGAAAAACCATGTTCAACACACCCAGCAGCCGCTCGCCGCTGAATAGCGGCACAGCCACCGCCGCAAAGTGCTGCTCGCGGATCCACTCGCCATCGTTGTAGGCATAGCCTCGCTCCTGCGTTTCGCGCACCGTCTCAGCCACGGCTGGCCGGTCACGCGCCATGGCCCCGATCCAGTCATCGCGCTGCGCCAGCATCGACAGCACCGCCTCACGTTGCTCGTGCGAGCACGCCGCAAGGTAGGCCCGCCCGAGCGCCGTCACAAACACCGGCATTTTCTCGCCGATCATGGCGCGGTGCTGCGATAGCGCGCTGAATCGGTGGGTGGATTCGCGCACCACCATGAAGCCCGACTCCATCGTGCCGAGATCGCAGGGCCACAGCAGCTCGCGCACCGAGGCCCGCATCAGCGGCGCTGCCACCTGCTCCACCCAGGCCTCGTCCTCAAACCCCTCGCTGAGGCGGCGCACTTCAAACGTGAGGTAGTACTGCCCTTCGCGTTCACCGCGCCGCACAAAGCCCTCGGCGCGCAAGGTTTCCAGCAGCCGCTTGACGGTGGTGCGGTGCGTTCCGCAGGCCTCGGCCAGCTCGGTCGTTGTGGCCATGCCTCCCGGTGCGCTGTTGAGCGCCTTGAGCACATCCAGCCCCCGCGCCAGGCTGCGCACGTCCTTGTATTGCGATTCTTCAATGACCAGCGGTTTGACTTGCGGCATGGATAGCGCTCCAAAGTCGATGAATGAGTGGCGAAAGACGGGGCTGAACACTCGGAAAACAAGGGTTAACCCGTTAATTTATGTGCACCAGGTGCACGCAGTTTACGGCTTGATCTAGCGCAAACACAATCACCCCCACTTGCGCTAGGCCCCTGCGGCCACGACGCAGGCCACCGGGTTGCAGGCCCGGTGTGTTTCAACCGTCCCGCCCACAGGAGTAAGGCCCATGGCCACGAAAAGCAAGAAGAACACCGCCGGATTCGATGCGGACGTCATCATCGTCGGCGCAGGCCCCGTGGGCCTGACCATTGCCAATACGCTGGGGGTGGCCGGTGTCCCCGCACTGGTCATCGAAAAGCTGGACAAGATCATCGATTACCCACGCGCCATCGGCATCGACGACGAGTCCCTGCGCACTTTGCAGACCGCAGGCCTGGTGGACCAGGTACAGGCGCACATCACGCCCGACCACTGGATGCGCTTTTTCACCGCCAGCGGCAAATGCTTCGCCTCCATCGAGCCGCGCACCGACGAGTTCGGCTGGTCGCGCCGCAATGCCTTCATCCAGCCCCAGGTGGACGAAATCCTGTACCAGGGCCTGCAGCGCTTCAACGACACCCAGGTTCTGTTTGAGCAGTCGGTCACCGGTATCACGCAGGACGCCGACGGCGTCACGCTCACGCTCGAAGACAACAAGGGCGAGCCGCGCACCGTGCGCGCCCGCTACGTGGTGGCCTGCGACGGTGGCAACAGTTTCATCCGCCGCGCGCTCAACGTGCCGTTTGAAGGCCGCACCAAGCCCAACCAGTGGATCGTGGTCGATGTGCGCAACGACCCGCTGGGCACTCCCCACGTCGATATGCATTGCGACCCGAGCGCCCCTACGTGTCGGCAGCGCTGCCGCACGGCATCCGCCGCTTCGAATTCATGGTGATGCCGGGCGAAACCGAAGAAGAACTCTCCAAGCCCGAGAACCTGGCCAAGCTCATGCGCAAGGTGGTGGCCGATCCGGACCAGGTCGATTACATCCGCAAGCGCGTTTACACCCACAACGCCCGTCTGGCATCCACCTTCCGGGTGGACCGCGTGTTGCTGGCCGGTGACGCCGCGCACATCATGCCGGTGTGGCAGGGCCAGGGCTACAACAGCGGCATGCGTGACGCCAGCAACCTGGCGTGGAAACTCGCCTGGGTGGCCAAGGGCATGGCCGGTGACGCCTTGCTGGACACCTACGGTGACGAGCGCCGTGACCATGCCCGCTCGATGATCCACCTGTCCGAAGTGGCGGGCGACATTTTCGCCCCCGAAAGCCACACCGCCGCCAAGGTACGCGACACCGTCATGCTTGCGCTCAACGCCCTGCCCCCGTCAAGCAGTACTTTGCCGAAATGCGCTTCAAGCCCATGCCCCGCTACGAGCGCGGCGTGGTGCTGCTGCCAGAAAAGACCGAGAACCAGCCCCTGCTGGGCGGCTTGCTCAACCGCTCGGGCGACCACCCGCTGGGCCGCCTGCTGGGCCTGATGGCCGAGAAGAAGGAATCGCCCCTGGGCCGTCTGCTCAATGGCTTCGAGGCGCCGCTGGAAACGCCCGTGGGCCGCATGTTCATCCAGCCGCGCGTGACCACCGAGGCCGGAGAAACCGTGCGCCTGGATGACGTGATCGGCCTGAACTTTGCCATTCTGGCCTGGGGCACCGATCCCACTTTCAACCTGAGCAAAGAGGCACGCGCCTTCTGGGAGCGCCTGGGCGCCAAGTTCATCACCGTCAAGCCCCAAGTGCAGATGGCGCATGGCAGCGATGCCCGCGCAGGCGTCACCACGCTGGGCGATGCCCAGGGCCGCCTCAAGGAATGGTTTGGCAAGCAAACCAAATCCATCGTGTTCGTGCGCCCTGATCGTTTTGTGGCGGCCCTGTGCTCGCCCCAGGAAGTCTCGGCCGTCACGGCCGCCCTGGCCCGCAAGCTCGCAGCGCCCCTGGAGGCCTGAATGTCCCGCATTGCACCCCGTGCCTTTCTGGGCATGTCGCACTCGCCCCTGCTCGGGCTCAACCCAATCAGCGCAGACGCCAGGGCATTGCTCGACGCCGCGCTGGAGCAGGCGCGCGCCCAGGTGCACGCCTTTAACCCCGAATTGATCGTGCTGCTGGGCCCCGACCACTACAACGGCTTTTTCAACGAGCTGATGCCGCCGTTCTGCATCGGCAGCGCGGCCACCTCGGTGGGCGACTACCTGACGCCACCCGGTGCCCTGAACACCGATGAAGCCGCAGCACTGTCGCTGACAGCACACCTGATGGACACCGGCTTTGACATTGCACTGTCGCGCCGCATGCAGGTGGACCACGGCTTTGCGCAGGCCCTGCAGTTCCTGTGGGGTGGCCTCGATACGCCCCCCGTGGTGCCGATCTTCATGAACGCCGTGGCCCAGCCCGGCATTCCGCGCCTGGCACGCTGCCGGCAGCTGGGCGAAGCCATCGGCCGGTTTCTCGACACCCTGCCCCGCCGCACCCTGGTGATCGGCTCGGGCGGGCTCTCGCACGAGCCCCCGTGCCCACGCTGGCCCACCCCGATGCAGCGGTGCGCGAACGCATCACCATCAAACGGGAACCCACCGCAGCCGAACGCGACGCCAAGACCCAGCGCGTGATGGCGGCTGGCGTGGCTCTGGCGCGCGGTGATGCCAGCATGAAACCGCTCAACCCGGCGTGGGACCGCCACTGGATGGACGCCCTGGAGCGCGGCGCCTTCGGAGAGCTGACCGCCATGACCGAAGACTCCATCGAGCAGCAGGCAGGCCTGTCGGCCCATGAGTCCAAGACCTGGCTGATCGCCCGCGCCGCCCTGCCCGCCCGGCCCCTGCCCTGCACACTGCGCCACTACCAGGCCCTGCCCGAACTGATTGCCGGCTATGGCGTTCTGTTCCAGCACACCACTTGACGCTTCACGCACGAATCCGCCGCCCCATACCTACAAGGAGACACCATGAGCACCCCTGAACAGATCAACGCCTGGGCCGAGCGCCTGCGCCTGGCCGAACAGACCGCGACCCCGATGGCGCCGCTGCGCGAAGAAATCACCAGCGGTGACGACGCCTACGCCGTGCAACTGGCCAACGTGCGCCACGCGCAGGCCCAGGGCCGCCGCATCGTAGGCCGCAAGATCGGCCTGACCTCGCCCGCCGTGCAAAAGCAGCTGGGTGTGGACCAGCCCGACTTCGGCACGCTGTTTGCCGACATGGTCTATGGCGACGACGAGGAGATCCCGTGGGCACGCACACTGCAGCCCAAGGTCGAAGCCGAAGTCGCCCTGGTGCTGGAACGCGACCTCGACCTGCCCGACGCCACGCTGGTCGATGTGATCAACGCCACGGCCTATGTACTACCGGCCATCGAGATCGTGGGAAGCCGCATCGCCAACTGGAACATCCAATTCATCGACACCGTGGCCGACAACGCGTCGAGCGGGCTCATCGTGCTGGGCGCCGTGCCCACGCGCCTGAACGCGCTGGACCTCAAGCTGTGCGAGATGACCACCGAACGCTCCGGCACCGTCGTATCGCAAGGCAATGGCAGCGCCTGCCTGGGCCACCCGCTCAACGCCGCCGTGTGGCTGGCGCGCAAGCTGGCCACGCTGGGCCAGCCCCTGCGCGCGGGCGACCTTGTGATGACGGGCGCGCTCGGCCCCATGGTGGCGGTGCAGCCTGGCGACGCCTTCGAGGCGCGCATCAGTGGCGTCGGCACGGTACGCACCCGCTTTGGCCGCTGACACCGCCGCCACCCGCTCATTTTTCCCAAATTCTGTTTTGAAAGCCCACCCCATGCTGCTTCGTCGCACCCTCCTTGCCGCCCTGTCTGCCACCGCCGTTGCGGGCGTGGCCCATGCCCAGGCCCCTGCGTTCCCTTCGCGCACTGTGACCATCGTCGTGCCATTCCCAGCAGGCGGCATCACCGACACCATCGCGCGCGCGTTGGCCCAGAAAATGGCCGACACGCTGGGCAAACCCGTGATCGTGGACAACAAACCCGGCGCCGGGGGCCAGATTGCCGCATCCCAGGTCAAGCAGGCCGATGCCGATGGCCACACCGTCTACGTGGCGGCCACCGAAATGTTCGCGATCAACCAGAACCTGTTTCGCAAGTTCTCCTACGACCCGGTCAAAGACTTCGCCCCCGTCATATCGCTGATTGCATCGCCCCTGGTGCTGGTGGTGCCCAGCAATAGCCCCGCCAACTCGGTGGCCGAACTGGTGCAGCTGGCCAAATCCCGCAAGGACGGCCTGAATTTTGCCTCGCAAGGCATGGGCTCCATCGGCCATTTGCTCGGCGAGCTGTTCCGGGGCAAGACGGGCGGCCATTTCCAGCATGTGGCCTACAAGGGATCGGCGCCCGCGCTGCAGGACGTGATGAGCGGCCAGGTGGACATGATGTTTGACCCCATCATCAGCACCGGCCCGCTGATCGCCGGCAAAAAGCTCAAGCCCCTGGCCATTGCCGCCGCCAAGCGCGCCGCCCAGCTGCCCGACGTGCCCACGCTGGGTGAGCTCGGCATTCAGGGCGTGGACGCCGGCGTGTGGTTTGGTGCCGTGGTCAAGGCAGGAACGCCGGCACCGGCGATTGCCAAGCTCAACGAAGCCTTCCTCAAGGCACTGAACGAGCCCGACATCCAGAAGCGCTTTGCCGAACAAGGCATGCAGGCATTCCCCTCGACCCCCGCACAGTTCGGCAGCTTCATCCAGTCCGAAGTCGCGCGCTGGGCACCGCTGATCAAGGCCAGCGGCGCCACCATCGATTGAACACGAAAGGCCACTTATGACCCGCAAACTCAAAGCCGCCATCATCGGCAGCGGCAACATCGGCACCGACCTGATGATCAAGATCCTGCGCCACGGCCAGCACATCGAGATGGGCGCCATGGTCGGCATCGACCCGCAGTCGGACGGCCTGGCCCGCGCCGCCCGCATGGGCGTGGCCACCACGCACGAAGGCGTGGCAGGTTTGACCCGCATGCCCCAGTTCGCCGACATCGATGTGGTGTTTGACGCCACCTCCGCGTCGGCCCATGTCCAGAACGATGCCTTTTTACGCAGTTTGAAGCCCGGCATCCGCCTGATCGACCTCACGCCCGCGGCCATCGGTCCCTACTGCATCCCCGTGGTCAATGGCGAAGACCACCTCGACGCCCTGAACGTGAACATGGTCACCTGCGGTGGCCAGGCCACCATTCCCATGGTGGCCGCGGTCTCGCGCGTGGCCAAGGTGCAGTATGGCGAGATCGTGGCTTCGATCTCCAGCAAGAGCGCCGGCCCGGGCACGCGCGCCAACATCGACGAGTTCACCGAGACGACCTCCAAGGCCATCGAGGTGGTGGGGGGCGCTGCCAAGGGCAAGGCCATCATCGTGCTCAACCCGGCCGAGCCGCCGCTGATCATGCGCGACACGGTCTACACGCTCTCCGCCTTTGCCGATGAAGCCGCCATTGCCGATTCCATCGAGCGCATGGCCGCCGACGTGCAGGCCTATGTACCGGGCTACCGCTTGAAGCAAAAGGTGCAGTTCGACCGCATCGAGGGGCTGAACATTCCGGGCGTCGGCAAGAACCTCAGTGGCCTCAAAACCTCGGTGTTCCTGGAGGTGGAAGGCGCCGCCCATTACCTGCCAGCCTACGCCGGCAACCTGGACATCATGACCAGCGCCGCCTTGCGCACGGCCGAGCACATGGCCCGGCGCGTTCTGGGCGCCGAAGTCGCTGCAGCCGCCGTGGCCGCCTGAAGGAGAACCGCATGAGCACCCCTATTTCCAAGAAGATCTATATCTCTGACGTGACGCTGCGCGATGGCAGCCACGCCATCCGCCACCAGTACAGCGTGGCCCAGGCCATGCAAATCGCCAAGGCGCTGGACGACGCCAGGGTCGACTCCATCGAAGTGGCCCACGGCGACGGCCTGCAGGGCGGCAGCTTCAACTACGGCTTTGGCGCCCACACCGACATCGAATGGATCGAGGCCGTGGCCAGCGTGGTCAAGCACGCAAAGATTGCCACCTTGCTCTTGCCCGGCATCGGCACCGTGCACGACCTGAAGGCGGCTTATGACGCCGGCGCGCGCATCGTGCGTGTGGCCACGCATTGCACCGAGGCCGACATCAGCCGCCAGCACATCGAATACGCCCGCCACCTGGGCATGGAAGCCGTGGGCTTTCTGATGATGAGCCACATGCAGACGCCGCAAGGGCTGGCCGAACAAGCCAAGCTGATGGAAAGCTACGGCGCCACGGTGTGCTACGTGGTCGATTCCGGCGGGGCCTTGAGCATGAACGATGTGCGCGAGCGTTTCCGCGCCTTCAAGGATGTCCTCAAGCCCGAGACGCAAACCGGCATGCACGCCCACCACAACCTGAGCCTGGGCGTGGCCAACTCCATCGTGGCGGTGGAAGAAGGCTGCGACCGCGTGGACGCGAGTCTTGCCGGCATGGGCGCGGGCGCGGGCAATGCGCCGCTGGAGGTGTTCATTGCCGCCGCGGCCCGCCTGGGCTGGAACCATGGCTGCGACCTGTACCAGCTGATGGATGCGGCCGATGACATCGTGCGCCCGCTGCAGGACAGGCCGGTGCGCGTGGACCGCGAGACGCTGGCGCTCGGTTATGCGGGGGTGTACTCCAGCTTCCTGCGCCACAGCGAAGTGGCGGCACAAAAGTACGGCCTCAAGGCGGTGGACATCCTGGTCGAGCTGGGCAAGCGGCGCATGGTCGGGGGGCAGGAAGACATGATCGTGGATGTGGCGCTGGACCTGCTCAAGGCCCGCGAGCATGAGCGTATTCATGCGATGCCGGTGATGAGCGAAGCGGGCTGACATCACCAGCCATAAAGACTGCCAGCGCTTATCCATAAAGCGCTGGCAGCTATATTTTTTTTTACAGCAAAGTATCGATCCAAGGAATTCCCATGACCACCATCACCGAAGCCAGCACCAGCAAGTTCGTCCGCATCCAAGAAGGCGACCTGGACCTGCAACTGCACTACAACGACGTCGGCCAGGGGGCGGAGACGGTAGTCATGCTGCATGGCTCGGGCCCTGGCGCCAGCGGCTGGGCCAACTTCAACCGCAACATTGAACCGTTCGTGAACGCGGGCTACCGCGTGATCCTGATGGACTGCCCCGGCTGGAGCAAGAGCGACCCCATCGTCAACACCGGCTCGCGCTCAGACCTGAACGCCCGCGCCTTGAAGGGCCTGCTGGATGCTATCGGCCTCGACAAGGTCCATATCGTCGGTAACTCGATGGGCGCGCACAGCACCGTGGCGTTTGCGCTGGCCAACCCCGCGCGCGTGGGCAAGCTGATCCTGATGGGCGGCGGCACCGGCGGCCCCAGCCAGTTTGTTCCCATGCCCACCGAGGGCATCAAGCTGATCGGCGCGCTCTACCGCGACCCGACGATTGAAAACCTCAAGCGCATGATGAATGTGTTTGTGTACGACACAAGCCACCTCACCGACGAGCTGTTCCAGGCACGCCTTGACAACATGCTGGCTCGCCGCGACCACCTGGAAAACTTCGTCAAGAGCAGCACAGCCAACCCCAAGCAGTTCCCCGACCTGGGCCACCGCCTGGGCGAAATATCAGCCCAGACGCTGGTGATCTGGGGCCGCGACGACCGTTTTGTGCCCATGGACGTGGGCCTGCGCCTGATCTGGGGCATCCCCAATGCGCAGCTGCATGTGTTCAACCAGTGTGGTCACTGGGCCCAGTGGGAACACGCCGACACGTTCAACCGGCTGGTGCTGGACTTTCTCACGCACTGAGAGTCTGCGCGAACGCACGCAAAAAAGGCGGGCTAGAAGGCCCGCTTTTTTGCTGCTGCGCCAGGTTTCTTAGCGCGGCTTGCGCGCGGACGGCTTGGCCGCGCCGGTCACCCGCGGTGGCAGGCCGGTGTGCTGGGTCAGCAGGCGGCCTTTTTGTGGCTTGGCCGGCGTGGCGCCGGGCGCCCTGGCCGAGCCGGGCTTGGAGGGCGTGGAATTGGTGCGCCGTGCGCTCTGGTAACCGCCATCCGTCAAGGGCTGAAAGGTCGGGATCAGGTGGTGCTTGCCGTTGCCGATCAAATCGGCCCGGCCCATGGCCTTGAGCGCCTCGCGCAGCAGCGGCCAGTTGTTCGGGTCGTGGTAGCGCAAAAACGCCTTGTGCAGGCGCCGGCGCTTGTCGCCGCGCACGATGTCCACCGACTCGCTGTCGCGCGTGATCTTGCGCAGCGGGTTCTTGTTGCTGTGGTACATGGCCGTGGCGGTGGCCATGGGGCTGGGGTAGAAGGTCTGCACCTGGTCGGCGCGAAAGCCGTTCTTTTTCAGCCAGACGGCGAGGTTCATCATGTCCTCGTCGCTCGTGCCGGGGTGCGCGGCGATGAAGTACGGAATCAGAAACTGCTTCTTGCCCGCCTCTTCGCTGAACTTCTCGAACATCTGCTTGAACTTGTCATAGCTGCCGATGCCCGGTTTCATCATCTTGGTGAGCGGCCCCTGCTCGGTGTGCTCGGGTGCGATCTTGAGGTAGCCGCCCACGTGGTGCTGCACCAGCTCTTTCACGTATTCAGGGCTTTTCACGGCCAGGTCGTAGCGCAGGCCCGAGCCGATGAGGATTTTCTTGATGCCCTTGAGCGCCCGGCCACGGCGGTAGATTTTGATCAGCGGATCGTGGTTGGTGCCCAGGTTCGAGCAGATGCCCGGATACACGCAGCTCGGCTTGCGGCAGGCGGCCTCGATCTCGGGGCTCTTGCAGCCCAGGCGGTACATGTTGGCCGTGGGGCCGCCCAGGTCGCTGATGGTGCCGGTGAAGCCCTTGACCTTGTCGCGGATGTCCTCGATCTCCTGGATGATCGAATCTTCACTGCGGCTCTGGATGATGCGGCCCTCGTGCTCGGTGATCGAGCAAAAGGTGCAGCCGCCAAAGCAGCCGCGCATGATGTTGATCGAAAAACGAATCATCTCCCACGCCGGGATCTTGGTTGCGCCGTCGTGGCTGCCGTTTTCGTCGGCGTAGCTCGGGTGCGGGCTGCGGGCGTAGGGCAGATCGAACACATAGTCCATCTCGGCCGTGGTCAGCGGGATGGGGGGCGGGTTGATCCACACGTCGCGCGCCGTCACACCTTCACCATGCGCCTGCACCAGCGCGCGGGCGTTGCCGGGGTTGGTCTCCAGGTGCAGCACGCGGTTGGCGTGGGCATACAGCACCGGGTCGCTCTTGACCTGCTCGTAGCTGGGCAGGCGGATCACGCTGCGGTCGCGCGGCGGCACCTTGAGCTTGGCCTTGAGCGCCGGGTTGGCCACGAACAGCATGGGCTGGATGGCGGGGTTGGGCTCGGCAGATTGTGGGTCTTTTTGGCCTCCAGCGCTTATTCCAACTGCGCTAGCAGCTACAGAATCAGTAGCATCGTCCTTGCTGCAACTGCTGCCTTGCGATGCTGCCTGCTCGCTGGTCGTCATATAAGGATTGACGTGGGCCTCCACGCGGCCGGGCTCGTCCACGCTGGTGGAGTCGATCTCGAACCAGCCTTTGCCGCTTGCATCGTCGGGCCGGCGCACAAAGGCCGTGCCGCGCACATCGGTGATCTGCTCGACCGGCTCGCGCGCGGCAATGCGGTGCGCCACCTCGACCAGCGCGCGCTCGGCGTTGCCATACAGCAGCAGGTCGCACTTGGCGTCCACCACAATGGAACGGCGCACCTTGTCGCTCCAGTAGTCGTAGTGCGCAATGCGGCGCAGGCTGCCTTCGATGCCGCCCAGCACGATGGGCACGTCCTTGTAGGCCTCGCGGCAGCGCTGGCTGTAAACGATGGCGGCGCGGTCGGGGCGCTTGCCGCCCACGTCGCCAGGGGTGTAGGCATCGTCGCTGCGGATTTTTCGGTCAGCCGTGTAGCGGTTGATCATCGAATCCATGTTCCCGGCCGTCACGCCCCAGAACAGGTTGGGCTTGCCCAGCGCCTTGAAGGGCTCGGCACTCTGCCAGTCGGGCTGGGCAATGATGCCCACGCGAAAACCCTGCGCTTCCAGCACCCGGCCAATCACCGCCATGCCAAAGCTCGGGTGGTCCACGTAGGCGTCACCCGTCACCAGCACTATGTCGCAGCTGTCCCAACCCAGTTGCTCCATCTCGGCGCGGCTCATCGGCAAAAACGGGGCCGTGCCAAAGCGCTTGGCCCAGTACGGTCGGTAGCTGGTCAAGGGCTTTGCGGCGCGCGCAAAAAAGGAGACGTCAACGGGGGCGTTCATGCGGGGAGGTGCGGCCGCCCATGGTCATCTTGGGGCATGGTGGGGCGCGGTCGTGGTGGGTAACCCGCGATTTTACGGCGCCAGGCCAATTTTGTCGCTTTGCCCGGCACATGTCCCTGCCAGGGCATCCCCAGGGTTAAGCTCGCGCCCCATGCCCCAGACCCTGGCCGCGCCCGCCCACAGCGAAATCATCATCAAGAAAAGCCGCTTCATCGGCTGCGTGCAACCCATGGCCGACCGCGCCAGCGCCCAGGCCCATGTGGATGCGCTGTGGAAGCAGCACCCCGGCGCGGCCCACATCTGCTGGGCGCTGCTGGCGGGCGGGCAATCGGCCGCGGTGGACGACGGCGAACCCGGCGGCACCGCCGGGCGCCCCATGCTCGATGTGCTGCGCCACCAGGACCTCGAGGGCGTGCTGGCCACCGTGGTGCGCTACTTTGGCGGCGTCAAGCTGGGTGTGGGTGGCCTGGTGCGCGCCTACACCGACTGCGTGGCCCAGGCCTTGCTCACCGCACCCAAGGTGCAACGGCAGCGCATGGCCACGCTGCAATGCCTGGTGCCCTATGCACTGGAAGGCCTGGTGCGCCGCGAGATCGAGGCAGCGGGCGCCGAACTGCTTGATGTGCAACATGGCTCGCTCGTCACCCTGCAGCTGCGCCTGCCCGAAGCCCAGGCCAGCGCTTTTATGCAGCGCGTCAACGACCATGGCCACGGCCGCGTCGGCTGGCCCGGTCCGGCGGACTGACTGCGCGGTCATTAAACACACCATTACAAACACTACACTTGCACACAGCCTTACTTCACCCCAACCGCCGCCACCCCAGGTGACAGGCACCCCACCCGCCCATGCTGATACACCCCAGCCACCAGCCAGCAGCCCGCCAAGCCACCCGCTCCGTGGGCGTCCTTTTGGTGCTGCTGTTGGTGGTGATGGGGCTGCCCTCCCTGCCCGGCATGAAGGGCGTGGCGCACTACCTGCCCCTGCACATGGCGCTGGAGACGCTGGCGATCGTGGTGGCAGCGCTCACATTTGGGGTCGTCTGGAGTGCACGGCATGAGCAATTGCCACGCAACGCGCTGGTGCTGGGCTGCGCCTTCCTGGGTGTAGGTTTGCTCGATTTCAGCCACATGCTGTCTTACAGCGGCATGCCCGACTTCATCACCCCCAGCTCGCCCGAAAAGGCCATCCATTTCTGGCTCGCCGCGCGGCTGCTGAGCGCGCTGGCCTTGCTCGCGGTGGCCGGGCTGCCCTGGAGTACCAGCGCCTCGCGGACGTACGTGGTGACGCTGGTGGCCCTGGTGGTGGTGCTGGTGGCAGCCCTGCACTCGCTGTTCTTCTTTGCACCGCATCTTGTGCCCGAAACCTTCGTGCAAGGCCAAGGGCTTACCGCATTCAAGATCGGTTTCGAATACGCGCTGATGGCTCTTTACCTGGCCGCCGCCGCACTCCTGCTGTGGCACATGGGCCGGCCACGCAGCTTCAACGCCAGCGGCCTGTTTGCCGCAGCGTGCGTCATGGGTCTCAGCGAGTTTTTCTTCACCCGCTACACCGGCGTGACCGACATCTACAACATGACGGGCCACTTCTACAAGGTGCTGGCCTACGCATTTTTGTACCGCGCTGTCTTTGTTGAGACGGTGCAGCAGCCCTACACCCTGCTGCGCGCCTCGCAACGGCAGCTGCAGGCCACGCTCGATGCACTGCCAGACCCGCTGCTGGAGATCGACGACGAGGGGCGCTATGTGGATGTGCGCGCTGGCCACGTCGGTAGTCTGGCGGCCCCCATTAATCAGTTGCTGGGCAAGAACCTGCAAGAAGTCCTGCCTGCCGAAAGCGCCCGCATCACTCTTGCAGCCCTGGACGAAGCGCGCCAGCAAGGCTTCTCCCGGGGCAGCGTGGTGGCCTTGCAAGTACCCGATGGCAACCGGTGGTTTGAGTTGTCGGTGGCGCGCAAAGCCCCGCAGCCGGGCCAGGACCCGACCTTCGTGGTCATCTCGCGCGACATCACCCAGCGCCTGGAAAGCGACGAGGCGATGCGCAAGCTCTCGCTGGCCGTATCCCAAAGCCCCTGCCCATCGTCATCACCGACCTGCAGGGATGCATCGAATTTGTCAATGACGCCTTCACCCGCTCCAGCGAATACACCGCCGACGAAGTGCTGGGTAAAAACCCGCGCATCCTGCAGTCGGGCAAAACGCCCTCGGCCACCTACCAGGGCATGTGGGACCAGCTCACCCAGGGCAAGCCTTGGCAGGGTGAGTTGACCAACCGCAGCAAGAGCGGGCGCGAGTTCACCGAATCGGTGCTCATTTACCCGGTGCGCAATGCCGAGGGCGTGGTCACCAACTACCTCGCCCACAAAGAAGACATCACCGAGCGCAAACTGGCCGCCGAGCGCATCCAGCAGCTCTCGCACCATGACCAGCTCACCGGCCTGCCCAACCGTGTCATGCTAGGCAAGCACTTTGACTATGTGATCAGCCAAACCAACGCCCTGGCCGTGCTGTGGATCGACCTCGACCGGTTCAAGGACGTGAACGACTCGCTGGGCCACAACGCGGGCGACCTGCTGCTGCTGGAAATCTCCCAGCGCCTGCGCACCAGCCTGCAAGACAACGCCACGCTGTCGCGCCACTCGGGCGATGACTTTGTCGCCCTGCTGCCCCACACCAGCCAGGACGAAGCTGCCAAGCTCTGCACCCGTTTGCTCGACGTGCTGGCGCAGCCGGTGCAGGTGGCGGGGCAGGAAATTTTTCTGACCGCATCCATTGGCATCGCCATCTCGCCCAATGATGGCCGCGAGCTCGAGGCCCTGCTCAAAAATGCCGAAATCGCCATGTACCGCGTCAAGGACGACGGCCGCAACAGCTACCGCTTCTTCACGCCCGAGATGCAGGTGCACTCATCGCGCGCGCTGGCCCTGAGCAACGCCCTCAAACAGGCCCTGCCGCGCAACGAACTGCACCTGGTTTACCAGCCGCAGGTGTCGCTGCACGATGGCCGCATCATCGGCGCCGAAGCCCTGCTGCGCTGGAACCACCCGCAATGGGGTGTGGTGTCGCCCGCCGAATTCATTCCGCTGGCCGAGGCCAACGGCTTCATCGTGCCCATTGGCGAATGGGTGCTGCTCACCGCGCTGCGCCAGTTGCGCGCCTGGCTCGACACCGGCCTGCCCATGATGACCGTGGCGGTCAACCTCTCGGCGGTGCAGTTTGGCCAAGCCGGGCTGACCGACATGGTGAGCCAGCTGCTGCGCCAGACCGGCGTGCCGCCCGAAGCGCTGGAACTGGAGCTGACCGAAGCCGTGGCCATGAAGACCCCGGAAGTTGCCGCCCAGAAGATGCAGGAGTTGAGCCAGCGCGGCATCCGCCTGTCCATCGATGACTTTGGCACCGGCTACTCGTCGCTCAGCTACCTCAAGCGCTTCAACATCAACCAGCTCAAAATCGACCAGTCGTTCGTGCGCGACATCGGCACCGACACCGACGACCAGGCCATTGCCACCGCCATCGTCCAGATGGCCCACAGCCTGGGCATGACCACCATCGCCGAAGGCGTGGAAACCGCAGAGCAACTGGACTTTCTGCGCGCGCGCGGCTGCGACCAGGTGCAGGGCTACCACTACAGTCGCCCACTGCTGCCCGAGCATTTCGAGGCCTTCGTGCGCGCCAACCTGCAGGCACGCAAGCAAAAGCCCACCCCATCGGCACAGGCCAATATTCGGGCCCACGCGGTCGAAACAGCTACATAAAATATAGCTGCAGGCGCTCTGCCAGCAAGCGGTTAAGCCCAATAAAACTGGATGAGCGACTTCATTTCGATCTCTCACGCCGTCCGTTCGGGCTGAGCCGGTCGAAGCCAGGGCACGGCGCGTGCCCAACGCCCGCCTTGCAGCCCCCCACCGCCACGCGCACTGCCTGTGCGCCTACAAGCCGCCCGGCCGCTGCGCCCGCACACTGCAGCTTTCTCGGCCCCTGGGGAGACACCGCATGAGCCAACCGCTCGACACCGTCATCATCGGCGCAGGCACGGCAGGCCTGGCCGCGCTGCGCGAAGTGCGCAAGCGCACCGACCGCTACCTCATCGTCAACGAAGGCCCCTGGGGCACCACCTGCGCGCGCGTGGGTTGCATGCCGTCCAAGGCGCTCATCGAAGCGGCCAACGCCTTTCACCGCCGCCACACGTTCGACGCATTTGGCCTGCGCGGCGCCACGGGCCTGAGCGCCGACATTGCCGCCGTGCTGCAGCGTGTGCGCAGCCTGCGCGACCAATTTGTGGCCGGTGCCCTGCAAGCCACCGAAACGCTGGGCGCAGCCCGCATTGCAGGCAGCGCCACCGTGCTGGGCCCCAACGCGGTAGACATTGACGGCACCACCTACGCCACGCGCAGCATCATCATCGCCACCGGTTCACGCCCCCGCGTGCCCGATGAATGGCTGGCGTTTGGCGACCGCATGCTCACCACCGACACCCTGTTTGAGCAGCCCATGCTGGGCCCGCGCATGGCCGTGATCGGCATGGGTGTGATTGGCGTGGAGATTGCGCAGGCGCTGGCCCGCCTGGGCATCGAGGTGGCTGCCTTCACCACCAGCCCCAACCTGGCCGGCCTGAAAGACCCCGCGCTCAACGCCGAGCTGGCCGCCCTGCTCAAGCACGAAATGGTGCTGCATACCGGCGCCCCGGCCGAGCTGCGCGAAGTGGCGGGCGGCATCGAGGTACGCAGCGGCCCCAACCGCGTGGTGGTGGACCAGGTCATCGCCGCCATGGGCCGCGTGCCCAACATCGAGCACCTGGGCCTGCAGGCACTGGGGGTGCCGCTCAACCCGCGCGGCATGCCCGCCGTCAACCCGCAAACCCAGCAGATCGGTGACCTGCCGGTTTTCCTGGCCGGCGACGCCAACGCCCATGCCCCGCTGCTGCACGAGGCCGCCGACGAAGGCCACATTGCCGGCATCAACGCCATGGCCTGCGCTCTCGCACCTGCTGCGGCGCCTGCGGTTGCGCCCACGCGCTTTCAGCGCCGCACACCGCTGACCATTGTGTTTTGCGATCCGCAGGTGGCCGTAGTGGGCCAGCGCCTGGCCGACCTGGACAGCGCCCACACCGTCACCGGCACCGTCCGTTTTGAAAACCAGGGCCGCGCCCGCGCCGCCCAGCGCAACCACGGGCGCCTGCAGGTGTATGCCGACCGCACCACGGGTCGCCTGCAAGGCGCCGAAATGTGCGCCCCCGAAGCCGAGCACATGGCCCACCTGCTGGCCCTGGCCGTGCAACAAAAGCTCACGGTGCATGAGCTGCTGGGCATGCCGTTCTACCACCCGGTGCTGGAGGAAGGCCTGCGCACCGCGCTGCGCGACGCGGCACGCCAGCTGGCCGATGCTGCCAATGCGCCCGAGTCCGACCTCGCCTCGTGCCCCGCCCTGGGCGTTCCGGCGCTGGAGTGACCGCAAAGGTGTAACACCCCTCCAGCGCGGCGCCCGGTTGCCGATAACAAGACAACAAATCAAGGAACCCCGCATGGACGTCGGCCTCACCAACAGCATCGTCAGCACCTCCACCGCCCTGGCCAGCCGCCAGACGTCGGATGCCATCCACATCACCGTGCTGAAAAAAGCCCTGGACGTGCAGGCCAGCGCCGCAGCCACCTTGCTGCAGGCCCTGCCCCAACCCCAGCCCGCCCTGGCAACATCGGGCACGCTGGGCACCCAG
This sequence comes from Acidovorax carolinensis, assembly GCF_002157145.1. NCBI lineage: Bacteria > Pseudomonadati > Pseudomonadota > Betaproteobacteria > Burkholderiales > Comamonadaceae > Acidovorax > Acidovorax carolinensis. Next base: position 2,172,227 of record NZ_CP021361.1, read on the forward strand.
GTCAACACATTCGCATAAGCCAATCCACGGGCTTGTTGCACCCCCAACCTCTCCAAGGTAACCCCTCACAGACCGCCCACCCAGGCGGTCTTTTTTTGTCAGTTGGCTACTTAAAATATACATTTTTAATAAAAAGCGTATATTCACGATCATGCACAACGACCTGATCACCACCCTGGCCGCCGCCCGCAAGGCCCAACACATCACCCAGGCCCAGCTGGCCGAAAGCGCGGGCCTTTCGCGCATGACGGTGCAGCGCACCGAAGGCGGCGACCTCGACCCCCGCTACTCCACCCTGGCCGAAATGGCGCGCGTGCTGGGGCTGGACATCATTGCCGTGCCCAGCAGCCTGCGGCCCATCCTGCAAACGTTCATCCAGTCGGGCGGAAAGTTTTTGGGCCAGCCCGAGGGCGTGGATGCGCCGCCCTCAGTGGTGGACAGCCTCAGTCGCCCCGGTTGATCCATCCCGCCCAGGATGATGATCGGCACCACCATGTCCACCTCCATCCGCTACCTGCGCCTGTACCTGCACCGCCCCGCGCTGGCCAGCGGCGCGCCGGGCGGCCGCGAGGCCATTGGCTACCTCTCGCAATATGGCGACATCCTGCGCGTGTCGTTTGACGAGGCCTACATCCGCAACCCGCAGCGCCCCACGCTGTCGCTCAGCTACCAGGGCGCCGACGAGGCCGCCACGCAGCAAATTCTGGGCTCGGTGCGCGATGCGCGGCTGGTGCGCACCGACGGGCGCTGGCCGGTGTATTTTCAGAACCTGCTGCCCGAGGGCCACAACCGCGAGCGCCTCGCGCGCGAGCGCGGCTGCAGCCCCGACGACGAGTTCGAGCTGCTGGCCGCCGCTGGCCACGACCTGATGGGCGCGCTGGAGGTAGAGCCCGTGCCCGCGCAAGACGGCATACCCGATGTAGTGCGCCACTGGCACACCACGCAGGGCCTCGATGTGCTCGAGCCCGGCTTTGTCGAATACCCCGTGGAAGACGCCGCCTCGCTGCCCGGCGTGGTCACCAAGTTCAGCGCCGTGCAGGATGGCCGCCGCTACACCGTGCACCGCCAGGGCGCGGCGGGCAGCGTGATCTTGAAGCTGCCCACCACCACCCACCCCGACCTGGTGGCCAATGAATACACCGGCTACCAGCTGTGCAAGGCGCTGGGCCTGCACTGTGCCGATGCCCGCATCATCACCCGCGCCCAGGCCGACCTGCCCGCCACCGTGCCCTTCAACGACATCTTGGCCGTGCAGCGCTTTGACCACCTGCCCGGCGGCGCCCGCGTGCACATGGAAGAGTTCAACCAGGTGCTGGCGTACACCCCGCGCCAGAAATACGGCAAAGGCATCCAGCAAGACTGGGCCACCATGCTGCGCGTGCTCAACCGCCTGAGCAGCCAGCCCGTGCAGGACACGCGCGAGTTTCTGGCCCGCATGGTGGCCTTCATCCTCATGGGCAACACCGACGCGCATTTAAAAAACTGGGCCCTCATCTACCCCGACGGCCGCACGCCCCAGCTCGCCCCGGTGTACGACCCGGTGTGCGTGGCCGCGTTTTTTGATGGCGTGCCCGAGGCCCAATACGCCGTCAACCGCGCCATCGACCGCACCCTGCGCGCCTTCACCTGGCACGACATGCAGGCCCTGCTCAAGTCCGCCGGCCTGCTGCGCGTGCCCAGGCACCTGGCTTTGTTACGGGATGTAGTTAGACTGGCGCAGGCCGACTGGCCGCAACTGCTGCACACCGCCCGCCCGCCATGCAGCGCACCGTGCTGCAGCGCCTGCAAGGCGGCGCCACCGCCCTGGGCCTTTGACCTTCGCTGACCCCCATTGCATGACTTCTACAGCCACCGCCGCCATCGACGCCACCGCCACCCAGGCCTTCATCCAGCGCTGGCAGCACAACACCGCCAGCGAGCTGGCCACCGCGCAAAGCTTTGTGATGGACCTGTGCGCCCTGCTGGGGGTGGACAAACCCCACCCCACGCCCGAGCAAACCTACATGTTCGAGCGCCCGGTAACGTTTGCCCATGGCGACGGCAGCACCAGCGCCGGCCGCATCGACTGCTACCGGCGCGGCCACTTCGTGCTCGAGGCCAAAAAGCTCAAGGCCGGCAGCCACACCAAAGGCTTTGACGACGGCCTGCTGCGCGCCCGCAGCCAGGGCGAGGCCTACGCCCGCGCCCTGCCCGGCACCGAAGGCCGCCCGCCCTTTGTGCTGGTGGTGGACGTGGGCACCGTCATCGAGGTGTATGCCGAGTTCAGCAAAACCGGCGGCACCTACACCCCTTTCCCCGACCCGCGCAGCCACCGCCTGCAGCTCACCGACCTGGCCCGCCCCGAGGTGCAAGACCGCCTGCGCCGCATCTGGACCGACCCCGACAGCCTGAACCCCGCCCGCATCAGCGCCCAGGTCACCCGCGACGTGGCCGCGCTGCTGGCGCGCCTCGCCAAGTCGCTCGAAACCAGCCGACCAGCCGACCAGCCGACCAGCCGACCAGCCGACCAGAATTTTCGCAAAATACCGATCTAGCGCAACATAGTAAAGCGTTTATAGCTCCTGAAAAAGTAGCAAATTTTCTCACGCGCTGCCTGTTTTCCATGTTTGCGGAGGACGTCGAGCTGCTGCCCAAAGGCGCCTTTCTGGGCCTGCTGCAAACCCACCGCGACGACCCGGCCACGCTGCAGCACATGCTGCGCATTCTGTGGGCCGACATGGACCGGGGCGGCTTCAGCGCCGCGCTGGCCAAGCCCGTGCTGCACTTCAACGGCAAGCTGTTCAAGGGCGCAGGCGAAGACGGCTACAGCCTGTTGCTCACGCCCGAGCAGATCGACCTGCTGATAGCCGCCGCCAAGTCCAACTGGCGCGAGGTCGAGCCCGCCATCTTCGGCACCCTGCTGGAGCGCGCCCTCGACCCCGCCGAGCGCCACGCCCTGGGCGCGCACTACACGCCCCGCGCTTACGTAGAGCGCCTGGTGCTGCCCACCGTGATCGAGCCTCTGCGCGCCGACTGGGCCAACGCCCAGGCCGCCGCCCTGGTGCTGGCGCACGAAGCCGCCGCGCTGCAAGGCAAAGCGATGGAAGCCAAACTGGCCGAGGCCCGCGCCGAGGTGAAAAAATTCCACCACCAGCTGTGCACCACCCGCGTGCTCGACCCCGCCTGCGGCAGCGCCAACTTTTTGTACGTGACGCTGGAACACCTGAAGCGCCTGGAGGGCGAAGTCGTCAACCAGCTTGAAGCATTGGGGCACACCCAAGACCAGCTCGGCTTTGAAGGCGAAACCGTCACGCTGCAGCAACTGCGCGGCATCGAGCTGAACGAACGCGCCGCCGCCCTGGCCGAACTGGTGCTGTGGATTGGCTACCTGCAATGACACATCCGCACCCGAGGCAACGCCGCCGTGGCCGAACCCGTGGTGCACAACTACGGCAACATCGAATGCCGCGACGCCGTGCTGGCCTGGGACGCGCAAGAACTGGCGTATGACGACGCCGGCCAGCTGCTCAGCCGCTGGGACGGCACCACGTTCAAGACCCACCCCGTGACGGGCGAGCAGGTGCCCGACGAAGCCGCGCAGGTGCCGCAGTGGCGCTATGTAGGCGCCCGGCAGGCGCAGTGGCCGCAGGCGGATTTCATTGTGGGGAACCCGCCGTTCATTGGCGCCGCCAGCATGCGCGCTGCCCTGGGCGATGGCTATGTGCAAGCCCTGCGCGGCGCCTGGCCCGAGGTGCCCGAGAGCGCAGACTTTGTAATGTTCTGGTGGCACCACGCCGCCGCGCAAGTGGCAGCAGGTCACACGCGGCGCATGGGGCTCATCACCACCAACAGCCTGCGCCAGACCTTCAACCGCCGCGTGGTGCAGGCCGCGCTGGACAAGGGCACGCACCTGGAAATGACCGTTCCCGACCATCCGTGGGTGGATGGCGCCAACGGCGCCGCCGTGCGCATTGCCATGACCGTGCTGGCACCCGGTGCGGGCGAGGGCTGCTGTTCACCGTGACGGACGAACAGCCCGGTGAACACGGGGAAGTGGCCGTGCAACTGGCTGAGCGCGCCGGGCTGGTTCATGCCGATTTGAGCGTGGGCGCCAATGTGGCAGCGGCCCAACCGTTGCAGGCCATGGCAGGCATTTCGTCGCCCGGCGTCAAGCTCCACGGATCTGGCTTTCTGGTCACGCCCGCAGAGGCTGCTGCTCTTGGAAGCTCCGCACTTGTTCACGACTACCGCAATGGGCGTGACCTGACCGACAAGCCGAGAGGGGTTCGCATCATTGACGCCTTTGGTCTGGATGCAGAAACACTACGCGCTCAACACCCAGCGATATACCAATGGCTACTGGAGCGGGTGAAACCAGAGCGCGACCAAAACAACCGGGCCACTTATCGCGACAACTGGTGGATTTTTGGAGAACCACGCAGAGAACTGCGCCCCGCATTGGCCGGCCTGCCCCGCTACATCGCCACCGTCGAAACCTCCAAGCACCGCACCTTCCAGTTCCTCGATGCCAGCATCCTGCCGGACAACATGCTGATTGCCATCGCCGTGAACGATGCGCTGGCGCTGGGCGTTCTGTCGAGCCAGTTGCACACAGAATGGGCGCTGGCAACCGGCGGCACGCTGGAAGATCGCCCGCGCTACAACAAATCCCGCTGCTTCGAAACCTTCCCCTTCCCCGACGAAGACACCGGCCTGACCCCGCAGCTCCGCGAGCGCATCGCGCAGCTCGCCGAGCAGATCGACGCTCACCGCAAGCGCGTGCTGGCGCCCGAAGCGGGCCACACCGGCCTCACGCTCACCGGCATCTACAACGTGCTGGCCGCCCTGCGCGAAGGCCGGGCACTCACCGCCAAAGAGAAAACCCAGCACGCCCAGGGCCTGGTGGGCGTGCTGCGCGAGCTGCACGACGAGCTGGACGCCGCGGTGCTGGCCGCCTACGGCTTGCCCGCCACGGCCAGCACCGACGACATCCTGGCCCACCTGGTGCAGCTCAACACCCAGCGTGCGCAGGAGGAAGCCCAGGGCCGCGTGCGCTGGCTGCGGCCTGACTTTCAAAATCCGCAAAATTCAGTGCAAAAACAGGAGCTGCTGCCGCAGGAAGAACAAGCGCCAGAGGCTGATTTGGACAGTGAAAAATCGCTATCAAAACCAGAGCAAACCAAACCCCAGCAGCTCCCCTGGCCCCCCACCCTGCCCGAGCAAGTGCGCGCCGTGGCTGATGCGCTGGCCGCCAGCCCGATACCGCTCACATTGAACGCCATCGAGCAGCGCTTCAAGGGCCGTGGCCCCTGGAAGAAGGGCCTGCCCACCCTGCTGCAAACGCTGGAAGCCCTGGGCCGCGCGCAGGCGGTGGCCACCGGGGGCGAAGTGGCGTGGCGGGGGTGATGCGCCGCGCTGCGCCGCGTGTCGCCATCCGAGGCATGGCGACACCAAAAGGCAAAGGGCCAAGCACACATTAGCTATATGGATGGAACGGTGAAGTCGAATTTTGCAAACTACCGGCACAATCGTCCTGCTGGTAATATAAATACAGGCCTGCGGAACAACCCACCGGCCCACTGAACCCCGCCTTTTGAAGACTCTCTGCAGCTCCGATGAAAGGCATTGACTGTCGGCCCCGCAGTTTTGCGTAATGGCGGTCTGTTCAGCCTCTTCAATTCAACCCAGGAGAGTTTCATCATGACCCAACGCGTACTTATCACCGCCGGCGCCGGCGGCATCGGCCTGGCCATTGCCAAGGCCTTCGTGGCCAACGGCGCGCGCGTGCACATTGCCGACGTGAATGCCGAGGCGGTGCAGCAAATTACCCAAAGCAACCCCGGCATTACCGGCAGCGTGGGCGACATCAGCAAGGCCGCCGACCTGGACACCCTGTTCAACGATGTGCAGGCCCAGCTGGGCGGGCTGGATGTGCTGGTCAACAACGCGGGCATTGCCGGCGCCACCGCACCCGTGGCCGATTACCCCATGGACACCTGGAATGCGGTGGTGGGCATCAACCTGACGGGTACCTTCATGGTGACGCAGCGGGCCATTCCGTTGCTCAAGGCATCGGGCGCGGGCTCTATCCTGGTGATGTCTTCGCTGGCCGGGCGCTTTGGCTATGCCAACCGGGTGGCGTATTCCACCACCAAGTGGGGCCTGGTGGGCTTTACCAAAACCTTGTCGCTATAGCTGGGGCCGCTGGGCATCACCGCCAACAGCATTCACCCCGGCGCCGTGGACGGGCCGCGCATTCAATCGGTTTTTGAGGGGCGGGCCAAGGTGTCGGGCCGCACGGTGCAGGAAGAAACCGATCTGGCGCTGGCCAACCAGTCGGTCAAGAAGTTCATCAACCCGGCGGACATTGCCGCGCTGGCGGTGTTTCTGGCAGGCCCCCACGCCCGCACGATTTCGGGCCAGATGTTCCCGATTGATGGGGACTCGAAGGCAGCGAGCTGATCATGGCGGCCACCCCCAACACCCCGTCCGCCTCGGTGGGCGCGGCAACAAAAAGTGCCGCGGGCGCAGCGGCCACGCCGCCCCGTGGGCTGTGGCAGGGCCGCGCAGCCATTTTGATCGGGCTGGTGCTGCTGGGCATTGGCCTGCGCCATGCGGTCACGGGCCTGTCGCCGTTGCTTTCCGACGTGCGCGAAGCGCTGGGCATGGGCACGGCGGGCGCCACGCTGATCGGCATGCTGCCCACGCTGTGCTTTGGCGCGGCGGGGTTTCTGGCCCCGGTCGTCGTGCGCAAGATCGGCGCCGAGCAGACCGCGCTGCTGGCCGTGGCCCTGGCCGCCGCGGGCACGCTGGCGCGCCCCTTTGTCGGCAGCGCGCCGGTCTTCATCGCACTGAGCGTGGTGGCCCTGGTGGGCATGGGCATGGGCAACGTGGTGGGCGCGCCGCTGGTCAAAAAGTATTTTCCTGACCGGCAGGCCAGCATGGTGACGGTGTTCGCGCTGCTGATGCAGGCGGGTGCCACGCTGCCCGCCATGACGGCCATCCCGGTGGCCAACGCCTTGGGCTGGCAGGCCTCGCTGGCGTCATGGGGGGTGTTGTCGCTGGTGGCGGTGGTGCCGTGGGCCATTCAGCTGTTGAAAATGCGCAGCGCCCAGCCCGGCGCAGCGCAGGCGGGGGCCGCCGCCGCCGCGCCCGCCACGCAAAAACTGGGGCTGGCCCAGCTCGTGACCAGCCCGGTGGCGCTGGGCACGGCGCTGTTTTACGCCATGGCGTCGCTCAACATCTACGCCATGCTGGCCTGGCTGCCCACCATCTTGCAGCAGCACCTGGGGCTGGACCGCAATGCCGTGGGCGTGGCGTTCTCGGTTTACACCTTCATGACGCTGCCCATGGCTTTTGTCACGCCGCTGATCGCCAACAAGCTCAAAAACCCCATGCCCCTGGCCGCCTTGCTGGCAGCAGCAGGGCCGCTGGGCTACCTGGGCATGATCTTTGGCGTGGGGCCGGCCTGGCTGATGACGCTGGTGGCGGGCCTGGCGGGCGGTGCGTTTCCGCTGGCCATTGCCATGTTCAACCTGCGCACCCGCACCACCATGGGTTCGGCGTCCATCGCCGGTTTTGCCATGGGCATTGGCTACCTGGCGGGCACGCTGGGGCCGTTGCTGGGCGGCTGGCTGTATGCCGTGTCGGGCAGCTGGACAACGCCGCTGTGGGTGTATGTGGCCACCGTGGTGCCCATGGCCATCGGCGGCATGATGATGGCCCGGCCAGGGCGCTATCTGGAAGACAAGTTCGGCGGGTAAACGCCTGGCTTGAACCGCCGCAAAGCACCCTGCGCACCGCTGTGGCCCCGGCCGCAGGGTGCGCAGTGCACGTTGGGCCCCATCGAACCGCACGTCAAAGGCCCGGGCCCCTGGAAATAAATGCCTGCCCATGCTGCGGCAAACGCTGGAGGCCCTGGGCCGCGCGCAGGGCGTGGCCACCGGGGGCGAAGTGGCGTGGCGAGGGTAATGCGATTGCTCTTGGTTTGATAGCTGTTAGCGCTCATCCACAAAGCGCTGGCGGCTATTTTTGGTGATATTCGACATGCCAGCGTGCAACGCCGGCCGCCCCGAGCCCGTTAACGGGCTGCACCCAAAGCGCGCGCCGGCTTCGGCCAGCGCAGCCCGAACGGCTGTGGCTTTACCCGAACGGTGAGATGCGCGGGGCCCAGGGAGCCATAGGCCCTTGATCCATCCGGCGAATATGTAACAACCTCAGACCTCATTGTTACGATGCGCCATGGAATCAAAACCCACGACCCCTGCTGATGCAGCCCAGATCCAGGCGGCCCTGACCGACCCAAGGCGCCTGGCTGCGGTGCGTGACACCGGCTTGCTGGACACCCCGCCTGAAGAGGTTTTTGACCGGCTGACCCGCCTGGCGGCCAAGCTCACGGGGGCGCCCGTCACCTTTGTGTCGCTGCTGGACGCAGACCGCGATTTCTACAAAAGCGCTTATGGCCTGGGCACCACCCGCCAATTGAGCGGGCGCACGTTTTGCCACTATCCACTGGTGTCGGGGCAGGCGCTGATCCTGGAAGACGTCACGCAACTGCCCGTTTTTCGGGATGTGCCCACGGTGAAGTCGCTGGGAATCAGGGCCTATGCCGGCATTCCGCTGCGCACTGAAAGCGGCGAAGTGCTGGGCAGCTTTTGCGCCGTGGATTTCAAGCCCAAACAGTGGACCGAGCAGGACGTGGAGATCATCTCCGAGCTGGCGCACTCTGCCATGCGCGAAATCAGACTGCGCATGGCGTTGAAGGACGCCAGCGCGCTCAACCAGCAGTTGCAGGCGCAGATTCAAAAAGTCGATGCGCTGAACCGGGCACTCAGCGAAATGGCCACCACCGACGCGCTGACCGGCGTGGCCAACCGGCGTGCCTTTGACCACAGCCTTCAGCTGGAGCTGGCCATTGTGGAGCGCAGGGGCACGCCGCTGAGCCTGCTGATGCTGGACGTTGATCACTTCAAACGCATCAACGACACCTACGGCCACGAAGCCGGAGACAAAGTGCTGGTGGCCATCGCCCAGTTGCTGGGCGGCTGCGCCAGGGTGATCGACGTGGTGGCGCGGGTTGGGGGCGAAGAGTTCGCGGTGATCCTTCCCAACACCGACGCCGGGGGCGCCCACGAAGTTGCCGAACGCATGCGCAGCGCCGTGGCCCGGTCGAACTGGCTGGGGCAGCCCACCACGGTCAGCATTGGCGCCGCCACGCTGCACGACAAGGAAGATGCCGCCAGCCTGTATGCCCGGGCCGATGCAGCGCTGTACGCCGCAAAAACAGCGGGACGCGACCGCGTGGCGATGGCGTAGGGGCGCTTGCGCTGGGGCGGCAAACAGCCCCGCAGCTCACGGAGCGTTCACTTCAAAAAATATAGCTGCCAGCGCTTATCCGATAAGCGTTTACGCCTTGTTTCACCCCTAACCCGGCGCCAAACCCCGCATTACCCCACCGGCGCCCCGAACAGCGCCCCACACCTGCCGTGATGGCCATGGCCAGCGCGCCCCAGAAGGTGACGCGCCAGGCGCCCACCAGCACGCCCGCGCCGCCCGTGCGCGCGGCCACGCCGCCCAGCAGGGCCAGAAACACCAGCGCGGTGCCGGCCACCCAATACAGCAAGCTGCTGGCGGGCGCCACGGCGGCCACCACCAGCGGCAAGGCGGCGCCGGCGGCAAAGGCGGCGGCCGAGGTAAGCGCGGCCTGCACGGGGCGGGCCGTCATGGCGCTGGAGATTTCGAGCTCGTCGCGCGCATGGGCGCCCAGCGCGTCGTGTTCCATCAGCTGCCTGGCGACCTGCTGCGCCAGCGCGGCGTCCAGCCCCCGGCGCTCGTAGATGCTGGCCAGCTCGCGCACCTCGGCGGCGGGGTCGGTGGCCAGCTCGCCGCGCTCGCGGTCGAGGTCGGCTTTTTCGGTGTCGGCCTGCGAGTGCACCGACACATATTCGCCCGCCGCCATCGACATGGCCCCGGCCACCAGCCCGGCCACCGCCGTCATCAAAATGGTGGACTGGCTGGCCTGCGCCGCCGCCACGCCCACCACCAGGCTGGCGGTGGACACGATGCCGTCGTTGGCCCCCAGCACGGCGGCGCGCAGCCAGCCAATGCGGTCGGTGCGGTGGCGTTCAGGGTGAAGGCGGCGTGTGGCAGAGCTCATGGGGCGTGTCTTTGTGGAAATGGTGAAGGCTTGCAGGGTATGGGGCAATCGGGTGGGGAGTCAACCGAGCGAGGCGTTATCGACCCGGCTCTTGGCAGTCGGCAATACCGTTCGGGCCCTGCTGGTCGAAGTCCTGCGCCATTTTCAGGGCGAACGGTCAGCGACCAGATCAACAGGAGAGGCCCGCATTCGGAACAACCCCTCCTTGCCCATCCCAATCGGTAGGTTCTGCGGCATAAATAACATCCGGCTACATGCATATAAACTGACTGCTTCACCCACAACCCAGGACCCCAAATGAGAACCCTCATAGCAATGTTTATCCTTGCAGCCGCTACAACGGGCTGCGCCGTATACACACCATCCGGTGCCGTAGTGGTTGACCCATCGGGGCCACACGATTCGGGCAAAGGCAAGTTTTGCCCTCCTGGCCAGGCGAAGAAGGGCAATTGTTAAGAAGGGCCCGCATCACCGTCGCGCATCCGCAGTAGTGCGGATCGGGATGGGCCGCAAGGCGTCTTTCTGCTGCCAATGGCGGGGCTATTGGCAAGAATAGCAACACGGCAGATCGCCCGAGGGCGCGCTGCCGCCGACCGCAGGGAGTGATGCAGTTCATCCTTCAGGGTTGCATTTGGAAATGCGAACGCGCACCATGGCTGCTCTGACGGCCCCCAGCCTCGAGCCGAGCTGGCTGGTGGGGCCGCCTGCTACGGCTCGGCATGGTGGAGGCTCTCATGATCCGCATGGTGCTGGGGCTGGGTCTTGCGTTGCTGGTGCCCTGCGCAGGGGCGCAGGACGCTGTAGCGACCGATGGCGACAAATACAAGGTGGTGCTGGAAAACCCCTGCGTGCGCGTGCTCGACTACCGCGACCAGCCGGGCGAGAGGACGCACCAGCATCACCACCCCGCCTTTGTGCTGTATGCGCTGGGCCCTTTGAGCGCACGCTGACGCTGCCCGATGGCAAGGTGCTCAGGCGCAGCTTCAAGGCGGGCGATGTGATGTGGTCGGACGCACAGACGCACATTGGCGAAAACATTGGCACCACGCCCACCCATGTGCTGATCGTGGAGCTGAAAGGCGCACCGGCTGCCGACAGCGGGGCGTGCGCCGCGCGGTAGCTGGCATCGCAATTCACTACATTATTAATAGCTGGTTGCGCTTTATGGACGGGCGCTACAGGCGCTAAAGACCCGATTCCTATCGCATTGCCCCAGTGCCGCGCTCACGGTGCCGGGGCACGGGTCACCCGCCACACCGCGTTGCCCACATCGTCGGCCACCAGTAGTGCGCCGCGCGGGTCGACAGCCACGCCCACGGGGCGGCCCCAGGCCTTGCCGTCAGGGCTGACAAAGCCGGTGAGCACATCAATCGGCAAACCCACCGGCTGGCCGTTGGCAAACGGCACAAACACCACCTTGTAGCCGCTGCGGGGTTTACGGTTCCACGAGCCGTGCTCGCCCACAAAGGCGCCGCTGGCCAGTGTGGGCAACAACGCCGGGCCGGTGGCAAACGCCAGGCCCAGCGGGGCGACATGCGAGCCCAGCGCGTAGTCGGGCGCAATGGCCTTGGCCACCAGGTCGGGCCGGGGCGGCTGCACGCGCGGGTCCACGTTCTGGCCGTAGTAGCTGTAGGGCCAGCCGTAAAAAGCGCCGTCTTTCACCGAGGTGAGGTAGTCGGGCACCAGGTCGTTGCCGAGTTCGTCGCGCTCGTTCACCACCGTCCACAGCGCGCTGGTGTCGGGTTGCCAGCCCAGGCCGTTGGGGTTGCGCAGGCCCGAGGCAAACACGCGGTGGGCGCCGGTGAGGCGGTCTACTTCCCAGATGGCGGCGCGGCCGGCTTCGGCGGCCATGCCGTTTTCGCCAATGTTGCTGTTGGAACCCACGGTGACATAAAGCTTGCTGCCGTCGGGGCTGGCAATGAGGTTCTTGGTCCAGTGGTGGTTGATGGGGGCTGCGGGCAGGTCGAGCAGCTTGGTGCCGGGGCTGGTGATGGCGGTCTGGCCGCTTTGGTAGTCAAAGCGCAGCACCGCATCGGTGTTGGCCACATACAGGGCGTTGCCGACCAGCGCCATGCCAAACGGCGAGTGCAGGTTCTGCAAAAAGGTGGTGCGGGTTTCAGCGATGCCGTCGCCATCGGCATCGCGCAGCAGGGTGATGCGGTTGGCCGAGGGCACTGCCGCACCGGCGCGCTTCATCACCAGGCCGGTGATCCAGCCTTTGATGCCCCCGGCGCTGGCTGGCTTGGCAGGCGCGTTGCTCTCGGCCACGAGCACGTCGCCATTGGGCAGCACCAGCACCCAGCGCGGGTGGTCAAGCCCCGTGGCCAGCGCCGTCACGCGCAGGCCGTTCATGGGCGTGGGCTGGGTGCCGGCGGGCCAGCCCACCGCTGGCGCAATGAGCACGGTGGGAACGGTGGAATGCACGGGTGGCGGCAGCGTGGGCGTTGGGCCCATGCCCGCCTCGGGCGGCAGGGGGGCGGGCTCGGCGCAGGCGCCCAGGGCGGTGATGGCCACCACGGCCAGCAGCTTGCCCAGCCGCCACTGGCCAAGGCCCTGGCCACGGTGCTGCGTGCCACCGGAGCGGTGCGTTGCGTGACGGTGAGAATTCAGCATGGCGGGCCTTGAGGCGCAGCGCATGGGCTGCATCGCATGGCAGTGTGGCCTGCGGCGGGCGCACCGGCATGTCAGCCTGCGGCGCAAACCGCTGTCAGCATTTTCACCCTGGCATGCCCCGGCACGGGTAACCACCGCTGCGCGGCGTGGCGGGGTTGGCCACCATGCAGCCAGCGGTGCGGTCCGATAACATGTACGCGTTGGGTTTCACCCTTTCGCAGGAGGTTGCGCATGGCAAAGATTCTGGTGGCAGCGCTGGCAAGCAAGGCCGACGCAAGCGTGTTTGAAGTGCCTTTTGAGACCCAGGCAGACCTGTGCTGGTATGAACTGCCATTCCGCCAGCAGGCCGAGGGTGACGCGCAGTGGTGCTTTGTGGATTACGAGGCCGATGCCACGTTCAAGATCTTCCGCGTGAAATACGCCACCCAGGCCGACATCAAGACCTTCAAGGTCAAATACCCCGAGCAGGCGGGCTGGCGCAACAAGTCGCACCGGCTGCGCGGGCAAATCGGCTGAGGGGCTGGTGGCCTGTGCGCCAGCCTGATGGCGATGGCCTTGCCGGCTGAGGCCGCCCGGCGCCAGGGCCAGCGGCCTCTTTCACCCCGATGCGGGCCCCTGCCCTCAGCCGCCCACGCAGGTCTGGGTTTGCTCGCCCAGCCCGGTGGCGCCCAGCCGCATCACGTCGCCGGGCTTGAGGAACCAGGGCGCGGGCTTCTGGCCCAGGCCCACACCGGCGGGAGTGCCCGTCAGCACGATGTCGCCGGGCTCCAGTGTCATGAACTGGCTGATGTAGGACACCACGGTGGGCACGCCAAAGATGAAGTTGCGCGTGTTGCCGTTTTGCACGCGCTGGCCGTTGACCTCCAGCCACAGGTCGATGGCGTGCGGGTCGGGCACCTCGTCGGCCGTCACCAGCCAGGGGCCGATGGGGGCGAAGGTGTCGTAGCTCTTGCCCTTGTCCCACTGGCCGCCGCGCTCGGTCTGCCAGGCGCGCTCGGATACGTCGTTGGCCAGCACGTAGCCCGCCACATGCTGCAGCGCGGCGCCTTCGCTGACGTGGCTGGCCCGGGTGCCGATGACGATGCCCAACTCAACCTCCCAGTCGGTCTTGCGCGCGCCGGGCGGAATGCGCACCGCGTCATTCGGGCCGCTCAGGGCGGTAATGGCTTTCATGAACAGCACGGGCTCGGCGGGCGCCTGCATGCCAGCTTCGAGCGCGTGGTCGGCATAGTTCAGCCCCACGCAGACGATCTTGCCCACACCCGCCACCGGGCACGCCAGGCGCGGCGCACCCGCCACGGCGGGCAGGCGGCTGGTGTCGAGCGCCGCCAGGGCCGACAAGGTGCGCGGGCCAAGCTGGGCAGGGCCCAGTTCAGGCAACAGCATCGACAGATCGCGCAGCACGCCTTGGGCATCCAGCACGCCGGGGCGCTCGGCGCCGGGTTGACCATAACGAACCAGTTTCATGGGTGTGTCCTTGTATGTCTGCGTTGCCGAATCGTCGCAGGTGGTCGGCGGCGCGGCAGCTTCCTATCCTAGTCCAGCGGCACCGCGCCGGTGCCGGTGATCTGCTGCTGCGCACGCGCGCCACCCATCAGCAATCATGATGCCCCTGTCGCCGTTCGCGATGCCGGGGCCAGGGGGGCTGCCTGCCTGGCGGCTTACGATGGAGCGCCACGCCCCTGGCCTGCCCAAGCCTCCGGTAAACTCCTGTTTTCATAGCTGCCAGCGCTGATGATTATTGCGCCAAAGGCCTATTTCACCCTATTCATCATGTCCGCGCCCTCGCCCTCCCCTGATGCAACCGAAGCGCGGCCGCAGCCGCGCAACCCGGCCGACCTGTTCTGGTCGTTCACCTGGCTGGCGCTGCAGGGCTTTGGCGGCGTGCTGGCGGTGGTGCAGCGCGAGCTGGTGGAAAAAAAGCGCTGGATGACGAACGAGGAGTTCGTCGAAGACTGGGCCGTGGCCCAGATCATGCCGGGGCCCAACGTGGTCAATCTCTCGGTGATGATCGGCGACCGCCATTTCGGTCTGCGCGGCGCCATCGCGGCGCTGGCGGGCATGCTCACCTTTCCGCTGCTGGTGGTGCTGGCGCTGGCGCTGGTGTATGCGCAATTTGCCAGCCACCCGGCCGTGGCGGGCGCATTGCGCGGCATGGGCGCCGTGGCCGCCGGGCTGATTGCGGGCACGGGCTTCAAGCTGGCGGCGGCGCTGCGCAATCACCCGCTGGGCCCCTGGCTGTGCACCGCGCTGGTCGCCCTCACCTTTGCCGGCATGGCCCTGCTGCGCTGGCCGCTGGCCTGGGTGCTGCCCGTGCTGGGCGGCGTGGCCTGCGTCCTGACCTGGAGAAGGATTGCGCCATGACCCACGCCATTGCGCTGCAGCCGCTGGACTGGCTGAACCTCTTTCTCTACTTCATCTCGATCTCGCTGCTGGCCGTGGGCGGCGCCATTGCCACCGCGCCCGACATGCACCGCTTTCTGGTGGAGCGCCAGGGCTGGCTGACCGATTTCCAGTTCAATGCCTCCATTGCCATCGCGCAGGCGGCGCCGGGGCCCAATGTGCTGTTCATTGCGTTGCTGGGCTGGAACGTGGGCATCAACACCGGCGGCGCCGGTCCGGCAGCCTGGGCCAGCGGCGCTTTGGGCATGGCGCTCAGCATGGTCGGCATCATGCTGCCCAGCACCACGCTGACCTGGCTGGCCACGCGCTGGGGTCACCGCAACCGCGAACGGCGCAGCGTGCGCGCCTTCAAGCAGGGCATGGCGCCGGTGGTGATCGGGCTGCTTTTGGCCACCGCCTGGCTGCTGAGCGGTGCCCATGGCAACCCGGCCACCGACTGGCCGCTGTGGCTGCTCACGCTGGTGTGCACGCTGCTGGTGTGGCGCACCCGGCTGCACCTGCTGTGGCTGCTGGGCGCCGGGGCGCTGCTGGGGGCGCTGGGGCTGGTGTAGCGGCGGGCGCAAGCCGCTCAGCTCAGGCGCCGACCGTTTTCTGCATAGATGGCCAGATAGATCGAATCCGAACCCACATACGGGCCCTTGCTGCCAAAGCCGATATGGAAATCGCCCACCGACAGCGAGTGGATGCCGGCCAGCCCGCGCGCAGGCGCTCACGCGTGAGGTCCTTGCCCGCTTTGCGCAGGCCTTCGATCATGACCTGGGCATTGAGCCAGCCTTCCAGGCTGCTGCCGCTGGTCAGATAGGTGGGGTTGGCGCCCACGGCCTTCATCGTGGCCTGAAATCTGCGCACCACCACTGACTTTTGCGAGGTGGCATCGGGAAACACCTGCGCCAGCGCCAGCCCGCGGGTGGCGGCGGCCAGCTTGGGCAGTTCGGAAGGGATCACCGACACCGACAGCCCCGCCAACGGCACCCCTTGCGCTCTGGCACGAAACGCCAGCACGAAGGCCGTGTTGGCCTTGCCAGTGGTCGCCAGCAGCACGGCCCCGGGGCGCTCGGCCGCCACCCTGTCGGCCAGCGCGGCAGCGTTGTTGCCGTCCACCGCCAGGGCGAACTGCCCGGCGCGCTCGACCTTGGCGCTGTCCAGAGCCTGTGCCATGTCCCTGAGCACTTCTTTTCCAAAGGGGTTGTCCAGATACACCACGGCAATGCGCTTGAGGCCCATCTGCACCACCTGCTTGACCAGGCGAATGCTTTCGTCGCGGTAGCTTGGGCGCACAAAGAACACATGGCGTTGCTCGGCGCTGCGCAGCGAAGGCGCTCCGGTGACGGGCCCCACGGTGGGAATGCCCTTGCTTTCTATCAGCGGCAGGATGGCCGCCGTGTTGGCCGTGCCAAGCGGCGAGATGAGGGCAAAGACGGTTTGCGCCTCGACCATCTCGGTGATGTTCTGCAGGGTGCGACTGGCCACATAGCCATCGTCCTTGGCGTCCATGCGGATCTCGCGGCCATGCACGCCGCCCGCGTGGTTCAGTTCGGCAAACGCCGCTTTCATGCCGGCCACATGTTCAATGCCTGCCTGGCCCAGCGGGCCGGAAAGCGCAATCGAGCAGCCCAGGTTCACGTAACGGGCCGTCATCCACTCTTCGGATGCCCGTGCAACCGGGGCCCATGCGGGCAGCCCCGCAGTGGCACAGGCCCGCGTGGCGCGCAGCAGAAATTGACGACGACTCATGGTGTAACTACGCCCGAAACAGTGGAACAGCGGCGCAGGCTAAAGACGCCCCCGGCAACGCACGGTCCATTGTGCGACAAGGTTGCAGCAACACGACGGCCGAGGCAACGATGCGCGCATTTTGAGAAGGCTCAAGGAGGCGCCAGCAAGGCGGGCAACACGCTGGCGGCCGTGCCACACAGCAGCGCATGGGCCACATCGTCGAGCGCGCTTGCGGCCGGGTTGATGATGGCCACGCGCGCACCGGCCTCGCGCGCCAGCCTGGCCAGCCCCGCCGCCGGGTACACGGCGCCCGCCGTGCCTACCACCAGCATCAGGTCGCAGGCGCGGGCGGCCTTTTGGGCGGCCTCCAGCGTGTCATACGGGAGTGCCTCGCCAAACCACACCACGCCCGGCCGCACCATATTGCCGCAGCGGTCGCAGTACGGCGGGTGGTCGGCCACGGCGTGGTCGATGTGGCAGCAGTTGCGCGGGGTGTCGAGCCAGCGCTCGGCAAATATGTCGCCATGCAGGCACAGCACGCCGGTGCTGCCCGCGCGCTGGTGCAGGCCATCGACGTTCTGGGTGATCAGTGTGAGGCGCCCGGGTTGCTGCTGCTGAAACTGCGCCAGCGCCACATGGGCCGCATTGGGCTGCACGCCGGCCAGCAGATCGCGCCGGTGCTGGTACCAGTCCCACACGCGCCGGGGGTGGGCGCGAAAGCCTTCCTCGGTCGCCATGTCTTCGGGGCGGAACTGCGCCCAGTAGCCGGTTTGCGCCCCGCGAAAAGTGGGCACACCCGACTCGGCGCTGACGCCCGCACCGGTAAGCACGGCAATGTGGCCTGCGCCCTGCAGCCATTGCCGCACCTCGCCAGCATCTGCAGGAAAAACGTTGTTCATGCGCGCAGATTATCAAGCCGGCGCGGGCCGCGACGAGGGACTCCAGTCGCGTCGGAGGGTGGCATGCCCGGGCCCACCCCTAACCCATTCTTCCACCCACCGCCGGCCGTGGCTGACGGCTGCAACGCTGCTGCGCAGCCGGATGTTTTTTCTGTCGTTGCCTGGACGCGCTCAGCCCGCCAGCCCCTGCTCCACCATTGCCACGGTGCGCTGGGCCATGGCTTCGGCCTGCGCGGCGCTCAGCGAGCGCAGCGGGCCGTCGAGCGCCAGCATGGCCAGGCCGTGCACGGCCGACCAGGCCAGGAACTCGGCGCCCGGGCGCTGTGCCGCGCCAAGTGCGCCGGCAGCCACCATGTCGTCGAGGGTGCCGCACAGGATCTCGAACGGGTCGCGCCCGCTGTCGCCACGAAAGTCGTCGCGGCTTTCGTTGGCCACGTCAAAGGGCTGGGCCACGAACGCGGTGCGGAACAGCCCCGACTCGGCCAGCGCGAAGCGCACGTAGCCCGTGCCGACGGCCTTGAAAGCGGCGCGCGCCCGCGCCACCGGGGCGCTCAGGTGGCGCGTGGCGCTGTCAATCTCGGCCTCCATGGCGCGCGCCATCAAGCCCAGTGCGGCGCCGCGGACGGCGTCGAGCAGGGCCGCGTGGCCGGCGAAGTGGCGGTAGGCGGCGTTGGGCACCACGCCGGCGCGGCGTGTGGCCTCTCGCAATACCAGCGCCGACGGCCCACCCTCACGCACCAGCGCGATGCCTGCATCGAGCAGCGCGCGGCGCAGGTCGCCATGGCGGTAGGTGGGCCGCCGCGCGGTCTGGCCTGCGGACGCGGCAGGGGTGGAGGGAGTGTGAGGAACGGAAAGCGAAGCGCTCAAGACGGCATCCCTGTTCTGCGAAGGGTTAAATGTGGACGCTGTCCATTTTACGGAGGAATAAAGTGGACGTCGTACACATATTGCTCCATTGATCGTTTAATACAGGAGACTTGCATGGATTCCAACAGCTATATCGACGGCTTCCTCTGCGCCGTGCCGACTGCGCGGCGCGACGAATACCGCCAGCACGCCAGTGAAGCGGCGCGCATCTTCCGCAAGCACGGCGCGCTGGCGCTCATCGAGTGCTGGGGCGACGATGTGCCCGAGGGCAAGCTGACCTCGATGCCGATGGCCGTCAAATGCCAGCCCGACGAAACCGTCGTCTTCGCGTGGGCCGTGTGGCCGTCCAAAGCGGTGCGCGACGACGGCATGCAGGCGATCGACAACGACCCCGACACACACCGGCAAATGCAGCAGATGCCGTTCGACGGCAAGCGCGTGATCTACGGCGGCTTCACGCTGCTGGTCGACGGCTGAGACAGCCCGCCACATCCGCACGGTTGCACGGAGACCCACCATGACACCACCCAAGAACACCATCTGCCTCTGGTACGACAACGACGCTGAAGAAGCAGCGCGGTTCTACGCCAGCACGTTTCCCGATTCGGCCGTCGGCGCCATCCACCGCGCGCCCGGCGACTATCCCGCAGGCAAGGCGGGTGATGTGCTGGTCGTCGAGTTCACGGTGCTGGGCTTGCCCTGCATGGGACTCAACGGTGGGCCTGGGGTCAAGCACAGCGAGGCGTTCTCGTTCCAGGTCGCCACCGCCGATCAGGCCGAGACTGACCGCTACTGGAACGCCATCGTCGGACACGGCGGCCAGGAAGTCGAATGCGGCTGGTGCAGGGACAAATGGGGCATCTCGTGGCAGATCACGCCCATCGCGCTGACGCAGGCCTTCACTGGCGCCGACCGGGCAGCCGCCAAGCGCGCCTTCGACGCCATGATGACCATGAAGAAGATCGACATCGCTGCCATCGAGGCTGCGGTGGCGGGCCGCTGACCTGCCGTACCCCACCCCTGTTCAAACCGGAGGCACCATGCAATTCACCCCCTACCTCAACTTCGACGGCAACTGCCGCGAGGCCTTTGCCTTCTACAAGGATCTGTTCAAGGGCACCGTGGTGCACCAGAGCACCTTCGGCGAGATCCCGCCAGACCCGCAGAATCCGCCGATCCCGCCCGATGCGAAAGACCGCCTGATGCATGTGCACCTGCAGGTCGGCGAGCAGGCGCTGATGGGCTCTGACACGCTACCCGGCGCCGGCGACGCATGCGCTGGCGGCTATGCCAAACCGCAAGGCCTGTGGGTGTCGATCCAGGCGGACGATGTCGCCGAAGGCCGGCGGGTTTTTGACGCCCTGGCGCAAGGCGGCCAGGTGACCATGCCGTTCGACAAGACCTTCTGGTCGGCCGGGTTCGGCATGGTGACCGACCGCTTCGGCACGCCGTGGATGATCAACGTGGGTGCCGCCTGAGGGAAAGCCGATCATGCCCACTGGAACCGTCCGCCTGCACCGCGTGCTGCGCACCACACCCGACAAGGTATACCGCGCCTTCACCCACGGCGCGGCCTTGGCCAAATGGCTGCCGCCCTACGGCTTCGTCTGCCACGTCCATCAGTTCGATGGCCAGGTCGGCGGCAGCTTCAAGATGTCGTTCGAGAACTTCTCGAGCGGCCACAGCCATTCGTTCGGCGGCGAATACTTGCAGATGGTGCCAGGCGAACTGGCGGAGTACACCGACCGCTTCGACGACCCCCATCTGTCCGGCCAGATGCAGGTGACCGTGAAGCTGCGCGCCGTTTCGTGCGGCACCGAGGTCCACATTGAGCAAGCCGGAATCCCCGAGGTGATTTCGGTCGAGATGTGCTACCTGGGCTGGCAGGAATCGCTGCAGCAGCTGGCCGCGCTGGTCGAGCCGGACATTCCGGGCTGATGGTTGCCGCACACCAGACCGAGGCTGCATGCCCGACACAAATCAGGCGCCTAAACCGAGGACAAGACGATGACAAGTGTTCGCGTGGAAAGCTTCACCATCTCGCTCGACGGATATGGAGCGGGTCCGGACCAAAGCCTTGATGATCCGCTCGGCATCGGTGGGACGGAACTGCAGCAGTGGCTACTGCCGACCCGCACGCTCCAGCGCACGCTGTTCGGCCAGAACGGCGGCACCACGGGGGTTGACGATGATTTCGCCGCGCGCGGCTTTCAGAACGTCGGCGCCTGGATTCTGGGGCGCAACATGTTCGCCCCCTTCCGCGGCGACTGGCAGGCCAAGTCCTGGAAAGGCTGGTGGGGAGACGATCCGCCGTACCACGTCCCGGTCTTCATCCTGACCCACCATGCCCGGCCGCCGATCGAGATGGAAGGCGGCACAAGCTTCCACTTCGTTACTGGCGGCATCCATGAAACGCTCGACCGTGCACGCGATGCCGCTGGCGGCAAGGACGTGCGGATCGGCGGCGGGACCAACACCATCCGGCAGTACCTGCGTGAAGGCCTTGTCGACGAACTGCACATCGCCATCGCGCCGGTCCTGCTCGGCCGGGGAGAGCCGCTGTTCCAGGGGCTCGACCTGCGGGCGCTGGGCTACGAAAGCGTTGAGTTCGTAGCGTCGGCCAAAGCCACGCATGTCGTCCTGCGGCGCCACGCTCACCCGGCGCCCGAGCAGGCGTCGCCGAAAGGCATGGCAATGAAGATCACCATCGAAACCAGTGTCCACGCACCCATCGACCGCGTATGGGCCGCCTGGAATGACCCGAACGCCATCGAGCAGTGGAACGCCGCCTCACCCGACTGGCACACACCGCGCGCCAGCGTCGATCTGCGCGAAGGTGGCAAGTTCTGCACACGAATGGAGGCGCGGGACGGCAGCGTCGGCTTCGACTTCGAGGGCACGTACACCCGTATCGCTCCGCAGCGCCTGATCGAATACACCCTGAGCGACGGGCGCAAGGTGCGTGTCGAGTTCGCTCCAGTGGCAAATGGCATCACGGTGCGTGAGACCTTCGACGCCGAGGACAGCCACAGCGCCGAACAGCAGCGCCAGGGCTGGCAGGCCATCCTGGACAACTTCGCACGGTACGTCGAGCGCCGCGCGTGATTCACCCTCAGCAACGCAAGGAGTAACCCATGAAACCCAATCCCGTCGTCTGGTTCGAGATCCATGTGCAGGACATAGCCCGCGCGCGCAAGTTCTACGAAGCGGTGTTCCAGTGCCAGCTGGAGACGCTGAAATCACCCGCGGGTGAAGCCAACGGCATGCAGATGCTGTCCTTCCCTGGCGACATGACCACCACGGGCGCCAGCGGCGCGCTGGTCGAGATGGAGGGCGTGCCCTCTGGTGGCGGCGGCACGCTGGTCTACTTTGCCTGCGAGGATTGCGCTGTCGAACAAGGCCGCGTCGACAAGGCCGGCGGCAAAGTGTTCAAGCCCAAGTTTTCGATCGGCGAATACGGCCACTGCGCCCTCGTGACCGACACCGAGGGCAACATGATCGGCCTACATTCGATGAAATGACGCAGGCCGTGCGGGCTTTCTAGCCGCCCCGCTGCCGCAGCGCTTCATACAGGCACACGCCGCTGGCCACGGAAACGTTGAGGCTCTCCACCGCGCCCTTCATGGGGATGCTGACGAGCTCGTCGCAAGTCTTGCGCGTGAGCTGGCGCATGCCGTCGCCTTCGGCACCCAGCACCAGGGCCACGGGGCCTTTCAGGTCCACCTGGTAAATGGTCTTGGGCGCATCGTCGCTGGTGCCGATGCACCAGATGTTGCGCTCCTTGAGTTCGTTCAGGGTGCGAGAGAGGTTGGTGACCATGAAGTACGGCATGGTCTCGGCCGCGCCGCTGGCCACCTTGGCCACGGTGGCGTTGATGCCCACGGCATGGTCTTTGGGGGCGATGACCGCATGGGCACCGGCGCCATCGGCCACGCGCAGGCAGGCGCCCAGGTTGTGCGGGTCGGTCACGCCGTCGAGCACCAGCAGCAGGGGCTGCTCGATGCCGGCGGCTTCGAGGTTTTCGAGCAGCTCATCGAGCGAGGTGACCTGCGCCACGGGCTCTACCCGCGCGGCCACGCCCTGATGGCCGTGGCTGCCGGCCAGCTTGGCGATGCGCACGCTGTCAGCCTCGATCAGGCGGGCACCGGCCTCGCGGGCGCGGTCGAGAAACTGGCGCATGCGCGCATCGCGCCGCGTGGCTTCGTAGTAAATCTCGATAATGGATTTCGGCGCGGTCTTCAGACGCACGCCCACGGCGTGAAAGCCGAAGAGAACTTTGGGGCTGGACATGGGGAGATTATCCGGGCATTGCCCGATCCCACGGAATGGTGCCCATGTGGCCAGCGGGCGCATCAGCGCCCCGGGGTAGAAAGCCCCTGCGAAAAGGGCTTGCCCTCAAGCGCCTAAAATCGCGCACTTCCATTTCTCGATCTGCCAGACGGCGCGGCTTTGTTGCGCCGTTGTTGGCGTGCCAGTGTGGCTTTGCGGGCCTGGCTTTTGCCAGCCCATTCGATGGAGGCCAGCAGCAGTTTTGGGCATTTTTTGCCGCCCCCTTTGGCCTGTTTTACCTTTTTTCAACACCATGATTCTTAACCCGCTTCGCTGGATACAGCGCACAAGCCTGGTCACGCAGATCGTGATTGCCATGTTTGCCGGCATCGCGCTGGCCGTGTTCTTTCCGGCCGCCACACCCAAGGTGGCCATTTTGGGAACGCTGTTCATTTCTGCCCTCAAGGCCGTGGCGCCCGTGCTGGTGTTCATTTTGGTGATTGCCGCCATCAGCAACCACAAGCCCGGCGAAGCCACCCACATGCGCCCGGTGCTCTTTTTGTACCTGGTGGGCACGCTGGCGGCGTCTGTCGTGGGCGTCACGGCCAGCCTGTGGTTTCCGTCCACCCTGGTGCTGCAAGCGCCGGCGAATGCGGCCAATGGCCCGACGAACATTCAGGATGTGCTGCTGACGCTTCTGATGAACGTGGTGGACAACCCCGTGCGCGCCCTGATGAATGCCAACTACATCGGCATCCTGGCCTGGGCGCTGGGCTTTGGCATGGCCATGCGCCACGCCAGTGCGGGCACGCGCCATGTCATGCACGATCTGTCGGCCGGCATCACCGTCATCATCCAGGTGGTGATCCGCTTTGCGCCGCTGGGCATTTTCGGCCTGGTGGCCGGCACATTTGCCGAAGCTGGCGCGCAGGCGCTGTGGGGCTATGCGCACCTGCTGGCCGTGTTGCTCGGCTGCATGGTGTTTGTGGCGCTGGTGGTCAATCCGCTGATCGTGTTTCTGGCGCTGCGCACCAACCCCTATCCACTGGTGTTCACCTGCCTGCGGGAAAGCGGCGTGACGGCGTTCTTCACGCGCAGCTCGGCGGCCAATATCCCCATCAACCTGGCGCTGGCCAAACGCCTGAACCTGAACGAAGACACCTACAGCATCGCCATTCCGCTGGGCGCAACCATCAACATGGCCGGCGCGGCCATCACCATCAGCGTGCTCTCGCTGGCGGCAGCGCACACCCTGGGCATTGCAGTGGACATGCCGACCGCCTTGCTGCTGTGCGTGGTGGCGGCCGTATGCGCGTGCGGCGCCTCGGGCGTGGCCGGGGGCTCGCTGCTGCTGATTCCACTGGCGTGCAGCCTGTTTGGCATCAGCAACGATGTGGCCATGCAGGTGGTGGCCATCGGTTTCATCATCGGCATCCTGCAGGATTCGGCCGAGACGGCACTCAATTCATCCACCGATGTGCTGTTCACGGCCGTGGCCTGCCGCTGGGCAGAGCCCGGGCGCCGTTTGGCGCGCTGAACACGATTTCGCTCAACGCCGGAGCGGTCAGGAGCTGACCCTGCCGGCCTCGATGCTGATGACGCGCTCGCAGCGCTGGGCAATGCCCCGATCGTGCGTGACCAGTACCAGCGTGGTGCCCTGCTCGCGGTTGAGGTCAAACATCAGCTGCATGATGGTTTCGCCGGTGGCGAAGTCGAGGCTGCCGGTGGGCTCGTCGGCCAGCAGCACGGCGGGCTGCATCACAAAAGCGCGCGCCAGCGCCACGCGCTGCTGCTCGCCGCCACTGAGCACCTTGGGGTAATGCCGCAGACGCTGGCCCAGCCCCACATGCTTGAGCATCTCGGTGGCGGCCTTGCGGGCATCGCTGCGGTCGGCCAGTTCAAGGGGCAGCATGACGTTTTCGAGCGCCGTGAGGTTGCCCATCAACTGAAAGCTCTGGAACACGAAGCCCACCTTTTGCGCACGCAGCGCGGCGCGGCCGTCTTCGTTCAGCGCAAACAGATCCTGCCCATCGAGCCGCACGGTGCCGCGCGTGGGCGTATCGAGGCCTGCAATGATCGACAGCAAGGTGCTTTTGCCCGAGCCAGACGCGCCCACAATGGCCACGGTTTCCCCTGGCGCCAGGCGGAAATCGATATCACGCAGAATGTCCAGCGTGCCGGTGGAATCTGTCACCGACTTGAAAACATGCTCCACCGCAATAATGGGCGTGGCTGGCGCAGGGGTAGGTTCGGACATGAAAGGTTTCTTATTTTGATTTGCGATGTGCATCGACGCCACTTTATCCTGACCGCCGCTGCCGGTGCGCTGGTGGGGCTTTGCGCCCCGACGGCCATGGCCCAGCAGGCCGGCAAGGCACAGGCAGCCACAACGCGGCCACAGGTCATCCTGGTGCTGGGCGACTCGCTCAGCGCCGAATATGGACTGGCGCGCGGAACCGGCTGGGTGGCCTTGCTGGAAAAGCGCCTGGCGCAGGAAAAGATCGCGGCCACCGTGGTGAATGCCAGCGTGAGCGGAGAAACCACATCGGGAGGGCGTTCGCGCCTGGCGGCGCTGCTGGTGCAACACCGGCCCAACCAGGTGGTGATCGAACTGGGTGGTAATGACGCGCTGCGCGGTCTGCCGCTGAAAAATACCGAAGAAAACCTGTCGTGGATGGTGCAGACGGCACAGAAATCGGGTGCCAAGGTGCTGCTGGTGGGAATGCAGGTTCCCCCCAATTACGGCACCGACTATGCCAACCGCTTTGCGGCCACCTTTTCGGCGGTAGCCAAGGCCCATAAGGCAGGCGTGGTGCCGTTTTTCCTCAAGGGTGTGGCCGATGGGCCTGACCCGACCCGCCTGTTCCAGCCGGACCGCATCCACCCGCGCGCCGAGGCGCATCCGCAGATGCTGGCCAATGTGTGGCCGGAACTCCAGAAGCTCTTGCGCTAAGAGCCCTGGTCACAATCAACCGCCGGAAGATTCCGAGGGCTCGGCCGGTGCGGGCGACGCAAACGCGGCAGGACCATCGGCGGGCTGATCATCTTGCGGCTCGTCAGGCCTGCGGTGGGTTTTGGCTTTGAGCTTCTCTTCCTTTTTTTTCTTTTTGGCGAGTTCGCGCTGGCGCTTTTCGTATCCGTAGTTGGGTGTTGCCAAGGTATTTGCTTCCTAAAGTAGTGGCCCACTGTAACAGCTTGCCCTCTGGGCACGCTCAAACTGGCAAGCGCTGCGCAGGGGATACCGCAGCGCGGTAGGCGTGCCAGCTGGCATGGCCGAGCACCGGGCCAGCCAGCAGCAGGCCTGCGCCCCAGAACCACAGCGATGCCCCCACGATGAGGGTGATCAACAGGCCCCACAGCAGCATGACGGCGGTGTTCTCCAGCACCACCCGCATGCTGGTGATGCCGGCCGTGAGCGCATCGGTGTCGCGGTCCAGGATCATGGGAATGGAGACCACCGAAGTGGAGAAAACCAGCGCCGCAAAAGCGCCCCCCACTGCCAGGTAAACACCGACAAAGCCCCAGTTCTGCGGGTTGAAGATGGCCGCCATCACCCCTGTGGTCGAGGGCATCCCGGTGTTGAAGAACACGGCAAACACCACCAGTGACGCCCTGCCCCACAGCAACTCCAGCACCACCAGCACGAGCACCAGCATGCCCATGCTGCCCATGTGCGTGTCCCAGCAGGTGATGGATTGCCCCAGATCGGGCGCCTGACCCGCCTCACGGCGCCGGCTGGTGTCATACAGGCCCATCGCCAGAAACGGCCCCACCAGCAGGCAGCCGCTGGCCAGCGACATGGTGTATTCGGGCCGGGTGCGAAACACCCAACCCAGCACCAGTGCCATGCCCCAGAAACAGGCGCCATAAAACAGTGCAATGCCCGGTGCGGCCACCACATCCTGCATGCCCTTGCGCAGCCAGCGAAAGGGATCGGCAAAACGCAGGGAGTTCAGCGTGATCGCGGCGGCGGTGGCGGTCGGCAGTTGGGTGACAGGAGGTGCGGACATAAAGGCAAGGGCATAAGTGGGCAAAAAAGGTGGTCGAGGCGGGCATGTGCAACGCCCCTTGCCACCAAGCCACACCCTAAGCCACCTGCCTGTTGCGCGCCACTGAGGAAACTACCACCCCCGCCGTGGCTGACGCCGTGACGCCGCGCCCTCAGATCGCCCACTCAGATCGCGCCAAAAGCCCTGCCCATGGCCTGCTGCAAATCCCGGCGAAGGTCTTCCACCTCTTCCAGCCCCACGGAAAAGCGCACCAGCGTGCCCGGCTGCAGGTGCGGCGCAGGCCGGCTGCGCATGGACGCGAGCTGGTAGGGAACCACCAGGCTCATGGGGCCGCCCCAGCTGTAGCCGAGCTTGAACAGGCGCAAGCCATCACAGAACGCATCGACCTGCTGCTGGCTGTAACGCGCGTCGATCATCACGCTGAAGAGGCCGGCCGCAGCGCCATCCCCGCCGTTTGCAGCACCGCACAGGGCCTGCCAGTGGGCGTGGCCCGGGGCGCCCGGCAGTGCCGGGTGCAGCACCTGCGCCACGGCGGGCTGCTCCTGCATCCACAGGGCCAGCCTGCGTGCCGCCACGTCGTGCGCGCGATACCGCAAGCCGATGCTGGGCAAGGCGCGCAGCACGGCTTCGGCATCGTTGGCGGCAATGCCCA
This sequence comes from Acidovorax carolinensis, assembly GCF_002157145.1. Taxonomy (NCBI): domain Bacteria; kingdom Pseudomonadati; phylum Pseudomonadota; class Betaproteobacteria; order Burkholderiales; family Comamonadaceae; genus Acidovorax; species Acidovorax carolinensis. The sequence goes on from NZ_CP021361.1 coordinate 2,199,791, forward strand.
GGCCCAGCCGCATGTGTGTGAGCTTGACTTTCATGTGCAGGGCCAGGTCGCGCGTGATGACACTGCCCATCAGCACATCGCCGCCGCCACTGGGGTACTTGGTGAGTGCATGGATCGAAATGTCCACCGCCAGGCTGCCGCTGCCGTCTCCGGCGAGATCAAACGCTGCAAACGCCAGACCGGCGCCCCAGGTGTTGTCGAGCGCCGAGGTCACCCCCCGGGCACGGCAGATGCGCACCTGTTCACACAGGTCGGGGAACTCCATGGTGACCGACCCTGGGGCCTCCAGCCACACCAGTCGCGTTGCCGGTGAGATGCGCGCGGCCAGATCGGCTGGGTCCAGCGGGTCATACAGCACATGGCGTATACCAAAGCGGGCCAGCTCACCGTTGGCAAGATCTTTGTTGGGGCCATAGGCGTTGTCGGGAATCAGCACCTCATCGCCGGGCTGGAGCAGGGCCAGCGCCACATTGGCGATCGCCGCCAGGCCACTGGGAACCAGCACGCATTGCAGCCCGCCCTCCAGCGCACACAGGCGCTCTTCCAGAATGAAGGTGGTGGGTGTGCCGTGCAGCCCGTAGGTGTAGCCGCTCTTGTCTTTCCATTCGCGCGAACGCATCGCGGCGACATTGGGAAAAATGACCGTGGAGGCCTTGAACACGCCAGGCTGCGGCGCAACAAAACCATCGGGAGGGGTGTAGGGGTGGTGGACGATACGGGTTGCAGGCCCGAAAGTGGTGTCTTCAGTCATGCATGGCATGGTAGCGCGCCACATGGCAAGCGCCCATGCCGCCGCCGGCTCCACCGAGCCGTCCAACCAAGAGGCTCCTCCGCCCTCACAGAAAAAGGAGGAGCCCGAGGGTCAGCCTGCGACCTTGAGGTTATTGCTCACCGACATCACGCCCTTCACACCTTTGGCAATGGTTTCAGCGCGTTCGCGGGCGCTGGCGTTGGGCGCGGGGCCACTGAGCGTCACGGCACCAGCACGGGTGTCCACATCGATCTTGAACGCGCTCAGGTCGGGGTCCTTGGCCAAGCCAGCCGACACCTGCGCCGTGATGGTGGCGTCGTCCACCGCGCCCATGGCGGCAGTGCCCATTTCCTGGGCGCCCGACTGCACCTTGGCTGCGCCTTCTTCGACCTTGGTTTCCGCGTTCTTGAGGGCTTCCTCTGCCTTCACCTTGGCATCTGCCGCGGCCTGTTCGGTTTGTTGCACCGCGGAATCGAGCTTCTGACCGACGGTGGGTTGGGGCTGTTCCTGCTTGTTGCAGGCCGTCAGACCGAACGCCAAGGCAGTGACCCCCAGAATGGTCCAGATGCGTTGCGAGGCAGCAGGCGAAAAATGACCGATATTCATGTGTTGGCTCCTTCCAGATAAAGATGGTGTGAATGTCGGCTGTCACGTTGGCCGCCGGGGTCGGACGGCGCCGAATGGGCTGTAGGACAACATCGCCACCCGGCCCAATCCCTCTCGGTGCATGAATGCCGTGCACGACGAGCCATAGAGCCGATACGCCTTGCGCAAAGGCGACAATCGAAGCGATGTCACTGCACACCTTGTCCCGCTGGTTTCCGTTTCTGGCCTGGCCGCGCCCTGACCGTGCCTTGCTCAAGGGGGAGTTCTGGGCCGGAATGACGGTTGGCCTGATGCTGGTGCCGCAGGGCGTGGCCTACGCCGCGCTGGCGGGCATGCCGCTGGTGACCGGCATCTACGCATCGCTGGTGCCAGCGCTGGTGGCGGTGCTGTTCAGTGCCTCCACGCGCCTGGGCGTGGGCCCCACGGCCCTCACCAGCCTGCTGATTGGCGCATCGCTGTCGGGACTGGCCGAGCCCGGCAGCGCGCAGTGGGTGGCCATGGCGGCCTGGATGGCCATGCTGTCGGGCCTGGTGCAGCTGGTGATGGGCCTCGCACGATTTGGCTGGCTGCTCAATCTGGTGACCTCGCCAGTACTCAGCGGCTTCACCCAGGCGGCGGCGCTGCTGATCCTTTCGTCCCAGCTGGGGGCGCTGGCCGGGCTGCGCTCCGATATGGGTGCCTTGTGGACGACGCCCTCGCTGGGCCATTTCGACCTGACCGCGGCGGCCTTCGGGCTGGGCAGCCTGGTGTTACTGATGCTGGCGCGCCGCCTGCGGCCGGGCTTTCCGGCCGCCATCGTGGTGCTGGGTGTGGCGGGGGTCATCAGCTGGGCCGTGGGCTATGCCGAGGCGGACGGCGCGGTGGTGGGCGCCTTGCCTGCCGGCCTGCCCAGCCTTTACTGGCCTGGCGCCCTGCCCTGGCCCAGCTTTGCAGCACTGGTGATGCCGGTGCTGGTGGTCACGCTGGTGAGCTTTCTCGAAACCGCTTCCAGCGCCAAGGTGGACAGCCAGCGCTCGGGAGAACGCTGGAACGAAAACCAGGACCTGATCGGCCAGGGGCTGGCCAAAATCAGCAGCGGCCTGTGCGGCAGCTTTGCCACCAGCGCATCGTTCTCGCGCTCGGCCATCAACCTGTATGCCGGCGCCCGCAGCGGCTGGGCCACCGTGTTTGCCATCGGCCTGGTGCTGGTGGTGCTGCTGTGGCTGACGCCGGCGCTCTACCATGTGCCGCAGTCGGTGCTGGCCGCCGTGGTGGTGACGGCCGTCACCAGCCTGATCAAACCAGATAGCTTCGTGCGGCTGTGGCGCATTTCCCGCGTCGAGGCGGTCATCTCCGGCATCACCTTTGGCCTGACGCTGGCCACGGCCCCCCGCATGTACTGGGGCGTGCTGGTGGGCCTGCTGATGAACCTGAGCCATTTCCTCTACCAGCGCCTGCACCCACGCATCATCGAGGTGGGCATGCACCCCGACGGCACCCTGCGCGACCGGCACCTCTGGCAGTTGCCGGCACTGGCGCCCCATGTGCTGGCCCTGCGCATGGATGCCGAACTTGATTTTGCTTCCGCCAGCGCGCTGGAACGCCGGGTAATGGACCACTTGAGCGCACACCCCGATGTGGTGCATGTCTGCCTGCTGGCCCAGCCCATCAACCGCATCGACGTGACCGGTGTGGAAACCTTCGCCCAGCTGGTGGCCACCCTGCGCGCCCGCGCAGGCACGCTGCACCTGAGCGGGCTCAAGCTGCCCGTGGAACAGGTGCTGCGCCGCGCCGGGGTGCTGGAACCCGGCGCGGGGCTGGCCATGTACCGCACCGATGCCGAGGCTTTGCGGGCGCTGCAGCAACTGCCTGTCACGGCAGAAAACGCCCATGGCGCGGCCTCTGGCGGCCAAAAAGAGCGGGTCGGCTGATACACTCGCAGGCTCTTTCTGGCTCTCCCATTCCGTGTCTGATTCGGCCTCCCACCTCGTAGACCTGCGCGACCTGCGCCTGGACACTGCGCACGCTCTGGTAGCCCAGGCCAGCGGGAGCGAGGCCGCCCTGCGCCGCGAGCAGCCGTCGCGTTACCTGCAAAACCTGATCGACGGGCTGTGCGAGCTGTCGCTGAAAGACCCCCTCACCGGGCTGGCAAATCGCCGCCATTTTCGGGCGGTGCTGGAGCGCGAGATCGACCGGGTGACGCGCTCGGGCGAGGCCGCATTGCTGCTGATGCTGGACATCGACCATTTCAAGCAGATCAACGACACCCACGGGCATCTGGCCGGCGACGTGGTGCTGCAGTCGGTGGCGCGCACGCTGAGCGCCTGCGTGCGCCCCATGGACACGCTGGCACGTTACGGTGGCGAAGAATTTGCCGTGGTGCTGCCCGCCTGCCAGGCAGGCTTTGGCAAGGTGGTGGCCGAGCGCATTCGCCGTGCGGTGGCCAACACGCCGGTGCGCATTTCGCCCTCGGTCGAGGTCAACGTCACGCTCAGCATTGGTGGCGCCTTCGCCATGCAATGGATTCGCTCCACCACCCTGCTCTGGACAGACCGGGCAGACCAGCAGTTGTACAACGCAAAATCCATGGGCCGCAATCGTGTGAGCATCGAGGAGCAACCCGACAGCACGGTCAGTGCCGAAGAAAAAAGCCTGTTGTTCGGCCCGCTCTACACACCGTCGGGCTGGGGCGATCTGCCCCCGCTGGACCCTGCAGGCAGCGTCAACTGAAAGTAACGAGATGAGCGACGCGCTGTCCCCCCCCTTCAACAACCCGGCCGCCACCCCCGTGCCGCCCGCAACGCCATTTGCAGCGGCAGGCGCCGGTGCGCGCATCATTGCCGTCACCAGCGGTAAAGGCGGTGTGGGCAAGACTTTTGTCTCTGCCAATCTGGCCGCCGCCCTGACCCGACGAGGCCAGCGTGTGCTGGTGCTCGATGCCGACCTGGGTCTGGCCAACCTCGACGTGGTGCTCAACCTGCACCCCAAGGTCACGCTGCACGACGTGTTCACCGGCAAGTCGCCCCTGCAGGACGCCATCATCCAGGCGCCCGGCGGCTTCTCGGTGCTGCTGGCGGGCTCGGGCATGGTCGAGTACTCGCGCCTGACCCCCGAGGTGCGCAACCAGTTCCTCAACGTGATCCAGGAGATCACGCCCAACTACGATGTGGTGCTGCTGGATACCGGCGCCGGCATCTCCGATGTGGTGCTGTTTTCCGTCTCGCTGGCATCCGAAGTGCTGATCGTGGCCACGCCCGAGCCCACCTCGCTCACCGATGCCTACGCAGCCATCAAGGTGCTGGCCATGCAGCAAAAACGCCAGCATGTGCGCATGGTCATCAACCAGGCCGCCAGGCCGGGCGATGGCCGCGCCATCACCAGCCAGTTGCAGCAGGTGCTGGACCGCTTTGTCAGCACCGAGTCGGGCCGCTCCATGCGCCTGATTCACATGGGCGACATACCGGCCGACCCCGCAGTGCGCGATGCCGTCATGCGCCGCCAGCTGCTGCTGCTGCAAACGCCGGGCTGCGCCGCGTCACTGGCCATTGCCCAGCTGGCCAACAAGATCGAGTCCACGCTGCTGGTGCCCACCGCCTGAAAGCAGCGGCACCGGCGCAGCGCTGTCCTGCCTGCTGGCCGGCGCGTCGTCCTGAGAGATCCGCCGTGAACAACCATGTCCTGAACATCTCCTGCTACAAATTCGTGCCATTGCCCGATGCAGAGGCATTGCGCAAGCTGCTGCACGAGCGGGCCACCGCCGCCGCGCTCAAAGGCACCATCTTGCTGGCCCACGAAGGCATCAACATGTTCCTGGCGGGCCCGGCCGCGGCGGTGCACGGCTTTGTCGATGCCCTGCGCACCGACCCGCGCTTTACCGACCTGGCTCCCAAGGAGAGCTGGTCAGACACCGTGCCGTTTCGCAAGATGCTGGTCAAGGTCAAGCGCGAGATCATCCGCATGGACCACCCCGCCATCCAGCCCGCTTCAGGCCGGGCACCCGCCGTCACGCCCGCCACCCTGCACCGCTGGCTAACCCAAGGCCATGACGACGCAGGCCGCCCCGTGGTGACGCTGGACACGCGCAATGCCTTCGAGGTGGATGAAGGCACGTTCGACAACGCCATCGACTGGCGCATCGACAAGTTCACCGAGTTCCCCCCGGCCCTGCAGGCACACAAGGCCGAGCTGGCGGACAAGACGGTGGTGAGCTTTTGCACGGGCGGCATCCGCTGCGAAAAAGCCGCCATCCTGATGCGCGAGGAAGGCCTCACGCATGTCTACCAGCTCGAAGGTGGCATCCTGAAATATTTCGAGGAAACGGATGGCGCGCATTACCACGGCGGTTGCTTCGTGTTTGACGAGCGCCGCACGCTGGCCGCCGACCTGTCAGCCGGCAGCCTGCGCAACGCCCCTGATGACGCTATTGATAAGTGAGCTACTAGCGCTTGCTACACAAGCGCTAGAGGCATATTTACCTGGAAACCTGCGTTCAGCCTCGCATCACGGTTTGAACCGGTGCGCGGGCAAGGGAATCCGCTCGGAGTCTCCGGGCACCTGGCCCATCTGATCGGCCTCCCAGTCATGGGCGGCCTGCACGATGCGCTCCTTGCTGCTGGAGACAAAGTTCCACCACATGTGGCGGGGCGCATCCAGCGGCGCACCGCCAATCACCATCAGCCGCGCGCCCGTGGCGCCCGCCTGCAGGCGGGCCGGCGCGGCGGGCGGCAACACGGCCATGGTGTGCCCGGCCAGCGGCTGGCCATCGAGCTGCACGGCGGCATCCACCGCGTACACCGCCATTTCCTGCGCCAGGGCGGGCAACTCCAGCACGCCGCCCGCTGGCAACTGCACATCCAGGTACAGCGTGGGCGACATCGTGGCCACCGGCGAGGTCACGCCAAACGCCGAGCCGATCAGCACCCGCACCGCGGCGTCACCGACCACCAACTGCCCGATGGCGCTGGCCGGTGTGTGCGTGAACGAGGGCGGGCAGTCTTCCTGCCCCAGCGGCAGTGCGGCCCACAGCTGGATGCCGTGGTTGACATAACTTTGGCTGGCCAGCGTGGGCGGGCGTCGCTCGGAATGCACGATGCCGCTCCCGGCGGTCATCCAGTTGATGGCGCCGGGCTCGATCTGCTGCACGCTCCCGAGGCTGTCGCGGTGCAGGATGGCGCCCGAAAACAGGTAGGTGACCGTGGCCAGACCGATGTGCGGATGCGGCCGCACGTCGTATTCGTTGGCTGGCTGCACGGTGACGGGGCCGAAATGGTCAAAAAACAGGAACGGCCCCACCGATCTCTGCTGCAGGGCAGGCAGCAGCCGGCGCACCGTGAAGCCGCCACCCAGGTCCTTGAAATGGCCGGTGAGCAGCAGCGGGGCGTTGCTCATGCCATGCGCTCCACGGTGGTGGTGATTTCGGTGGTGACGGCCGTCATGAGCTTGTGCACCGGGCATTTGTGGGCCACGGCCTGCAGTTCCTGCAGCTGCTCATCGCTGAGCTCGCCGCTGATCTGCATGCGGGCCGCGAGGCGGTAGGTGCCGGCGCGCTCATCCGATGCATCGCGCTCGATCACCGTGCGCACGTCGCTCACCGGGATGCCCTTGCGGCGCGCATACCAGAGCACGGTGAGGGCCTTGCACGAGCCCAGCGCCGCGTCGTACAGGTCGTGCGGATTGGGGCCGGTGTCGTCCCCGCCCTCTGCGGCTGTGCCATCCACCACGAGCGTATGGCTGCGGATGGTCAGCGTCTGCGCCATGGGGGCGGATGTGATGCGATTGAGTTCAATAGCCATCGGAAACTCCAAAGTGGGTTCGATCCATCATGCGCCCAGGCGTGCCGCAACCGCTGCCACGCGCTGGCCCAAGAGCCGGCCGGTTTCCAGGTCACCCGCAAACATCTCGGCTGCAGAGGCATCGGAGGGCGACTGCGCCATGGCACCGCTGAACGCGCCCAGCCAGTTCACATCGCTGCGCGTGGCCGCCTTCGCATTGGAAGGCAGCGTGCCCGCGCCCACCCACAGCCCGCCGTGCTGCATGGCCAGGTGGAACAGATAGTCCAGCGTGATCTGCTTGTCGCCATTGGGGCTGGCGCTGTTGGTGAAACCCGCAAAGAGCTTGTCTTTCCAGGCCTGATTGAACCAGGGCTTGGACGAGGCATCCGCAAACTTCTTGAACTGCCAGCTGGGGCCCGCCATGTAAGTGGGCGAACCCAGGATGATGGCCTTGGCGGCCAGCAGGGTATCCCAGCCGCCTTCGGGCAGGTTGCCGTCGGCATCAATCGCGATCAGCTGGGCGTCGGCACCATCGGCCACGGCCTGGGCCAGGCGCTGGGTGTGGCCGTAGCCAGAGTGATAAACCACTGCAATCAAAGACATGAAGGGGGCTTTCTGCGCAAGGGGTAGACAAAAACCAAATACAAAAATCCACTCGCCGCCCTCCATGACGGCAGGGCGGCGAGTGCAAACGCGCAGGGTCTCAGCGGGCGGCGCGCTGGCCGTCAACGCTCCAGGCGCCAGCGCCAAAGGCCGTCAGCGCCAGCAAGCCACCGACCACTGCGATGTTCTTGAAGAACAGCAGCTGCTGAACCATTTGCGCATCGGCCGGCACCGACCAGTAGGCGTGAAAGAAGAAGCTGGCCACCAGCGTGAAGAAGGCCAGCACCAGCGCGGCAAAGCGCGTGCCAAAACCGACGATCAGCGCCAGGCTGCCCACTATTTCGACCACAGCGGCAACGGCCGCCGCAACGGTGGGCATGGGCAAACCCACCGAAGAGATATAGCCCACCGTGCCAGCAAAGCCGGTGAGCTTGGCAATGCCTGCGGGAAGAAACAGCGCGGCGAACAGCAGGCGCGATGCGAGGGCCAGTGGGTTTTGCAAAGAGGAAAGCATGGTGAACTCCTAAAAAATAAACGACAGGGAAACAAAAAAATCTCAAGCGGCCAAATCAAACACCAGCACCTCGGCGTCCTGGCCATCGGCCAGTGCCAATGATGACTCGTTTTCAAGCAACGCGGCGTCACCAGCGGCCAGTGGCTGGCCATTGACACGCACCGCACCGCGCACCAGGTGCACATAGGTCTTGCGCGCCGGGTTCAGGGTCTGGGTGACGGCCTCCTGGCCATCGAACAGGCCGGCATACAGCGCGGCATCGGCATGCACCGTGACCGAGCCCTGCGCCCCATCGGGAGACGCCACCAGCCGCAGCGCACCGCGTTTTTCGGCGGCGGTGAAGGTCTTTTGCTCGTAGCTGGGCGCAATGCCCTGCTGGTCGGGCAGGATCCATATCTGCAGGAAATGCGTGGTCTGGCCTGCCGCGTGGTTGAACTCGCTGTGCGTCACACCGGTGCCTGCACTCATGCGCTGGACATCGCCGGGTGGAATGCCCTTCACGTTGCCCATGCTGTCCTTGTGGGCCAACTCGCCCGACAGCACATAGCTGATGATTTCCATGTCGCGGTGGCTGTGGGTGCCAAAGCCGGTGCCGGGCGCGATGCGGTCCTCATTGATGACACGCAGGTTGCCAAATCCCATATGGCGCGGATCGTAGTAACCCGCAAACGAAAAGCTGTGGAAAGAATTGAGCCAGCCATGGTCGGCGTGGCCCCGGTCTTGCGATTTACGAACAGTCAGCATGTTGATTGCTCCTTTCAAGACTCCACTGTATTGGGCGGGGCGCTATCGCAGGGCCTGCAGGATTGTCGGAATCGTTCAAAATATCTGAACTAACCTGCGCGCACCATGCACCACCCCTACGACGTTCTCACCCCGGACAGCCTCGCCATGCTACAGGTGATCTCGGAAACCGGCAGCTTTGCGGCGGCGGCCCGGCAACTGGGCCTGGTGCCCAGCGCGCTGACCTACCGGGTTCGCCAGATCGAAGATGCGCTGGACGTGCTGCTGTTTGACCGCACGGCCCGCCAGGCGCGCCCCACCGAAGCCGGCGCCGAGCTGCTGCGCGAAGGCGCACGGCTGCTGCGCGAGATCGACGCCGTGGCCAACCGCGTGCGCCGCGTGGCCACGGGCTGGGAACCCCAGCTCACGATTGCCGTCGATGGCGTGGTCTCGCCCCACACCATGCTGGAGCTGGTCGAAGCGTTTTACGCCATGGCCCCGCCCACCCACCTGAAGCTGCGCGACGGCATCCTGACCGGCACCCTGGAGGCGCTGACCTCGGGACACGCCGACCTGGCCATCGGTGTCTCGGTCGAGGGCTCGAACGTGGCCGGACTGCAGCAGAGCCTGCTCGGCGAGATGCTGTTCATCTATGTGGTGGCGCCCCACCACCCGCTGGCATCGGTGCCGGAACCCCTCACCGACGCCACCTTGCTGCAGCACCGCGCGGTGGCCGTGGCCGACTCCGCGCAACGCGGCGGCGCCACCATGGGCCTGCTGGGCGGGCAGGACGTGCTGACGGTGGACACCATGCAGGCCAAGGTGCAGGCGCAATTGCGCGGCCTGGGCGGAGGCTTTCTGCCCGAGCCCATGGTGCGCCCCTACCTGGAAGCCGGCCATTTGGTGGCACGCCGCGTGGCCCGCCCCGAGCGCAACATGCGCATGCACTATGCATGGGGTGGCCCCGGCTTCACGGCGGCGGGGCGCGCCCTGCAATGGTGGCTGAACCAGCTGCAAAGCCCGGCCACGCGCCGCGCCCTGCTGGAAAACCACCATCATTTCTGATGCCCGCCCCCGCGCCACGCGTGTAGAGTGGCCCTTGTCAGATTTCTTCTGCCGACCGTCTCCGAAAGGCCTTCCATGAAAAAACCCGTTTCCCGCCCCGCCAAACGGCCCCGACGCCCCGGCTCCCCTGCAGCAGCCCCTGCCAAACGCCAGCCTGGCACAGCGGCAAAGACCGCCAAAACGCCACGCCATTTCGCCATCATTGGCGCGGCATGGCCGGCGTGGTTTGCGCGCGCACGCTGGTGCAGGCAGGCCACCAGGTCACTGTCTTTGAAAAATCGTCCAGGGCCGGTGGGCGCACCACCACCATCGACTCCCCGTTCGGCAGCTTTGACGCCGGTGCGCAATATTTCACCGTGCGGGACCCGCGTTTTGCACAAGCCATAGACACCGTGCCCGGCGTGTGCCGGCCCTGGAGCGCCAACGCCGTGCGCGTGCTCGATGCTGCAGGCCGCGTGGCGGCCGCGGGCCTGCCCACCCGCGAACCCCACTGGGTGGCCAGCCCGGGCATGAGCGCCCTCGTCACCACCTGGGCGGCCCCGCTGCTGCAGGCCGGCCAACTCATCACCGACACCCGCGTGAGCAGCATCGAGCGCGACCCGCTCGATGGCGCCCACTGGCAGGTGCGCACCGAAGGCGCGGGCGGCACGCAGCATGTGTATGCCGGCTTTGATGCCGTGCTGCTGGCCCAGCCCGCCACGCCGGCCCAGGCGCTGCTGGCGGTTTCCGCGCTGGAAACCCCGCTGAGCACCGCCATGGCGCGCGTGACCACCGCCCCCTGCTGGACGCTGATGCTCGCCTACCCGCAAGCCGTGCGCCCGGGCCTGACCACCCTCGGCCCCCAATGGAACGCAGCCCGCAGCACCCACCACCGCATTTCGTGGCTGGCACGCGAGTCGTCCAAACCCGGCCGCACCACCGTCGAACGCTGGACGGTGCAAGCCAGTCCGGCCTGGTCGGCAGAGCACCTGGAAGACGACGCCGAGCGCGTGCAGTCCAAGCTGCTCAAGGCGTTTTCCGAAGTCACCGGCATTCGGGCCGAACCCACCCATGCCGATACGCGCCGCTGGCGCTATGCGCAAACCACGCAGCCCATGGGCCAGAGCCACCTGTGGGACGCCAGCATGGCCCTGGGCGCCTGCGGCGACTGGTGCCTGGGCCACCGCCTGGAAGACGCTTTTGTGTCCGGTCTGGAGCTGGCACTCGCCGTGGCATGACGGGCGGTGAAGGGGCCCGCCGGGCGGTTACCACGTACCAGGGCCGCTTTGCCCCCTCGCCCACCGGTCCGCTGCATGCGGGCTCGCTGGTGGCGGCGCTGTCCAGTTGGCTGGATGCGCGGGCCTGGAACGAGGGGCGCGGCGGACGCTGGCTGGTGCGCATCGAAGATGTGGACACACCACGTTGCGTGCGCGGCGCTGCCGAACTCATCTTGCAGCAGCTGGCCACCTGCGGGCTGCTGCCCGACGCACCGCCGGTATGGCAATCCGAGCGCGGCGCGCTGTACCAGCAGGCGCTGGACCAGCTCATCGCACAGGGCCATACCTACCCCTGTGCCTGTTCCCGCAAGGACATCGAAGACGCCCATGCGGCGCAAGGCCATGACCGCGCACGCCACGCCACCTTGCCCTACCCCGGCACCTGCCGCCATGGCCTGCGTGGCCGGCCCGCGCGATCGTGGCGGTTCAACACCACGGAATTCAAGCCAAAATACCCTCTAGCGCCTATGGATAAAGCGCAAGCAGCTACATTTTCAATAGCAAACGGTACGGTGCGCTGGGCGGACCGTCGCCTCGGCCCCCAGGCGCAGCATGTGGCCAGCGCTGTGGGCGACTTCGTGTTGCGCCGCGCAGACGGACTGTGGGCCTACCAGCTGGCCGTGGTGGTGGACGACGCGGCCCAGCAGATCACCCATGTGGTGCGCGGCGAAGACCTGGCCGACAACACGCCGCGCCAGATCCTGCTGCAGCAGGCGCTGGGGGTGGCAACACCGAGCTACCTGCACACCCCGCTGGTCTGCGGCGCCAATGGGGAAAAACTCTCCAAGCAAAACGGCGCCGCGGCGCTCGACCTTGATGATCCCCTGCAGGCCCTGGGCAACGCGGCCCGGACGCTCGGCCTTCCGCCCCTGGACCCTTCGCACAAAAATTCGCTACCGGACGCATTGGGGATGTGGGTCAATGCCTGGGCGCGAACCTACAATGGGCCATCGTGACCGAACTGATCATTTCTCCAGACTCCGCGCGCCCTGCAGCCGCTTCAGCCGCTGCCGCCCCTGCCCCCGACGGCACACCGCCCCCCGGCGTGGCCTACCCCAAGACCATCAAGAGCTTTGTGCGCCGCGCCGGCCGCACCACCACCGGCCAGGCCAAAGCCTTCGAGGAGCTGGGCCCCCGCTTTGTGCTGCCCTACACCGCGGCCCCGCTTAATGCCGATGCGGCCTTCGGCCGCAACGCACCGCTGGTGCTCGAAATCGGGTTTGGCATGGGCGAGGCCACGGCCCACATCGCCAAGGTGCGCCCCGACGACAATTTTCTGTGCTGCGAAGTACACGAACCCGGTGTTGGCGCCCTGCTCAAGCGCATTGGCGAGCACGGCCTGACCAACATTCGCATCCTGCAGCATGATGCCGTCGAGGTGATCGACAACATGCTGCCGCCCGCCTGCCTGGACGGCATCCACATCTTCTTCCCAGACCCGTGGCACAAGAAGAAGCACAACAAGCGCCGCCTGATCCAGTCCCCCCTTGTTGCCAAGCTGGCCGCGCGCCTCAAGCCCGGTGGCTACCTGCACTGCGCCACCGACTGGCAACCCTATGCCGAGCAGATGCTCCAGGTGCTGGGCGCAGAGCCCTTGCTTGCCAACACCGCCGAAGGCTTTGCACCGCAACCCGATTACCGCCCCCTGACCAAGTTCGAGAACCGTGGCCTGCGACTGGGGCATGGCGTCTGGGACGTGGTCTTCGTGCGCCGCAGCTGAGTGCCCGAAAACGCAAGCGCAGCCCCCCCCTGTTCATGAAGCCCATCCTGCAAAACCTGGTCGAAATGACCGGCCACCGAGACCACTTGCGCCTGGAAGTGTCGGTGCTGTCAACGCTGCAACAGCTCAACAGCACCACCGAAGTGCGGGCTCTCGAAGTGTTCACCGATGGCGGCACCACCCATGTGCGCCCACGCACCTGGCTGCAGAATGGCGAACTGGTTTCCACCGACTCGGAAGCCGCCAGCGACCCGCACCGCGAACCCCTGCACAACTACCCGGCCCTGTGCCAGTGCATCGAGAAACGCGAGATCCGCGCAACGGCCAGCGTGCAAAAAAGTCGCTATACGCTGTGGTTGCCCGTGTGGATGCACGACAAGGTCAGCACCTGTCTGGAGATCACGCAGTCGCGGCCCTTTTCTGCGCACAAGCTCGATGTGATCCAGGGGATCTTTCACGTCTACCAGAACTACCAGAGCCTGCTGGACTACAGCGAGCGCGACGCACTCACGGGGCTGCTCAATCGCAAGACCTTTGACGAGCAGTTTTCCCGCAACCCCACCGCCAGCCTGGCCCGCCGTATGAGCCCGGCCGCAGCGGGCGTGCCGGACGGCGACGAAGCGTCCTGCGGCGAACCCGCTGTCGAGCAATGGCTGGCCGTGGTGGACGTGGACCATTTCAAGCAAGTCAACGACCGCTTCGGCCACCTGTATGGCGACGAGGTGCTGATCCTGATTGCCAACATCCTGCGCAGCTCCTTTCGCAGCCACGACCGCATCTTCCGCTTCGGGGGCGAAGAGTTTGTGGTGCTGCTGCGCTCCACGAACCTGGCCACGGCGCACAAGGTGTTCAACCGCTTTCGCCTCGCCGTGCAGGAATACCATTTCCCCCAGGTGGGACAGGTGACCGTGAGCATGGGTTTTGTCAGCACATCCAGGGGCTCGCCGGTGGAAATCCTGGGGCAGGCCGACCAGGCGCTCTACCACGCCAAGGAAAACGGGCGCAACCAGGTCTGTTTCTACGACGATCTGGTGGCCAGCGGCCATCTGGCAGCCAAGGTGGCCAACGACAGCGTCGAGCTGTTCTGAGGCTCAGTCCTGCAGCGCCAGCGCGGGAGCTGGCTTCAGATCTGCCAGGCGCTCAATGGCATCCAGATCGACCGCATCATGCTGGGCCAACGGCAAGAATTGCTCGGCATAGTCTCGCCAGACGCCGCCATGCAGAAAAACGCGGAACACCTGCGAATCGATGTGCTGGTTACGCACCATGCCGGCCATGATTGCCAATGACTCTGAAAGCGTCTTGGGTAGCTTGTAAGGCCTGTCGGAGGCGGTCAGTGCCTCAAAGATATCCGCCAGTGTCATCACCCGGTCCGCCAGCGTGAGCTCATCGCCCTTGAGGCGCCGCGGATAGCCCGTTCCATCGAGCTTTTCATGGTGCGAACCCGCAATGGCTGGCACGCGCGCCAGATGCGGCGGAAATGGCAGGCTGTTGAGCATGATGATGGTCTGCACAATGTGGTCGTTGATCTTGAAACGGTCTTCTGCCGTGAGCGTGCCGCGTCGCACCGAGAGGTTGTGCAACTCGCCCAGGTGAATCTCCTGCGGGGGCAGTACCATGTCAAAGCCCCATTGATTGGCCGGGTTGCCCACCTCCACCGGCGGGCGTTGCCCTCCCCAGGGCACGACGTGCTCCGGCCGGTCGGCGAGCAGGCATTCGGTGGCCGGCAGGTTGCGCGGCGGCACTCCCGCAAGCCGCTCGCGTTCAGCCTGCGACAGGCCGATACGGTCGTCAAAATGCCGTTGCCACTGGGTCTGGCCAATGGCCTGCAGGCGCTGCACATCGGAATCAGCCATGGCTTCGCCTCCAACGTTGCTGCCAGCCACGAAGGCAAAATCTTCCTGCAGCTGAGCGCGCTTGCGCACGAGTTCGGTCTGCAGCCTTGCCGGGTCGCCGCCATCCTCCCGCTGCTGCCAATAGTCCAGTTCAGCATCCCGCCACAACACCTCAAAGCGCATGCGCACTTCATGGATCCGGTTGTAGATGGTCTCGAGCTTGGTGGCCTTGTCGATGATGTGCTCGGGGCTGGTGACCTTGCCAACGTCATGCAGCCATGCTCCCAGGCGAAACTCATACATCTCGGCATCGGTCATGGAAACCTCGGCAAAAGGCCCTTCCCGAGTGTCGCAAATGCGCTGCATCAAGGCCTCGGCCAACTGGGGCACCCGCTCGCAGTGGCCGCCGGTGTAGGGGCTCTTGGCGTCGATCGTATGGGCCAGCACCAGGATGACCGCATCAAACAGCTTGCGCTGCCCCTCGATGAGGTTGCGCGTTTCAATGGCCACCGACAAGGTGCCCGAAAGTTTCTCCACAAAAGCGCGAAAGTTGCCACCATCGCGGCGCTGGTCCTGCACAAAGCGCAGCACCAACAGCCCCAGTGGCTGGCCGCCCCGCGTGTGCAGCTGGGCACGCAGCACCTGCTGCGCAGGCATGTCCGGTTCGTCCAGTGCCGCTTCTTCGTCCTCCGCCTGGCGATCCGCGTAGTTAATGAAATGCGCCATTCCCAGCTGGTCCGGATAGCGCGGTTGGTCCTGCGGATCCTCGCAATGGCGGGCTGTGCGCACCAGGTTTGCGTGTTTGGCATCCACCAGATAGACGGCGCCGCTGCGACAACTGGTCGCCTGCACCAGCTGGTAGAGCACGCTTGACAGCATCACATCCAGGCGCGACTCGGCACTGATGTGGTGGGAAATGTGCAAAAAATCCTGGATGGTGTCGGACATGCGGTCCATCACAAGCCCCAGCTCGCGCACCTCGCGCACCTGGGAATCCGGGCGCGGCGGGCGCCGGAAATCAAAACGCGCCAGTGCATGGGCCTGGGCTGTCAGGCCACTGATGCTGCGTCCCACGCGCCGCCCGGCGATCCACCCCAAGGGCAGAAGCGCTGCAAGCAGCCCCAGGGCAATCCACACCTGCCGGCGCAAGTCCCGATTGAGGTCCTTGAGCAGTTCCGCCGTGGGAATGCTCATCAGCAACTGCAAGTCATTCCAGCGCATGGATGGAAGCGGCTGCACCTGGCCCAGCCATTCTTCGCCCTGTGCCTCAAAGCGGCGCGACTCGCCGTTTCGCACATGCAGCGGCTGCAGCGCCATCAGGCTGGGCACGCCCAACTCGCTCAGAGGTCGCGTGTGGGTCACTTCGCCATCGAGCTGCAGCACGCGGGACATGTCAGGATAGGCAAGCAGGCGGAAATCCTTGTCCACAACCGCAATCTCGGTGCGCGGCATGAGGCGCAATTGACCGATCTCCCTGCCCAGATCGGTCAGTGCCACATCCAGACCCAGCACGGCACGGCCCTCTTCACTGGGTTGGCTCAACGTGACGCCCAACTCCTGCGTGGTGAAAAACACATAAGGTGCCGTAAGTATCTGCGCGCTGGTTTGCCGCGCCTCTGCATACCAAGGACGTGTGCGCGGGTCATAGCTGTATTCTGGGCGAATCGACGTGGCCAGCAGCTGCAGCTGCGCATCGTAAAAACTCCATCGCTGTCGGCGCCGATCCAAATCTGAGCCACCGTGCCGACTGAATATTGAGCCAGGGGTGGAAGCCGACGTTTCAAGGGTCGGCTGTGGATAAGTGTAGGTGCTATCCTGGTTTGCTGATCTCCTTGCTGATGTGTTGAAGGCGCTGGGCAAGCCGCGAAGGGCGTAGCCCGTAGCGGCTTGCCCTGCGCGGTGCCTGCTCAGAATGGGTCGGGCTCAGCCTGCGTTGAGGCACTCTTTCGGTCCTGTTCCCGGGCCTTGATCCGCTTCTTCGCAGCGGCCGTGCTGCGGCTGAACCGGATCGACTCGTTGCCCGTCTCCACGATGTGGCAGTGGTGCGTGAGACGGTCCAGCAGCGCGGTGGTCATCTTCGCGTCGCCGAACACGCTGGACCATTCGGCGAAGTCCAGGTTGGTCGTGATCATCACGCTGGTGTGTTCGTACAGCTTGCTCAGCAGGTGGAACAGCAGCGCCCCGCCGGCCTGGCTGAACGGCAGATAACCCAGCTCGTCCAGGATGATCAGGTCCATGCGCAGCAAGCTGGTGGCGATGCGACCGGCCTTGCCCTGCGCCTTCTCCTGCTCCAGTGCGTTAACCAGATCGACCGTGGAGTAGAACCGCACCCGCTTGCCATGGCGGGTGATGCCCGAGACGCCGATGGCAGTGGCCAGATGGGTCTTGCCCGTGCCCGGGCCGCCCACCAGCACCACGTTGTGCGCCTCGTCGGTAAAGGCAGTGCCGGCCAGCGTGGTGACGAGCTTTCGGTCCACCGGCGAGACCGAGAAGTCAAAGCCCGCCATGTCCCGGTGCACCGGGAACTTCGCCGCGTGCATCTGGTGGCTGATCGAGCGCATCGCCCGGTCCGTGCCCTCGGCCTGCAGCAGGTGCTCGATCAGCCAGCGCGAGGTCTCGATGCCCAGGCCGCCGCCATCGCCACCGCCTTGCTCGACCAGATCAGCCCAGGCACCGGCCATGCCGTGCAGGCGCAGCGCCTTGAGTTCGACCAGCACATCAGTCTTCATGGCGGGCTCCTTCGGTGGTGGCGCCCACGGCACTGTCCGCGGTGTCGGCCCGAAGGCTGTCGTAGCGGGCCGTGTTTGCCAGCGGTGGCGTTGTCACCTTCAGCCGTGTGGCCGCCGTGGGAGGTGCCGGCTGCGCGTTGAGCCGGCTCAGCACGTTGACCACATGCTCCACGCTCACCTTGCCTGGCGCACCGCTCTCCAGCGCCAGCTCGATGGCCACCAGCACCGCGTCCAGACCGGCGCCAAGCACAATCGCCAGCACTTGCGCCATCACCCGGTCGCCTCCCGGGTTACGCAATAGCCCGCGGCGCAGCCGCTGCAGTGGCTCGGGCATGTCCGCAAAGGGCGCTCCGTTTCTCAGCGCCCCGGGCTTTCTCTGCAGCAGCGGGATGTAGTGCTGCCAGTCGTACCGGGTCTCGCCCGCGTTGCTCAGACGTTCGTGGCGGGCGATGACCTCATCATCGGCCACGATGACCACGCGGCCCGGGTACAGCCGCGTGCTCACCATCTGGCCCACGCGTTCGCACGGCACCGAATACCGGTTGCGCGCCACAGACACCAGGCAGGTGCTGGAAACCCGCGCGGGTTTCTCGACGTAGCCGTCGAAGGGCAGCGGCATGGGCATGAGGTGCGCCCGCTCGTGTTCGAGCATCTCCGACACGCTGAACTGCTTGTGCTCGGGGTGGCGTACCTCGTCCCACAACGCGCGGCAGCGCTGGCCCAGCCAGGCGTTGAGTTCGGTGAAGCTGCCGAACTTGATCTGCGCCGCGTCGATCCAGATGCGTCGGCGGCTGTCCTGCACGTTCTTCTCCACCACCCCTTTCTCCCAGCCGCTGGCCACGTTGCAGAAGTCCGGGTCATAGAGGTAGTGCGCGCACATGGTGGCAAAGCGCTCGTTGACGATGCGTCCCTTGCCCTTCTTGACCTTGTCTACAGCGGTCTTCATGTTGTCGTAGATGCCCCGGCGTGCCACGCCGCCCAGCGCGGCGAACGATCGGGTGTGGGCATCGAACAGCATCTCGTGACCCTGGCTGGGGTACGCCACCAGCCAGAAGGCCCGCGAAGCACACAGCTTCATATGCGAGACCTGCACCCGGTAGTAGATGCCGCCGATCACCATGCCTTCCTCGCTCCAGTCGAACTGGAAAGCCTCTCCCAGCTCGAAGGCCAGCGGCACGAAGGCATTGACGGCCGCCCCCTGACCCTCGCTCTGGCGCCACGCCCGGATGAAGTCGGTCACCCGCGTGTAACCCCCTTCGTAGCCCGCTTGCCTGATCTCGGCGTACAGCGCCTTGGCCGTGCGCCGCTCGTGTTTGGGCCGCCGTGCATCGGCCTTCAAGGCCAGCATGAGCGCGTCATGAAACGCCGTCAGTTTGTTGGGCTGTTCGCTGCGGCGGTACCTCGGTGGGCCGTCCACCTCGCCGTGCAGCCACTTCGCCACCGTGTTGCGCGATAGCCCTGTCATGCGCGATATCTCGCGCTCCGATTTGTTCTTGCGGGCATACAAATGCCGGATCCTGCCAATCATGTCCATGGTGATCACTCCTTGTCCTCTGCTGCACAAAAAAGCAGCAGATTAAGTTGTTCACCTGGCTCAGTTTTGGGTCGGCACTACCCTCAAAAGTGGCTCAGTTTTCGGTCGGCGCCAACACTCCATCGCCCCTCCAGGGGCGCACCGCCCTGCTCTTGTGCCCGCGACTGCAAAAGAAATGCGGCGTTCTGCGGCGCACCCAGCTTCTCGCGCAAGTCCGCGTGGCGCAGCGGCCGTACAAGCAGAAACTGCCCGTCGGGGTAGCCCACGTACACGGCCGACAACAGCTGGTTCTGATTGAGCAAACGAGTCAGAACCGGCAGGCGACGCAGACGCGCGGCAAGATTGGGTGCCGTGGTGACAGGGTCGAACGCCAGCAGCCTCAAGGTGGCGTCGGCCGGATCCACGATACGATGCACCCGCTCGCTGATGATTTGGCTGATGCGCTGTGCGCTCTCACTGGAGGCTGTCGTGATGGCCTGGCGGGCACTGGCGCTGAGCTGGTATGCCATCAGCGCCGTCAGCAGCAGCATGGCCAGCACCACCACCGAGGCACTCAGCACCTCAAAGCGGACGGTGATGCGCCTCCACCAAGGCTGCTGCGCTCCCACTCCGGCGCGGAGCGCCTGGTGACGGTTGGAATCGGAACCCGGGGCGCGTTGTGAATCCATGCACCCGATAGTAAGTGCAAACGGTTACAAGTCACCCCGTTGGCGTGGATCAGCGGGCGCCGCCGCTGGCCATCACAGCTGCTGGGTCACCCAACCCGTCACCGAGGCCAGCGCTGCGGGCAGCTTGGAGGCATCGGTGCCACCGGCCATGGCCATGTCGGGCTTGCCGCCGCCCTTGCCACCCACTTGGCTGGCCACAAAGTTCACCAGCTCACCGGCCTTGATGCGGCCCACGCTGTCGGCCGTCACGCCCGCTGCGATCTGCACCTTGTCGCCATCGACAGCTGCCAGCACGATGGCGGCCGTCTTGAGCTTGTCCTTGAGCTTGTCCATGGTGTCGCGCAGGGTCTTCGCGTCGGCACCGGGCAGCACGACGGCAAGTACCTTGAGGCCCTTCACCTCCACTGCCTGCGTCAACAACTCGTCGCCCTGGGCAGAAGCCAGCTTGCCCTTGAGGGCGGCGACTTCCTTTTCCAGCGTGCGGACGTTCTCCAGCGCCTGGGCAATGCGGGTGTTCAGCTCGGCCACCGGGGTCTTGAGGGTGCTGGCGGCCTGGTTCACGGTGTCTTCCAGGTTCTGCAGATAGGCCAGCGCGTTGGCGCCGGTCACGGCCTCGATACGGCGAATGCCTGCGGCCACACCGCCTTCGCCCACCACCTTGAACAGGCCGATGTCGCCCGTGCGCTGCACGTGCGTGCCGCCACACAGTTCGCGGCTGGTGCCGATATCGAGCACGCGCACGGTCTCGCCGTACTTCTCGCCGAACAGCATCATGGCGCCGGTCTTCTGGGCCGACTCGATGTCCATCACGCGGGCCTGCGTGGGCTGGTTGGCGAGGATTTCCTCGTTGACGCGGCGCTCGATCTCGCGGATCTCGGCATCGGTCACGGCGGCGTTGTGCGCAAAGTCAAAGCGCGTGCGCTCGGCGTTGACCAGGCTGCCCTTTTGCTGCACGTGGCTGCCCAGCACTTCGCGCAATGCCTTGTGCATGATGTGCGTGACCGAGTGGTTGCGCATGGTGGCGGCGCGCACGGCGGTGTTGACCTGGGCCTGCACCGTGTCGCCCACGTTCAGCGTGCCCTCTTCGAGCGTGCCGTGGTGGCCAAACACATCGGCCTTGATCTTGAGGGTGTCGCCCACCGCAAAACGGGCCGAACCGCTGGTGATGACGCCCTCGTCACCCACCTGGCCGCCGCTTTCGGCGTAAAACGGGGTCGTATCGAGCACCACCACGCCGTTCTGGCCCGCTTTCAGGGCTGCAGCGCTTGTGCCGTCTACGTAGATAGCTACGATTTTTGCAGTTTCTGCCAGGTGCTCGTAGCCGGTGAACTGGTTGGCCGCGCCGGTGTACTCCAGCGCCTTGTCCATCTTGAACTTGCCAGCCGCGCGGGCCTGGGCCTTCTGCTTTTCCATGGCGGTCTTGAAGCCGGCCTCGTCCACTTCCACGTCGCGTTCGCGGCACACGTCGTTGGTCAAATCGAGCGGAAAGCCATAAGTGTCGTGCAGCTTGAAGGCCACGTCGCCGGGCAGCACCTTGGCGCCGCCGTCCAGGGCCGCGTCGAGAATTTCCATGCCGTTGGCCAGTGTTTCGAAGAATCGCTCTTCCTCGGTCTTGAGCACCTCGGTGATGCGCTGCTCCTGCGCGCGCAGCGAGGGGTAGGCATCGCCCATCACGCGCACCAGGTCGGCCACCAGCTTGTGGAAGAACGGCGTCTTTTTGCCCAGCTTGTAACCGTGACGGATGGCGCGGCGCACGATGCGGCGCTGCACGTAGCCGCGGCCTTCGTTGCTGGGGATCACGCCGTCGCTCACCAAAAACGCGGTGGCGCGGATGTGGTCGGCAATCACGCGCAGGGATTTGTGATTCAGGTCCGTCTCACCGGTTTCGCGCGCTGCAGCCTTGATGAGCGCGTCGAACAGGTCGATTTCGTAGTTGCTGTGCACATGCTGCAGGATGGCCGCCAGCCGCTCCAGCCCCATGCCGGTGTCCACGCAGGGCGCTGGCAGCGGGGTCACTGCACCGGTCTCGTCCATGTTGAACTGCATGAACACGTTGTTCCAGATTTCGATGAAGCGGTCGCCGTCTTCATCGGGGCTGCCCGGAGGGCCGCCGGGGATATGGTCGCCGTGGTCGTAGAAGATCTCGCTGCAGGGGCCGCAAGGTCCCGTATCAGCCATCATCCAGAAGTTGTCGGACTTGTAGCGCCCACCCTTGTTGTCGCCAATGCGGATGACGCGCTCGGGCGGCAGGCCGATTTCCTTGGTCCAGATGTCATAGGCCTCGTCGTCCTCCTGGTACACGGTGGCCAGCAGGCGGTCGGCGGGCAGCTTGTAGACCTCGGTCAGCAGCTCCCAGGCCCATTTCAGCGACTCGCGCTTGAAGTAGTCGCCAAAGCTCCAGTTGCCCAGCATCTCGAAGAAGGTGTGGTGGCGCGCGGTATAGCCCACGTTCTCCAGATCGTTGTGCTTGCCGCCGGCGCGCAGACAGGCCTGCACAGACACGGCCCGGTTGTAGGGACGCTTGTCGGTGCCCAGAAACACATCCTTGAACTGCACCATGCCCGAGTTGGTGAACATCAGCGTCGGGTCGTTGCCGGGCACCAGCGGGCTGGATGCCACGATGGTGTGACCCTTGGAGGCAAAAAAGTCCAGGAAAGTCTTGCGGATGTCGGCAACGGTGAATGTAGGGGTCATGGGCTTTTTCTTCACGAACGGAGGTGCTGCGGCAGGCCTGCGCTGCTCCAGGCAGGCGGACGGGGGATTTTAGGGGGTTTCACCCGCCACCCGCCCCCGCCCTGATGCCCGGCCCTCAACCCGAATCCCGCCGTCAGCCCTGCTTGGTGGTCATTTCCAGTTTCACGATGCGGCCGTCCACCGGGTGATGGACGATCTCGACGCGATTGCCGTCCTTGTCCCAGCCGTGCATCTTGTAGCAGCTTGCTTTGGTGACGGCGAAGCGCTCGATCGAGTAGCCCGCGTCCACCAGCTTTTGCAGCATTTGCGCCTGGGTGAGCCGGGTGTCGGTGCGGGTCGCCGTGCACGATGGGGAATCGGCAAAGGCGGATGTGCCCAGCAGCAGTGCAGCGGCTGCGGCGCAAAGGGTATGGGTCTTCATGATGATCTCCTGTTGGCATGCCGGATTGGCATGGGGACCATTGTGGAAACGCCCCCTGAAGATCGGCTGAACAGCCCCTGCAAAGAAGCGGCGCTGCGCTCAGGTTCGTCAGGTGCTACGCTTGGGTTTTACCCGCCCACACGAGACAAGCATGGACACCAAAACCTCCCCCCTCGCTCAGCTCAACGACCCCAGCCTCCTCAAGACCGATGGCCTGATCAACGGCCAGTGGGTGGCGGGCAGCAGCCGCTTTGACGTGCACGACCCTGCCACGGGGCAAAAGCTGGCCGATGTGGCCAACCTGGGCCCGCAGGACGCCGAGGCCGCCATCGCCGCCGCCAACGCCGCCTGGCCAGCCTGGAAAACCAAAACCGCCAAGGAGCGCAGCATCATCCTGCGCAAGTGGCACGACCTGCTCATGGCCAACCAGGACGACCTGGGCCGCATCATGACGGCCGAGCAGGGCAAGCCTTTCCCCGAGGCCAAGGGCGAAGTGGCTTATGGCGCAAGCTTTGTGGAATGGTTTGCCGAGGAAGCCAAACGCATCAACGGCGAGACCCTGCCGCAGTTCGACAACAGCCGCCGCCTGCTGGTCCTGAAGCAACCCATCGGCGTGTGCGCGGCCATCACGCCCTGGAACTTTCCGCTGGCCATGATCACGCGCAAGGTGGCGCCTGCGCTGGCCGCTGGCTGCCCGGTGGTCATCAAGCCGGCCGAACTCACACCGCTCACCGCCCTGGCGGTGGCTGAACTGGCCCAGCGTGCGGGCATCCCGGCGGGCGTGCTCAATATCCTGAGTGCCGATGCCGCCAATTCGATCGCCATCGGCAAGGTGCTGTGCGCCAGCGACGTGGTGCGCCACATCAGCTTCACGGGCAGCACCGAGGTGGGCCGCATCCTGATGGCGCAGTCGGCTCCCACGGTCAAGAAAATGTCGCTGGAGCTGGGCGGCAACGCGCCCTTCATCGTGTTCGACGACGCCGACATCGACAGCGCCGTGGAAGGCGCCTTTGCCAGCAAGTACCGCAACGCCGGCCAGACCTGTGTTTGCACCAACCGCTTTTACGTGCAGGAAGGCGTGTACGACGAGTTCGTGACCAAGTTCGCTGCCAGGGTTTTGACGGCCAAGGTGGGCAACGGCTTTGAAGCCGGCGTGAACCAGGGCCCGCTGATCGAGGAAGCCGCACTCGTGAAAGTGCAGCGCCATGTCGATGACGCCATTGCCAAGGGCGGCCAGGTGGTGGCAGGCGGCAAGCGCCTGTCCAGCCTGGGCTCGGGCCAGTTCTTCGAGCCCACGGTGGTGGCGGGTGCCACCGCCGACATGCTGTGCGCGCGCGAAGAAACCTTTGGTCCCTTTGCGCCTGTCTTTTCTTTCAAGACCGAGCAGGAAGCCATCGATGCGGCCAATGCCACCGAGTTCGGCCTGGCCAGCTATTTCTACAGCCGCGACGTGGGCCGCATCTTCCGCGTGAGCGAAGCGCTGGAGTACGGCATGGTGGGCATCAAC